>NZ_FWZU01000004.1:0-300000 GCF_900177375.1 Desulfovibrio gilichinskyi | reverse complement strand
CCTGCTCATTTATTCCAGTAGAATAATTAAGCTAAATAAAAAGCCGTTGAAGAAAACTTCAACGGCTGCTTTTCCCTTATCCACAAGCATAAAAACTAGTCTATACTTTCTCTCAGTTTGAGCTTCTAAGCAAAGGGGTCATGAATAAGCTTATACTGGTTGTCTTTCACTTCAAGAACGCCTTTAGCGGTCATTTCTGCCAGCACAGTAAGCAACTTATCAGTTTCGCCTTTACTAAGAACTTTATCACCCTGCTCTTTAAGGTATGAGATAGGAAGATACGCTGCTTTGCCACGCCTAAAAAGAGCCACTAAAAATCTGTCTGTAAGAGTCTTGCCATTGTTCACTTAAAACTCCTCCTTTGAATAGCTTGTAACTTAACTCTGCATAAAATTTCGCAGTCCGGTAAAAAAGATCTGAGCAGCAATAGATGCTACAAATAATCCAGTCAACCGACTCATGATATTAAGCCCGCGTTTACCAAGCAATCGCTTAAGGCTTGAAGATATAAACAAAAGAATACCGACTGTTAATACCGCGCATAGCAAAGCGGTGCAAGCAAAAGCCTGATCTTTAAACCCTTGAACAGTAGAACCCATGACCAGCAAAGCTCCGATAGTCCCAGGGCCTACAATAATAGGAATGGCTAACGGGACAACAGCTATATCTTCATCTTCGCCGCCTGCATCAAATTTCTTACTACCGCCTCCAACCATATTCATTGCAGACAAGAAGAGGACAGCCCCTGCTCCGATTCGGAAAGCATCAAGAGTTATACCGAACAATTCGAAGATATATCTTCCAAAAAGGTAAAGTATGAGAGAGCTTATTATAACGGCCAGAGTAACTTTAACAGCCGTTCTCTTCCGTTCTGTAGGACTCATCTCCTGAGTTAACGAGAGAAACGCTGATATGGCAAAGAACGGGGTTAAAATAAAAAATAATTTCAAATATGTTTGAAAAAATAATGCGACCATGTTTAATTCCGCCTGAATTATTTCTTTTCTATAGTTAATCAATTAGCATCTAAAATCTCTCGGAACTACGGCTAATAATTAATATATACAGCAAAATAATTTTAAAAGTTAGTATAAATATAAAATAATGATTAATTGCAAAGAAGGGGCCTTTAAACATAAAAGCCCCCTGACAGCAAGCGATGTCAGGGGGCTTAATCAAATATTTTAAACTTTAATTATTTTCCGCAACACTTTTTATATTTCTTTCCGCTTCCGCACGGACAATTCTCATTTCTACCGATTTTGGGCTCCGTCCTGCGTACAGGCTGCTTTTTCTTTTCTTCACCTTCACCGTTATCAGAGTATTCAAGACCCTTTTGGTCCTTATGCTGAAACTCTTCTTCACGTACTTCAGCTTCAATACGAAGATGGCAAAGAGCTTTTACAGTATTTTCTTTAATGCGCTCAAGCATATCGCGGAACATGTCAAAACCTTCACGCTTATACTCATGCTTAGGATCTTTCTGACCGTAACCGCGAAGGCCGATACCCTCACGCAAATGGTCCATGTTCAAAAGATGCTCTTTCCAGTTGCGGTCAAGAGATTCGAGCATGAAGTACCGCTGAATTTCATTGAAATGATCTTCTGCATTACTCTTGAGTGAGCCTAAAATATCCTTAACCCACTCGTCAGCCTGCTCACGAGACGGGATGCCTTCCTTAAAATCTGCCATGCGGCTGAATCCGAAGATTTCATTAAGACCGACTCTGACCATTTCCTCAGTCTCTTCGTCTAAAGGCTTGCCGTGAGCTTCAACAACGGGGAAATAACTTTCATCCAGCAGTTCTTCGACAAACTCGAAAATCATGTCATCCATATTCTCAGAGTACATTACTTCGCGGCGCAGTGAATAGATAACTTCGCGCTGCTGATTCATTACATCGTCATAGTCCAGCAACTGTTTACGTATTTCAAAGTTATGACCTTCAACGCGTTTCTGAGAATTTTCAATGGCTTTGGAAACCATCTTATTCTCAATAGGTTCGCCTTCCTGCATTCCAAGCTTATCCATAATTCCGGCAATTCGTTCAGAACCGAAAAGCCTCATCAGGTCATCATCAAGAGCAAGGTAAAAGCGGGTACTTCCCGGGTCACCCTGACGACCGGAACGACCACGCAGCTGATTATCAATACGGCGTGATTCATGCCGTTCCGTTCCGATAATGTGCAATCCGCCAAGCTCCTTAACACCTTCGCCGAGTACGATATCAGTACCACGACCAGCCATGTTGGTTGCAATGGTGACATGCCCCTTATGACCTGCCCCGGCAACAATTTCGGCTTCTTTCTCATGTTGCTTAGCATTTAAGACATCATGAGGAATTCCGCGTTTTTTAAGTAGAGAACCGATCAGCTCTGATTTTTCAATTGAAACAGTACCGACCAGAACAGGCTGTCCTTTCTTATAAAGGGTCGCTATTTCATTAGCGATAGCCACATATTTTTCTTGCTGAGTTTTGTAGATGGAGTCTGGAAAATCTTTACGAAGCAAATCGGCATTAGTCGGGATGACAATTACTTCCAGATTATAAATCTGCGCAAATTCAACAGCTTCAGTATCCGCGGTTCCGGTCATACCGGAGAGTTTCTTGTACATGCGGAAGTAATTCTGAAAGGTGATTGAAGCAAGAGTCTGATTTTCAGACTCAACTTTCACTCCTTCCTTGGCTTCAAGAGCCTGATGCAGACCGTCTGAAAAACGTCTGCCGGGCATTAAGCGGCCTGTAAACTCATCTACAATTACAACTTGGTCATCTTTAACAATATAATCAACATCGCGGGCAAACAGATGATGCGCTTTAATTCCCTGCATGATGTGATGCTGATATGAAATATTCGGTGAAGCATAAAGATTGTCTATTTTAAGAATCTCTTCACATTTGGTAACGCCTTCATCGGTCATAGTGATGGATTGACCTTTTTCATCAACTTCGAAATCTTCATCTCTTTTAAGGAGAGGAATTATGGCGTTTACCTGAGCATACATTCCGGTCGCTTCATCAGATGCGCCGGAAATAATAAGAGGAGTACGGGCTTCATCAATTAAAATGGAGTCAACTTCATCGACAATAGCAAAGTTCAGCTCACGCTGAACAAGTTGTTCTTTGTAAAACTTCATGTTGTCGCGAAGATGGTCAAACCCGAATTCGTTGTTCGTACCGTATGTGATGTCACAAGCGTAAGCATCCTGACGTTCCTGATCAGTTTGACCATGAACGACAATACCTACGGTGAGACCGAGAAAATTATAAAGCTTACCCATCCACCCGGCATCACGTGTGGCAAGGTAATCGTTGACGGTGATAAGATGAACCCCTTTACCGGAAAGCGCATTTAAAACCGCTGGCAAAGTAGCCACAAGGGTTTTACCTTCACCGGTTTTCATTTCCGCAATTCTTCCACCATGCAGGACCATACCACCGACCATCTGCACATCGTAATGCCGCATGCCGAGGGAACGTTTTCCAGCTTCACGCACTAAGGCAAAAACTTCAGGCAGGAGCTCATCCAGATCTTTTCCTGCGGCTACTTCTTCTTTCCACTGAGCAATTTTCTGAGGGAATTGTTCGTCGGTCAGCTTTTCCATTTCAGGTTCAAATGACGCAATTGCATCAATTTGCGGCTTAAGCTTTTTAATGAACCGGTCATTTCTGGAACCGAAAATTGTCGAAAATATGGCGTTAAACATTTAATATCCTTTTTTTCTCAGCGGGAATCCGCGTATTTTTCTTTTTTTGAAAACGAGCAATTGTTCCCAAATAAGTCCTTATTCTAAAATATCAAGCCAATGACCTGTAAAAAAGTCAGCTTTTGCTAAAGTTGCTAGTTGAATAACGCAGGCGGAGCATCCAGTCAAAATCTGCGCACCGGGAGATATTGATTTTGTCAGGTCGTTTATACAGTAATCTCCAACCTGTTTAGAAAGATCAGGTGCGCCGAGCTGCATAATCCCGCCGAATCCGCAGCAGATATCCTTTTTAACAGGCATAAGTTTATCACCAGCAATGGTTTCAACCAAAACCTGATCATAGTCAGGTTCAGGAGCATGGCATGGTTTGTGATAAATAACCTGCGACGGGCTGTTTTCTAAAATTTTAACATCCGCATCAAGCAGCAAAAACGACAGCGGAACAAGGTTTGACAGCCAAAGGCTGTAGAGCTCTTGATCTCCGTCAAAGTCTGACAAAGAGTATTCTTTAAGCCCTTTCAGACAGGTAGTACAGAAAATGATTATAAGCGGAAAATTCAGCCTCTTCCATTCACGGATATTGGCTTTTCTTGCGGAGTTTTGCCTGCTCAGCAATCCGGCACTTCCATAGGAGGAGCCGCAACAACTGAATTCAGGTATTCCGGCCCTGATCAACCCTGCTCCGTCCATCAGATGTTCTGCCTTGCGCACCCAGTCCTGCCGCGCGTAACTGCCGACACATCCCTTAAACAGAACAACCTTTTTTTCTTCAAATTTAATATCAGGTACAAGTCTTACCCAAGGCGCAGGACTCTTCGCAAAAAGGGCTTCCATTCTTTTCTTTGCGGACCCGACAGGTTCCGGCAGAGCTTCAGGAGTAAATTTTGATAAAGCAGCTGCCAAGGGCCAGATAAAGCCCGGTTTTGAAAGCCATAAATCCCAGCAAGTCTTGGTAAAATATTTAGATTCGGCCCTTAACGCCGAGACCATATCCGGTACGGACATATTCTGCGGACAGTTTTTTTCACACCGACCGCACGAAAGACACATAGAAGCTAAAGATTTAAAATCTTTTTCACTTAGCCCCGCTGACGGGTCAAGACTTTCCAAAAAAAATTTTGCACGCGGTGTCAGTTCTTCTCTTCCGGTGACTTTAAAAAGAGGGCAAACTTCAAGACATTTACCGCATTGAACGCAGCTTTTAGAGACAGCCATTATACAACCTTTCCCGGATTCATTATATTCAGCGGGTCAAAAACATTTTTGATGCCGTGCATTAAATTTAATTCAGCATTACCAATTTGCATTCCGATATAGTCCGCTTTTGTCAAACCGATGCCATGCTCTCCTGACAATGTTCCGCCAAGAGCCAACGTACTGCTGAAAATAGCTTTTTTGGCTTTTAGCGCATTCTCAGATTGACCGGGTACAGACTTGTCATACATCACGCTTACGTGAATATTGCCATCCCCGAGATGGCCGAAACACAAGACCACAACGTCCAGTTTATCTCCAATTTCATGATAACTTTCAATAGCCTGAGCTACTTTTCCACGAGGAACCGCAACATCTTCACCCTGCTTGTTCGGGGCTAGATTAAATGCGGCAGGGCTGATAACCCTGCGCAGCTCCCACAATCGTTCCTGATCATCTCCGCTCCCCTTTTCCAGGAAGGTTGTAGATACTTGTGAAAGAGCTTTTTCAATCTGTTTAAGATCTGCCGCAACGGACTCATGGGAGCCGTCAATCTTAAGAAGCAGCACCCCTCCGGTATCGACAGGCCACGGTACTTCCGAATGCATTTCCAAAGCCTTGAGCGTGTTCTTATCCATAAGTTCCATCGCCGTAGGCAAAATTCCGCAACCGAAAACAGCCTCTGCCCCTTTAAGGCAGCCTGCTAAATTTTCAAAACCGATGAGAACCGAGGCGGAGGTATCTGGAAGAGGAAGCAGTTTCAAAGTGGCCTTAGTAATCAATCCGAGTGATCCTGCGGAACCGACAAAAAGTCTTGTAAGGTCAAGCCCTACAACATTTTTATGAGTACGCCCGCCTGTATGGATGATTTCCCCGCCGGGAATAACAGCTTCAAGGCCGAGCACATAATCACGGGTTACACCGTATTTAACGGCCCGCATTCCACCTGCACATGTGGAGATATTTCCACCGATAGTCGAAATTTTGAAACTTGCTGGATCAGGAGGATAAAAGAGACCTTGTTTCTCAACACTTCGCTGTAAATCAGCCGTAATTACGCCGGGCTGGACTACGGTCACAAAATCACTGGAATTTATCTCTAAAATGGAATTCATACCCAGCATGGAGACAACAATACCGTTCTTAACAGGAACACAACCGCCAACCTTATTGGTGGCTCTGGCTCTTGGATAAACAGGCATACGTTCTTTCTGCGCCCAAGATAAAAGTTCGGATACCTGCTCGGCGCAATGTGGTTTAACAAGAGCTAACGGTTTAGCATGTTTACGGCTGGCATCTACGCCGCACGAAAGAAGTTCTCCATCAGAGAAGCCGCTCTCACTGTCAGGAAAAAGTTTTTTTAAAAACTTGCGCTGTAATCTGGATAATTTTTCTGGATAGGATTTCATTACATAACCGCTTAAGAAGCTTAAGACTTCCAGACTTTTTCAACACAATCAATCAAAGCCTTTACAATAGGGTCAGCTTTTCGCTGCTTATGGAATCCGAAATATAACCCGACTTCAAGATGTCCGCCGGGCCAGATGTAAAATGACCCTGCATCTGCGCCTTCGCGTGCTTCATCGTCACGCATGACGGTTACCCCGTTTTCAAAACGGACTAAAATATTATGTGCGTCTTCACTGTCTGCGATCATAGATTTACTGGCTTCAAGCCCTAGAAGATGAAATGTTTCGTTCAATTTCTGGCTGAAAGAACACTCCGCCGGAGTCCAGATCCACGGCAATTTAGCAAGATCTTCCCACTTGGCATTTTCAATTTTAGCCTGCCATGAAGCAGGTCCGACAACTCTAAGCACAGTGTTCTCTAAAAGAATCCCTTCAACTTCCTCAGGAGGGCATACTGAATAAAAAAAGCCGCCTTCGACTGTTCTGCCTGCAACTTCACGGCGCATTGTCCATGTCTGATGCTGGACAAACTGTAGATTGAGACCGGGATAATTATCTTTAATACACTTAATAAGCTGAGGGGTTCTTAAATAGACTGGTGATGTTTGCAGTCCGACACGGGCTTCTCCTGAAACATCACCACAAAGAGTCAAGGCTTCAGCATGCATTTTTTCAACTGAATCAAGAACGTCCTGAGCCCGTTTTACAAGGGATTCTCCTTCCGGAGTAAGAACCATACCTTTTGGGGTCCGCAAAAAAAGGCACACACCAAGCTCTTCTTCAAGAGATTTAATATGCAAACTTATTGTGGACTGGCTGGCATGCAATTGTTTCGCAGCTCTGGTTAAATTACCGGCATCGGCTACCACCACAAAAGTTTTGATCTGATATAGTTCCATAGTTTTAACAACTTACGGCATAAATGTTACAATTGAATGATATTAAATTATTTACCCATCGAAAAACTTAAAGGGGGGGTTCTATTATTCCCGTTGGATTGAATGAAACAAAACAGGCATATAGTTTTTAACAAGTTCGTGATTTTTTTTAAATCAACTTCACGAAAAAGGAGAATTGTCATGGTTGACAGCGTAAGCAACTTCGTAATGGAAATTCTGACTCCAGAAGACAGCATCTCAGGTTATACCAGACTTGATCCCGTAACAGGCACTATTAAACTATTTTTCTGGATCGGAGTTACTATGGGTCTAACCGTTTTAATTTCGAGACTTCAGTAAATATTTTCGATCCTTGACGGACGAAAAGTTACTATCCCATACCATACTTTATCCACCTACCGGCAAGGGGTGGTGAAAGTTTTTACGGCTCGTCCGTTAGCTAATAATTAGCTAATTGGCGGGCCGTGTCTTTTGCTATATCACGCCGCTTCAACTCTTCCTTACGGCTGTGAACATTTTTACCTTTTGCAAGAGCTATCTGTAATTTAATCTTGCCTCGTGAAAAGTAAAGACTCACAGGTATAACAGTCAGCCCTTTCTGCTCTGATTTTGTCTGCAATTTTTCAATTTCATAATCATGCAGTAACAGCTTGCGAGCACGGTCAGGATCATGCTGCGTATGTCCGGCGTGATCGTAAGGAGCTATATGAATACCTATCAGCCATGCTTCGCCGTCTTTAAAATTGACATACCCGTCGTTGAAGCTGATCTGCCCCTGACGCAGAGATTTAACCTCGGTTCCCACAAGTAAAAGACCTGCTTCCAAGGTATCTATAAAATCATAATTTCGACGAGCAACCTTATTCTGTGCAATAGAAGAAGGGCTTTTCTTTTTAGCTTTAGCCATAATAAAATTTAACCTGTAATATCGTCGTTATCCAGAAGAGATGCAAAAAACATCAGTTCTTCAGGATATTTTTTATAAATATTTTCAGTAACAAGCTTATTAATGTGTGCAACAGTGCGACAGTGCAGAACCTCTTTTAGCAGCTGTTTGCATTCAGGCATTCTAAGCTGCCGTAAAATACGTTTAATGCCGGGAATGGCCTGCGGAGTCAGGCTGAGACTGTCGATCTGCATACCCATCAGGATAGGCACACAATACGGATCAGAAGCAACTTCGCCGCAAAGACTAACGCCTATCCCCGCTCTGTGCCCTGCGTCAACAACATACTTGATAGAGCGAACTATAGCCGGATGCAAAGGCTGATACAGATACGAAACATGCGGATTAGTCCGGTCGATACCGATACTGTACTGAATCAAATCGTTAGTTCCGATACTGAAAAAATCCACTTCCTGAGCCAGAATTTCCGCAATCATAACCGCGGCAGGGAGCTCAATCATAACACCGACCTGCATGTCATGATCATAATCTATGCCTTCTGCCGTCAGTTCCGCCTTAGCGCGTTCCAAGGCTTCTTTTGCCTGATGAACTTCTTTAAGCCCGGAGATCATGGGGAACATGACTGAAACATTCCCACACGCACTGGCCCGCAATATTGCCCTTAACTGCGTATGGAAAAGGTCTTGATGCTTCAAACAAAATCTTATCGCTCTAAGTCCCATTGCAGGATTCGCTTCATCAAGCGGCCCGAAATAAGACATGAATTTATCTGCACCGAGGTCCAGAGTTCTCAAAACAACCTTGTGAGGAGACATGATCGTGGCAAGTTCAGTGTATTTCTCGGTGAGTTCTTCTTCATCCGGAAGGTCGCTCCGGTTCAAATAGGCATACTCTGTTCTGAACAGTCCGATTCCTTCCCCGCCATTGTTTATGACAGTTGAAACCTCTTCAGAAAGTTCAATATTGGCCAAAACCTGAACCCGGTATCCGTCTTCAGTTTCAGCAGGAAGCTGACAGCTTCTTATAATCGTGCCCTGATAAGTCTCAAACTGGATCTGCAAGTTATGATAATGTTCGAGTTCCTCTTCATCAGGGTCAACAATAATCTTACCTGAAAGGCCGTCTACAATTACAAGATCACCGTCCACAACAGAATTTTCAAGTTTTTCGGCCCCAACCAAAGCGGGGATATTCAGAGTACGTGCTAAAATTCCGGTGTGCGAAGTTTTGCCGCCGAGAGTCGTGACAAAAGCCATCAGCTTGTTAATTTCAAGCTCGATGGTATCAGCGGGACTAAGGTCATGTGCCATAAGCACTGCACGGCCCTCAATAGGGCTCAGAATCGCTTCTCCGCCGATAAGCTTAGCTTGAACCCTCTGGGCAACCTGACGCACGTCCTGCATGCGTTCACGGATATATTTATCTTCCAGAGCTCCGAAAGCTTTTTCAAGATCATTTACGGCTTTATCCAGTGCCCATTCAGCATTAATACTAAGGTCGTCAATATATTTAAGCGCGGACTTGGAAAACTTCGGGTCCTTGAGCATCATTAAATGCGAATCAATAATCAGCTGATGTTCTTTCAATTCTGCCGGAACTTTCAGTCGCACGGCCGCCAACTCTTTAACGGCTTCAGTAAAGGCGTAGGCAAGTCGCTCTTTTTCTCCGGCAACCATGTGCTCCGGCACAGTCTGCCGCGGCAAGTTAGAAGAAATGCTGCGATTCAAAAAATAGGCTTTGCCTATGGCAATGCCGGTTGAAACGGAAATACCGGTAACGACTTCTCTGGCCATTACTTATCCTCTCCGAATTTTGATTTAAACAATCCTTCCAGACAATCAAGAGCTTCTACGGCATCAATACCTTCAGCTCTCAGTTCAAGAGAACTTCCCTGTGCTGCTGCGAGCGTCAAAATATCAAGAATACTTTTAGCATCCACTTCCTGAGAATCACACAAAATTGTGATCTCAGCCTGAAAATTTTGAGCTTCCTGAGCAAGCTGAGCCGCAGGCCGAGCATGCAGTCCCAATTGGTTAACTACAATAACAGTCCGGGCTACAGCGGTTTCCGAATCTGGAGAACCTTCACGCAGCGCGCTATTATCAATCATTTTCGACCGTTCCTTTATATCTATTATGCTAACGCAAAATTCTTTATTTACAATAAATTTATCAAAAACACACTTACTACGAAAAAAAGCACGGCAACAACTTCTCTGGAGATTTTCCCGGTTGCAATAAGCCACCCTAATGATCCCAGTATCGCAGTTCCGCCATACCACTGAAAAATACCCATATCTGAAGGCCACAACTGAATCCAGATCAGCAGAAGAACGAGCGCATTAACAAATTTCAGCCGTTCGCCTAAATTAATCAAATCCCATTTTTTCAGTTCATTCAGAAATCCGAGCCCCTTATGCAGGCCGCCCCAGAAAATATATACTTTAAATATTTGCAATGCCGCAAACGATATTAAACCGAGTAGCATAGCCGCCGTAGTATTACCAGCAAGCAATAAAGAGATCGTTGCTAAGGCCCAGAAAATCAAAGCACTTCCGGCAAAGACAGAATCACCTATAGCAGAAAGTGTATAACTGGTAGTATTTTTTACTTTATTCAAAAAAGCGACTGGAAACTTACCGTCTTTAATCTGTATTTCCACCGCCAGAAAAATAGCTATCAGCAATGGAGCCCAGAACGGATGAGAATTATAATGCTTAACGTACCGTTTACGGGCTCTGGATAACTCCAGCGGGTCTGAATAGAGAGCTTCGAGTCCGGGCTGCATGGCGTAAGAGAAGCCGATATTCTGCAATCCGCGAGTATTGAACCCCGCTCCTACAAAATAACTGCGAAGAAAACACCTGACAAAAGCCAGGGCGAGAGATTTTTTCACTTTCACTTTTTCATTCACGACCGCTTCCACCACTGCTTCGGATTATATTAAAACCGTTGCAAAACAATCCTAATGCCCTAACTATTTGTTTTTCTTTCAGTCACTTTTTCATAGACAGCTTTGGCTGTCCACCCCTGAACGCGATCTGCAACGTTTCTGGCAACAACTTTGGGTTTTTCGCCTGACTCCATTTCTTGATCTATGAGACGTAATATTTCTTCTTCGCTTGCCGGCCCACTTATAACCGGCGGCCCGACTACAACGGTTATCTCACCTTTGAGTTCTTCAGAAACATCAGCATGCCCGGACAAAGTTCCTGATATAAATTCTTCATAATCTTTAGTCAGCTCACGGCATATAACAAATTCTCTGTCTCCAAGCACCCTGTAAGCTACTTCCAAAGTTTCACGAAGTCTGGATTTACGCTCAAAAAAGACTATTGTCGCTCCTGTTGCTCCGTGTGTTTCCAGAAGTTTTGTCATCTGCCCGTCTTTACGTGGCATAAATCCCAAAAAAACAAATGGATACGGAGGAAGACCGCAAGCACTTAAAGCGGTAACAGGTGCACACGGACCGGGCACAGGGACTATTTTCACACCATGCTCACGGCAGGCTTTGACAAGCCTATAACCGGGATCACTCATGAGCGGTGTTCCGGCATCTGACACAAGCGCGGCGCTTCCGCCTTCGTCAAAAAATTCGAGGACCTTTGCTATGCGCTTTTCTTCATTATGATCATGAAGACTGATAAAGCCGTTTCCTTTGATATCAAGTCCGGTAAGCAGCTTGCCGGTCCTGCGGGTATCCTCGGCCAGAATAACATCTGCCGAGGCCAGCACTTTTCTTGCACGGTCTGAAATATCACCAAGGTTGCCAAGCGGTGTTGCCACTACCCATAAAGTCGGAGATTTCGAAGGCATTTTTTATGTGCTCCGCGTTCATGCCGTTTCCGGCATCATTTACAATAACAAGATCAAAACGGCACGGTCTATGCCATAAGTCCATTGCCGACAAATAATGTGAAGCAGCTTTTACTAATTTACGGCATTTTGCAGGAGTCACCGCCTGCACGCCCTTTTGCACGGAACTTCCGGCTCTGGTCTTCACTTCCACAAAAACAAGATCGCGCTCACCGTCAGGACCGGGCAGGTCTTCACAGATAATATCAAGCTCCCATTGTCGCCACCGCCAATTCCGGTGACGAACAGTGAACCCTCTGCACTCAAGATAACAGGCAGCAAAATTTTCTCCGGCCTCGCCGAAATCTAAATGCCTGGGAGACACATACTCTCCTGCCCTGATTTTTTCTTTTCAGGACGCACGCCTTTAAAAGTGAGTCGATGGATCAGGCAGGGACCTTTTTCACGGACTGCATCCATATGAAATTTTGTTCCATACCCTTTATGCACAGCAAAACCGTATCCCGGGTATATCTTTTCCAGTTTAACCATCAAGGAATCTCTAAAAGTTTTTGCGAGGATCGAGGCCGCTGAAATAGCGGGAATTTTCTCATCACCTTTAATTATCGATTCCTGCTGAAATCCTGCAATTCCATTAAAGTGATTTAACGGAATAGTCTTATTTCCATCAATTAGCAAAACAGAAGGCTGCACTTTAAGATGAATTGCCGCTCTGGCCATAGCTCTGAACGTTGCCTGAAGAATATTTATCCGGTCTACCACCTGCGCCCTGCTAACACCAAGAGACCAGCATA
Source organism: Desulfovibrio gilichinskyi (assembly GCF_900177375.1). Lineage (NCBI taxonomy): Bacteria > Pseudomonadati > Thermodesulfobacteriota > Desulfovibrionia > Desulfovibrionales > Desulfovibrionaceae > Maridesulfovibrio > Maridesulfovibrio gilichinskyi. The sequence continues at coordinate 287,273 of NZ_FWZU01000004.1, read as the reverse complement.
CAGCCTGTTCACGTATTTGCTGCGCCAAAATATCACGCGCGGATTCAGTCAGCTTCTTAGAATCGGTAAGCCCGGGCAAGTCATATTCGGCAGGCAGAATAACAGCGCCTGCAACAACAGGACCGGCCAGACACCCCCTGCCGGCTTCATCAATTCCTGCGATGAGTCCGACTTCTCCGCCCATTCCCGGAAGTATCCCGTATGACAACTCATGAGACATTCTGACTGCTCCATTGTAGAACCAACAAAAAAACCGTCTGCTCCTGAATCTTTCGATCCGGGAGAGACGGTTTTCAACTCGTAGTTGCGTACTCCGCCGGACAGACTGCCCGGATGAGTGAACCAAGAAGATTTAAATCTTCGGGTGCTACCAAGCGTTCTTTGATTTGATACGTGCTGCTTTACCTTTAAGGTCACGAAGATAGTAAATGCGGCTACGACGAACTTTACCTTCAGTAACAACTTCTACACGTTCAATGTAGGGAGAATGTACTGCAAATACGCGTTCTACGCCGATACCGTCGGAGATCTTACGTACTGTGAAAGTTGAATCGGTTGAACCGTTACGGAAACGAAGAACAACACCCTGGAAAACCTGGATACGTTCTTTTTCACCTTCGATAATGCGAAGATGTACTTTTACGGTGTCACCTGCTTTAAATGCAGGCATATCAAGACGCATGTGTTCGCGTTCGATCTTTTTAATTACGTTCATGTTGCTACTCCTTATATAAATTCAATTTGCGGTATCCAAAAACGAAATCTACCAAGCGTCTCCCAAAAGCCTGTCAACCGTTATTGCCACCGCACTTCTTACTGATAAGTGATTATATCCATCCATGAAACGGAGAGGTCTAAGACATCCCGTTGCCATTTCAAGAATTTCGGGAGCCAATCCATGTCCTGTTCCGAAGACCAGAAGCACCGGATTGTCATAAAGCATTTCACGGACCTGACTAGGAGTCACATTACCCGCGCCCCGAGCACTGGTTGTCACCAGTATCGGTTTCTTACCCGTTCCCGACTCAATATGCTCCACCACATCGATCAGGGAGTCCATCACACTGACCTTTGCCAGAGCGGCAGCTCTGTCCGGGTTCGTCCTGCTACCCGGTCCCGAGGTCCAATGAGAAATTATTCGGTCAGCCAATTTCTTCTGGTCCTCGATAGGAGTCACTGCATACATCCCTGCCAATGAGTAAGAGCGGGAAACGCGGGACATATCGTGAATATCAAGGTTTGTCAAAGAAACAGCGGCTTTTTCACCAAATTTATTTAGCACCGGATAGTGTACTAAAGCCATTGAAAGATGTTTTCCTAAACGTTTACGGGGTATTGACCGTAAATGATAAACATCTTCTTTTTTTAAGCCGTCAGCTTCAGAAAGCAATTCCGGTCTGGAATTCAAAGTCTCATCAAGAGACCTTTTATTCCTCCATTCATCGATCAGAGCATGATTCCCGGAAGAGAGAATCTCCGGCACTTTGAGTCCTTCATATTCTGCAGGACGGGTATAGTGCGGATACTCCAGAAGACCCGAAGAAAAACTTTCCTCAGTGCCCGATTCAGAATGGCCCATGAAATCCGGCAGCAATCTGGCTACGGCTTCGATAAGACACAACGCACCGGCTTCACCTCCGTTAAGAACAAAGTCTCCGACAGAGACAGCCTCAACGGGAAATATCTCTTCAAAGCGAGCGTCAATTCCTTCATACCGTCCGCAGACAAGTGTCAGCTCATCTTCCCCAGCAAGTTCAATAGCAAGTTTCTGGGTAAGCGGACGACCTTTCGGCGACAGCATCAGCAACCTTTTACCCTTGCCGCAGCCTCCCTGACGAACAGGTTTAATGCCCACAGAATCGAGACTGCGAGCTATAGGCTCAATGAACATGACCATACCAGGTCCGCCCCCGTAAGGACGGTCATCCACGCTCTTATGATTATCAACAGCAAAATCACGTGGATTGACAGTATTGAATGAAACGATATCCCTTTCAACAGCCTTACTCATAAGGCCGTTTGAAAGAGGGGAATCGAAAAATTCCGGAAAAAGCGTAATCAAATTGAAATTCACAGACTAATTAACCGGCTTTTTAAAAGACAAGGGTCGTCCCATTATTTAGCAGGTGCAGTCAGGTATATATCGATAAGCCCTTCAGGCGGATCAATCACAACCTTTCTTGCATCTACATCCACAGACAATACAAACTCAGCCACAGCAGGGAAAAGAATTTCTTTTCCATCTGAAGATGAGATCACCCAAGTCTCTTGACCCGGCGCAAAAAGAAAATCCGAAATGGTTCCCACAGCTGTTCCGTCTTTAAGTTCGACGGCAGCACCCTTCAATTGGTACATATAGACTTCATCATCCCCAAGTTTGGGAAGATCCGCCTTATTTACCAAGACGTCCATGCCGCGCAGCGTTTCAGCCTTATCACGGTCATTTATGCCTTCGAAAGTAACTAAAGCACGCCCGCTGTGCATCCGAAAGGATTGCACACCAAAACGACGGGGCTTCTGTCCTTCTCTTCTCAGATAAAGACAAGCAACCTCATCGTAGAGAAAAGGGGAGTCCGCATGGGAATCGATGCAAACTTCCCCCCTCAGGCCATGTGGTTTGACCACCTCGGCTACTAATAGCATTTCCATAGCAGCCTACCGGTTTATGGTCCGGGTCGAAGTCGTCTATTCCAGAATTTCCAGAACAGAACGTTTTCTCACCTTGGTTGATGCAGCCCCAAGCAAAGTTCTCATTGCTCTTGCAGTGCGCCCTTGCTTGCCTATAACCTTACCGAGGTCTTCTTTTGCGACCTTCAGTTCGATTACGGATGTCTGCTCTCCTTCAATCTCGGTGACGACTACATCATCCGGATTGTCAACAAGAGATTTCGCAATAAATTCTACTAAATCCTTCAACATGCCAACAACCTCCGCTTCAGATGTCGAGAATGAACCGAGAAAGAAGAAAAATTCGAACCGTTGTGAGAACTAACCTTAAGAATTTTTCTTAAGAAGTGCTTTAACTGTATCGCTAGGGCATGCGCCTCTATCGATCCACTTCTGAACTTTTTCCATGTCAATTTTAAGTTCAACAGGTTCAACCATTGGATTGTAGTGTCCGAGGAATTCCAAAGGACGACCATCACGTCTGGTTTCACTGTTGATAGCTACAAGACGGTAAAAAGGGCGTTTTTTGGAGCCCATACGGGTCAATCTGAGTTTTAAAGCCATTGTGTACTTTCCCCCATATAATCTTTAATTTAAGTGGTTCATAGATAAATTGCAAGCAGGTTCACAAAAAGTTACTTTTTCTGCTTCTTGCGATTTTGCTTCTGTAGTTTTTTCTTTTTACGGGCGAGCAGGGTTTTCTTGCTTTTTTCTTTAGAAGGCTGACCGATGCCTTCCATCCCTTCCATCCCTTCCATGCCGGGTAATCCCGGCATTCCGCCGCCACCTGAACCGGGCATTCCGGGCATATTCGGCATCTGGGGCATTTTCCCCATCCCGCCTTTTCCGCCCATCATTTTTTTCATCATCTTACTCATCTGATCAAAATTCTTGAGCATTGAATTAACATCCGCAAGCTCAACCCCGGAACCTTTGGCAATTCTTTTCCTTCGGCTGGGATTGATAAGCTTTGGCGTCTTGCGTTCCTCCATTGTCATGGAGGAGATGATAGCCTCTATCCTGTTCAGTTCTTTGTCCGGCATATCAATATCACCGAGCTGCTTGGACAATCCGCCAAGACCCGGAATGAGCTTCAAAATGCTGCCCATCGAACCGATCTTCTTCATTCTGCGCATCTGGGTGCGAAAATCCTCAAGGTCAAATTTTGCCTTGCGGAATTTTTCAGTAAGCTTTTCAGCTTCCCCTTCTTCCATAACGGACTGAGCTTTCTCAATCAGGGAGAGGACGTCCCCCATTCCGAGAATTCTAGAGGCAGCCCTGTCTGGATAGAAAAGTTCCAAATCGGAAAGCTTTTCACCCATACCGACAAACTTAACACACTTACCGGTAACCGACTTGATTGAAAGAGCCGCACCGCCTCGGGCGTCACCATCCATTTTAGTCAGCACCACGCCGGTGACATCAAGTTTTTCATCAAACGTTGCAGCAACATTAACAGCGTCCTGACCTGTCATTGCGTCTGCTACGAAAAGTATTTCGTCAGGAGAACAAGCTGCCTTAATGCCTGCAAGTTCTTCCATGAGCAGCTCATCGATATGCAGCCGTCCAGCTGTATCGAGAAGCATTACGTCACACCCTGCCTCTTCCGCTTTGACTATTGCATCGCGGCAGATATCCACAGGATTCATCTCGGTTGTGGAAGGATACACAGGCATATCCAGCTGCTTAGCCAGCACAGTAAGCTGTTCAATAGCAGCAGGGCGGTAAACGTCGGCAGGAACGAGGTAGGGCTTATACTTCTTGCGTCTAAGATACAAGGCTATCTTTGCCGCTGAAGTCGTTTTACCGGCACCCTGCAAACCTACCATCATGATTTTGGCGGGTTTACCCTTAAGAACCAGTCCTTCCTGTTCTCCGCCAAGCAGCAATGTCAATTCTTCATTGACGATCTTAATGACCTGCTGTCCGACGGAAAGATTTTTCTGAACTTCCTGTCCTAGGGCACGCTCCTTAACTTTCTCTACAAATTCTTTAACGACTTTGAAGTTAACGTCCGCTTCTAAAAGAGCGAGCCGGACCTCACGCATACCATCCTGGATGTTTTTTTCATCCAGTCGGCCCTGCCCCTTGAAATTTTTGAAGGCTTCGGAAAGTCTATCTGATAGGCTATCGAACAATTATCTTACTCCGCCGGATTGAGCATTTTTACACACAATGATCACCAGAAATCCACCTCTCCAGTGATCAATAAAGATTGCGTAAAGAAAGGGGTTGACTATTAAAGCTTCTGTTTATCCAAGTCAAGCTTTAAGAGCAATATCAACTTTCTTAAAAAGAAAAAAGGTACTAACGGACGAAAAAAACATGAATAAATTTATATTATTTCTTGCTTTTTCTCATAATGACTTAGTAAATTAAATAAAATGTCACCAGACACGCTAACAAGCGATACAGGGAGAAACGGGAATGAGCAACATAGTTAAAGCAGAAGAATTCCATCTGGTAGACCCGATGGGCCGTGTCAGATCAAAAATCTATCTCTCTGACGAAGGTAAACCTACAGCAGATATTTTTGATTCAAACGGACAACTGGTCAACCGGGTAGACCTTCAAAAAACACAGAGGCCAGGCCCGACAGCTCATCAGTCATCATCTCCGCACCAAAAGGAAACTTTAAGCGCATGGCATGCACGGATAGCAAATGAAGTCAGTACTAGCCAGCCAAAACTTCGTGTCGGTTCATATAAACTTTATTTGGATTTTGTCGAGAACAACACTGTTGCCAGCGGTAAATACTTAAATGAAGTCATCGAAATTACCGGAGAAGTAGTTGATGTTTCAGCAAAAGCATTTGGAGATTTACATGTGGGGCTAAAAGGAATTTCAAATTTCACAGCGGAAGTAATCTGCCATTTTACCGAAAATCAGACCGCAATTGTCAGCAATATGAAACCTGGAGTTAAAGTTAAACTTAAAGGTAAGTGTACGGAATACGTTAATAAACGAGTTAAAGTCTGGGGCTGCCAGGTTGCGTAGTATTAAACATACAGCCGATAACTGTATCGCTTGCGGCAAATGTATTTCTGAATGTTTTTTTTTGCAGCAATTTGGTGCACCCGATAAAATTGCAGAAAAATGTCTCGCATCACAGCATGGTCATGACGAAGCTGCAATTAATTCATATCAGTGCTCTGAGTGTTCACTCTGCAGCGCAGTCTGCCCTGTTGACGCACAGCCCTTTAAAATGTTCGAAACACTTCGCCGCCATGCGCAGGAAGAAAATTTATTCGGCATAGATCAGTATTCACCTCTTTTGAACTATGAGCGGATTGGCGGCAAATTTCCCTTTAAAGACAACATACTGCCGGAAGGTTGCAAAACAGCGTTCTTTCCGGGGTGTACTTTGCCAGCCTTATTCCCGACGGCGACGCGCGCAGTGTATTCAGCGTTGAAACAAAGTGATCCATCTTTAGGACTAATTCTTAACTGCTGTTCTAAACCGTCTAAAATGCTCGGCCTTTACGACTCCCATACCGAAGCGATTTCAAAGCTTTCACAATTCATAGAAGCTCGTGGAATAACCAAAATTTTAACTGCCTGTCCAAACTGTCATATTACTTTCAAAGAATTTTCTCCTACATTTAAGATAACCTCTGTTTACGAAGAACTGCTCAGCTCAAATATCATTATGAACAAGCCGTGGCTTAAAAAAGTAACTGTACACGACCCGTGCGTCACCCGTTTTGAGTCTGAGTTGCAAGAAAACATCAGGACTCTTCTAACAAAAAGCGGAGTCAGCCTGATTGAAATGGATCACAGCCGCGAGAAAACAATATGCTGCGGTGAAGGTGGAGCTGTAGGGTTCCATAATAAAGATTTTGCACTGGCATGGAAGAGCAAACGAATTGCTGAAGCGAAGCAAACTGGTGTTCCCATAGTTACCTATTGCGCCGGATGTACAAATTTTCTGTCATCAGCCGAACCGGTTGCCCATATTCTTGATTTGCTTTTTGTAAAAAGAAATAGAATTCCACAGCTTCCTAGATTCCCTTTTAATTATTTTAACCGATTAAAACTCAAAATTTCCGCACGGTTAACTTAACAATCAGATTATTATTATTTTTTAGGGCTTCTCATCCTAAAAAGATCAATGTAACAGCCTCTTACAAATGAACTTAAAGACTAAAGCCATCTCTGCATCAGAATTTCCAGTAGCTCTTTTCAGCTTAGGGCTACCACTATTGTCGGCAGCTTACGGCATGGACGGCTCTGTTGCGCCACAAAACCTTGCGGACATCCTTGTCGCAGGGCTTGCCGTTATAGGGCTGCTTGTTGAACCGTACAAAAAGAAACAAACCAGCTCACATCTCTGGCTGAAAGCAGGCATTCCTGCTGTTCTTATCTTCTGGATATGTTCTAAATACATCACTCCGATGCTAACGCCGTTAGCATCGTCATTGCCTTTTCTCATGGAAATGCGCCCGCTTTTATACGGATTCGTTGCGGCGCTCTGGGTTACTAATTTTGCCATGCCGAAGCCGGAAAACTTTTACTTCTGGGCATCGTGCCTTTCAGTTCTCATAATCGCCGACTTTATATATCTATTTTATTTGAACGGAATTGTTACCATACCCGAACTTTTAGGAAGCGCAAAATGGACAACCTCTATTTTATTAGCTGGATTATGCGCAACATTGCATGAGCCTTCAAAGCTGAAAATCACCAGAGTTCTTATATTTACAGGAATAATGTGCACTCTAAGCAGAGACGCTAATTTCGCGGCCGTTCTGGTACTTTTATTTTTCGGCCCGGGTAAAGCTCTAAAAAAGACAGCCATTGTACTTGTTTTTTTTATGTTTAATATTTTTGTGCTCGTATCACAGGACATGACCTTTTTTAATCCAAATGATCTGCCGACCTACTGGCTCTGGTTTTCCATTTTAGGGTTGCTTGAAAAGGCTCCGCATTTATTGCTGTCAGGTTACCCCATAGCTTCTCCGCTGCCGCTGAATATTCCTGCGGCCATCTGGCAACTGTGGCATAAACAGAATTTTCTGTGGACCGATTCAGGAACATACCTTTTCCACATTGCTCCGCTGTGGCTCCACATTCTGACAGCATGGGGAATAGCCGGAATAGCCGGAGCGGTTGCAATTGTAACGACTATCTCTATAAAATATTCATCGAACATTATGGCATCGCTTATTACAGCTGTTATCATTACAGGATTCTTTGACCCTATTTTTTACAACCCAGCCTCCGGAATAATCCTGATTATGGCCTTCATATGCGCGGCTCAACCTGAAACGCGCTCATTCATGTTTGAATAATCCAGCCTTCTTTCAACTCCAGAATCGATTATCAGTTTAAACCCAGCCTTTTACTGATCGCTTATTTTACTAAGCGAAGCTCTTCAACCACATAAAATCTCAAAGATTTTATTATCTTCATTCCTACGCATACTAATAGTATACATTTAACACTCATTTTGTAATATATTTTGTAATACGTTTTAGCATCACTATATTATACTTAATGATTTATTTTAGATTACATTTACGCACTTTTTTAAATTACTATTTAATTCTTTTTAATTGTTATTTTGTCTTACAAATGTATTGACATTTCTTCCCATTCTGGCAAAAGTCTTAAAAACGAAGCAAAAACATGAGCAAAAAAGTAAAATCCGTACGAATACCAATAGAGCTTGAGACACTGAACCTCTCCAAGCTGATCCGAGAATGTGAGAATTATCTCAGAGACTTGGAATCTGCTACGATGCTCAAATCCGGGGGAAACCGGGAAGCGGCAGAAGCTCTTTTAGCCACTAGACAGCTCGACCTTGGCAAACGGATTGCTAAAATGATCTGGGAAGCAAGAGTTGAATATGGTAAGGGTAAATGAATCCGGCGGTACACAGATCTAAACTTTGCTCAATGAGCATTACGTTTTAATTACAACTTGTAATACAAAAGTAATATTTTTAAAGATACACGGTTCGGAAAGCCAGTTAATGAAAGAAAAAAAAGTCAGTGAAAGCAGAGCATACACAACCTACAGGGTTCTTCCGCAGGATACGAATCCAGCCGGCAACCTTCACGGCGGCGTTTTACTGAAGCAACTTGATCTCATTGCGGCAACCTGTGCCATGCGGCATGCACGAAAACCTGTAGTTACAGCATCTATCGACAGAATGAATTTTTTAAAGCCTGCTTATGTAGGTGAGCTGATAACACTTCATGCAAATGTGAACATGGTAGGCAGGACTTCAATGGAAATCGGAGTGAGAGTCGAAGCAGAAAACCTTCTGACAGGTGACGTGAGACATATCAACTCGGCATACCTTACTTTTGTTGCCATAGGTGAAGATGGAAAACCTTCTCCCGTACCGGAATTGATTCTTGAAACAGGCGAAGATCATCGGCGTAATAAAGAAGCAATTGAAAGACGCGCTTTACGTAAGCAAGAAAGGATGCGCGAGAGTGCATCTTCAAAAAAACAAGATATTTAACAGCTCGAACTAATGTAGAACTCGTCCAAAGTCATCGTTCTGCATGTTGCCCGTTAATTTATGAGGCAAGCTACTCCGAGACTGGTTTCATGCCGGGAGCTCCACCCTCCCGGCAAAAATTTCGGCATCCAGCTCCTAATGGTGTCCGGTCGGAATTATCCCGATTCCGGCCGGACGCCAAGCTTTTCAACACCCTTCAGGCCTGAAAATCCCTATTCTTTTATTTAAAAGAATAGGGATTTTCCTTTTTTTTCAAAGACAAAGCTCAATTTACCCCCAACTTCGTGTCATTCTTCATACAAATTACCATTTACGGTTCCAATTACACATTCAGCGTGGTACATGTAAGATTATTAAAGAACCAACCAATGACATTAATTAAGGGAGTTCTGTTATGAAAAAAAAGAAAATGACTACGGCTTTCGGGAAACCTGTCGGGGATGATATAAATTCCCAAACTGCCGGAGTGAAGGGCCCGATTTTAGTACAGGATATGCACCTGTTAGAAAAACTTACTCACTTCGACCGCGAGCGTATTCCTGAACGTGTGGTTCACGCCAAAGGCGCTGGAGCATATGGTTACTTTGAAGTAACGGCAGATGTAACAAAATACACAAAAGCGGCCTTTCTCTCTAAGATCGGCAAGAAAACCGACTTATTTGTACGCTTTTCAACAGTAGGAGGAGAAAAAGGATCTGCTGATGCGGAACGTGATCCGCGCGGATTTGCTATCAAGTTTTACACCGAAGAAGGCAATTACGACTTAGTCGGCAACAACACTCCTGTTTTTTTTATCCGTGACCCAATGAAATTCCCGGATTTCATACATACTCAAAAACGTAATCCTGCAACAAACTTAAAAGATCCTGATATGTTTTGGGATTTTCTGTCTCTCACACCTGAATCAATTCATCAGGTAACAATCCTCTTTTCGGACAGAGGAACTCCTGCAACCTTTCGCCATATGAACGGCTATTCCAGCCATACCTACAAGTGGTATAATGAAAAAGGCGAATACGTCTGGGTTCAATACCATTTTAAAACGGACCAAGGCTCAAAAACGATGACGGCGTCCGAAGCAGACGCTATGCGTTCTAAAGACCCTGATCATGCAACTCGCGATCTGCATGAATCCATTGAAAAGGGTGATTACCCGTCATGGACACTTGAGATGCAGATATTAACACCTGCGCAAGCCAAAGCTTTCCGCTGGGATATCTTTGATATTACTAAAGTATGGCCTCATTCAGAAGTGCCGCCTATAACTGTCGGCAAAATGGTTTTGAACAAAAACCCTGAGAACTATTTTGCCGAAGTAGAGCAATCCGCGTTCTGCCCCGGCAACTTTGTACCGGGTATCGCAGCATCTCCAGACAAAATGCTTCAAGGTCGCATTTTTTCGTACCATGACACCCATATCCACAGACTTGGAACAAATTATCAACTGATTCCCGTAAACATGCCGAAAAACGCACCAGAGCTTAATTACCAGCGAGATGGAGCTATGCGTGTAGATAATGGAGGCGGTGGTGGACCTAATTACTGGCCCAACAGTTTTGGCGGCCCTTCACCGGACGAATCAGCTCTTGAGCCGCCATTGCCGATTGAAGGAAATGCAGATCAACATGCCTATGCCCTTACTGATGATGATTTTGTGCAGGCCGGAAACCTGTATCGCAATGTTATGAGTGATCAGGACCGTGCAAACCTGACCGGCAATATTATCGGACATCTTGGCGGAGCGCAGAAACGCATACAGCTTAGACAAACTGCAATCTTCTATAAAGCAGACAAAGACTATGGTTCCCGCGTTGCAAAAGGACTTGGACTTGATCTTACCGAAGTGGAAAAACTCGCATCCATGGATCAGACTGAAAGAGTTAAAGCAACAGCGTCTTAACCACTTTTGCTACAAATAAATAAAAGTCAGGATAATCTCATGAGATTGTCCTGACTTTTTTAGTCATTTAATATCAGTTAATTATCAAAAATATTAAAATTTCATTTTCTCCCCGACAGAAATCCCTTTTTCACTTAGCTCCGCCTGATACGGCCAACATTCAACACCCTCAGCAAGCGCCTGCTTGAAAAGTGTAGCATATTTCTGGTCAATAAAATCAGCAGGACCGAAACATTTTCCGTCATTACGCTGAACAAAGAAAAACATTGCAACTCTGTATCCTTTGGAAGCAAGATCCATTAACTCTTCAAGATGTTTCTGACCACGCTCAGTCGGAGCATCCGGAAAACAAGCCACGTCATCTTCAACCAGGGTTACGTTCTTACACTCAACCCACAAATCCGGCAGAATTGACGACTCATCGGTAAACTTCGCATCGAGTCGGCTTTTGCCGACCACCGCTTCACGCTTTATTGAGGTGTACCCTTTAAGCTCCGGTAAAACTTCCGCCTCAAAAGCTCTCTGTATCATTTTATTCGGGACCGATGTGTTCACACCGACCCACGCACCAAAGATATTAACCATTTCTAAAGTCCACTTGAGCTTTCGCGCAGGATTAAGTGCCGGAGAAATAAATATCTCCTGCCCTTCACGCAACAATCCGAGCATTGAACCTGTGTTATTGGTATGAATGGATACAACCTCACCATCAAGCAACGCTTCAACGGTAAATCTTTTATATCTCTTTAAAAACGTAGCCTTCCGGCAGCCTTCGGGATAGATCATCAACGGTTCAGACATTTTTATTCCTCTAAACACAAACCAGCTTTAATGAATGTATTTTTTAATGTATTTTTAACGACGAATACACGTTCGTCTGAAAAAGTCACTTCGACCAGCTATACTACCGACATTATTTTATCCCTTAAAAAAAATTATCTGCTCGTTTTTACGTGCATAATTTTTTCTGATAAAAAATAGATTAATCTGCTCGCAAACGTGATACGCACTACTTAAATCAGACTGGCACCCTATTCGGACAAGCTCCTTTCGGGTGATTAAAACCCTTGTTACTTAAAGAGTTTCATACCCCGGAAGGTCTCAATTTCTCGGTAAAAATCCTTGACGAATCGCAGTGTATCTGGAATATCGTGCTGTTAGTCACATAGTGACAGAATTTGAATTTTCCGCCTCATTGTCAGGTTGGAAACCTTTGTAAGACCTAAGCATCAGCTTAAAGGCTCTTACTTCTGTTGCAGTCAATTTAGTCAGGAACATACAATGAACCTTGAAGAAAGATTGATAGAAAAAAAAGAGATTCTGACAAAAAAATGGTTTGATTTGGTCCTTTCTTCCTACCCTGAGGCAACTCAGAAGATCTGGAAGAGCAACAGTGATCAATTTACAAATCCTGTTGGAATTACCACTCAACGGGTCACTAGAGAACTTTTTGACCTGATTATTGACTGGAAAGATGTTGACGCAATTGCAAAATCTCTGGAAGACCTGATTAAAATAAGGGCTGTTCAGGAATTTGCACCATCTAGAGCTTTAAGTTTTGTTTTTCTTTTTAAAAAACTGCTGCGAGATGAGTTTATGCAGGATCTTAAGAAGGAAGGAAAACTTGACGAGTTGCTCGCGTTTGAGACCCGGGTTGATAACCTGGGACTTATCGCGTTTGACATCTATACCAAGAATAGGGACTTGATTACGCAGATGAGAATTGGTGAAGTTAAACGCTCCCACCATATGCTCTTAAGGCGTGTCAACAAAATCGAGGAAGCTTCGGCCAAAGGGGCCGAACAGGTGTAGTGGCCGGCTTCCCCGGGAAGCCAAACGTTATAAGCGAGGTGAAGGTAGATGAACGCTTTGTACTCACTCGTTTTAGTTTTTGCCCTCGTGCTGCTGGCTCTTTTCGGAGTAGGATCAGCGCATATGGCAAAACTCTTCGGCATCGGGCTGCCATTGGTAGCTGTTGCCGTATTTCTGGTAGGGTTTGCCTACCGGATGATTAAATGGGCGAAAAGTCCGGTTCCTTTTTGTATTCCGACCACGGGCGGTCAAATGAAGTCTCTGGACTTCATTCACCATAACAAGTTCGACAACCCCGTGACTCCGGGTCAAACTTTTATCCGTATGGTCCTTGAGATCTGCTGTTTCCGTTCTTTGTTCCGGAACACAAAAGTTGCTCTCAAAGATGGCAGGGTTACATACGCTTCCGCCAAATGGTTGTGGATGTTTTCCCTCATGTTCCATTACTCATTCCTGCTTATTGTAATCAGGCACATGAGACTTTTCTTTGAACCGATTCCCGCCTGTATCGGCTGGGTTGAAATGCTTGACGGGATCATGCAGATCGGTACACCCAGAATGTACATGAGTGATGTTCTTATTCTGGTCGGTGTGACTTTCTTGCTCGCACGCAGACTGTGGGACGCAAAACTTCGGTACATTTCTCTTGTTACAGACTATTTCCCGTTGTTGCTCATTATCTCCATTGCCCTTTCAGGTATCTACATGCGCTTTATTGCAAAAGTAGATGTTATGGCGATTAAGCAGCTGACTATGGGACTTGTAACATTCCACCCAGTAATCCCCGCACATGTGGATGTATCTTTCTATGTACATATCGTTCTGGTCTGTACGCTATTGATTTACTTCCCATTCAGTAAGCTTATGCATGCAGGCGGTGTCTTCCTTTCTCCTACAAGGAATATGCCTAACAACTCCCGCATCAAGCATCACGAGAACCCTTGGAATGATCCGAGCATCAAGCCGCATAGCTATGAGGCTTATGAAGACGACTTCAGGGAACCTATGATTGAAGCGGGTCTCCCTGTGGAAAAAGAGGCATAATAAAGTCCAGCGGACTTTATATGTTGGTTGGACCTTATAATACCTTTTGTTGAGGAGTTGACATGGCTGACCTCCCAAAAGCTGATGAGCTTTTTAAAAGCATTAACTATACACCACCTTCCACAGGTTGGATGGATACTCCGGTGGACTGTTCTCCCGGAAACTGGTGTTACCCTGCTAAGGCAGAAAAACTCGAATACTTAGGTTTCCCTAACCCACGTGAATGGAAACCATCTGACGTGGACTGGAAATTACCTGAAAACTGGCAGGACATTGTCCACCAGGGTTTCAAAGAAAGACTCGGTAAATACCGTTCTCTCAAAGTATTCATGGACGTCTGTGTGCGTTGCGGTGCTTGCGCCGATAAATGCCACTTTTTCATCGGTTCCGGCGATCCTAAAAACATGCCGGTCCTTCGTGCAGAACTTATGCGTTCTGTTTACCGCAAGGACTTCACCATGGCCGGTAAAATTCTGAGCACCCTTACCGGTTCCAGAGTTATGACCGAAGATGTTCTTAAAGAGTGGTTCATCTACTTTTACCAGTGTACTGAATGCCGTCGCTGTTCTCTGTTCTGCCCTTACGGCATCGATACAGCTGAAGTCACAATGATGGCACGCGAACTGCTCCACCTTTGCGGTGTGAACATTAACTGGATTCTTGAGCCGGTTTCTAACTGTAACCGTACAGGTAACCATCTCGGTATCCAGCCGCACGCTTTCAAAGACATCGTTGAATTTATGGTCGACGATATCGAAGAAATCACAGGCAAAAGACTTAACGTACCTCTTAATGAAAAGGGACATGAAGTTCTCTTCATCACCCCTTCCGGAGACGTTTTTGCTGATCCGGGCATCTATACCTTTATGGGTTACCTGATGCTCTTCGATCACATAGGTCTTGATTATACACTATCCACTTATGCATCTGAAGGCGGTAACTTCGGTCTGTTCACTTCTGCGGACATGATGAAGAAACTTAACGCCAAGATGTACGCTGAAGCAAAACGCTTAGGTGTCAAATGGATTCTCGGCGGCGAATGTGGTCACATGTGGCGCGTAATCAACCAGTACATGGACACAATGAACGGACCTGCGAACTTCCTGCAAGTTCCTAAAAGCCCGATCACCGGTACTGTTTTCAATAGCGCCGCACAGACAAAGATGCTTCACATTGCCGAGTTCACAGCTGACCTTATGAAACATAACAAGCTGAAACTTGATCCGAGCAGAAACGATCATATTCGCGCAACCTTCCATGATTCCTGTAACCCTGCTCGCGCCATGGGCCTCATGGATGAGCCGCGTTACGTTATCAAAAACGTTGTTAAAAACTTCTTTGAAATGCCGGAACAGACTATCCGTGAGCAGACATTCTGCTGCGCAGGCGGTTCAGGTCTGAACACTGACGAAATCATGGAAATTCGCATGCGAGGCGGTTTGCCACGCGGCAACGCACTTAAATCAGTACAGGAAGAACATGATGTAAACATGATGGCCTGTATCTGCGCAATTGACCGTGCAACGCTTATTCCGCTATCCAATTACTGGGCTCCGGGCGTTGACGTCTGCGGTGTTCACGAACTGGTCGGTAACGCCCTTATTCTCGACGGCGAGAAAGAAAGAGAAACTGACCTTCGTATGAACCCTCTGCCCGGGAAGGAGGAGTAACATATGCAATACGGTGGAAAAATAATAGCTGGTCTGGTTATTTTCCTAGGACTCGTGTCCCTCCCTTTTTGGTTCAATGTGGGAGGAAAATACGAACAGCCTAAGGTGGAACTGCCTAAAAATGCTAAAGAATGCGTCGCACCTGTAGAAGATATGCGGACATCGCATATGCAGCTCCTTGACGAATGGAGAGATTTGGCTCTTCGTGAAGGTAAGCGGACATATATCAGTGCAAACGGCAAGGAATACACCATCAGCCTCGTGAATACTTGTATGCAATGTCATACCAGCAAGAAGGAATTCTGCGATAAGTGTCATACTGCCGCGGGTGTTACTCCATACTGCTGGGACTGCCACGTACCTCCAAAGGAGGCAAAATAATGAAACAGAGTAGAAGAAACTTCCTCAAGTTTGCAGGTCTTTCGGCAGCGGGACTATGTCTTGCGCCCACAGCTGTAGCTCTGGCATCAGAAAGCGGACATGGCAAAGCTCACGCTGTTGTCAACGCTAACTCTCTGCATGCTAAACGCTGGGCTATGGTTATCGATACCCGTAAGCTAAATACCGAAGAAGAAATCAGTGCTCTGGCTGAAGTTTGTCACCACATCCACAACGTACCGACAATTCCTACTAAGCAGGATGTCAAATGGTTGTGGGAAGGTACTTATGCCGAAGCATTCCCTTACCAAGAAGACAACTATCCTTCCGAGGATGTTGAAAAACGCAAGTTCCCACTACTATGTAACCACTGCACAAGCCCTTCCTGTGTACGCGTCTGCCCTACAAAGGCGACTTTCCTGCGTCCTGACGGAATTGTAGCAATGGATTATCATCGCTGTATCGGTTGCCGCTACTGCATGGCTGCATGCCCCTACGGTTCACGTAGCTTCAACTTCATGAATCCAAGAAATTATCTCGACATGGATAAAATCAACATGAAGTTCCCTACTCGCGTTCGCGGAGTTGTTGAAAAATGCAACTTCTGTGTTGAACGCCTCGCCGTAGGTGAAATGCCTGCTTGTGTGGAAAAATCTAATGGTGCGATGACCTTTGGTGATCTTAAAGACCCTAATTCTAATGTCAGAAAGGTTCTTAGGGAAAACTTCACCATTCGTAGGAACCCGGCAGCCGGCACCGAGCCCGGTGTTTACTACATCATTTAGGGGGAGTCTGATATGCTCGAAAAAGCTCTCAAAGGCGGCCCGAAATATTGGGGTTGGATTATATTCCTGCTTCTTATCATCGGCGCCGGCTTCACAGTATATTTGAATCAGTTACAGGAAGGACTTACCGTCACGGGCCTTAGCCGCGATGTTTCCTGGGGATTCTATATTGCCCAATTTACCTACTTGGTCGGTCTAGCCGCTTCCGGTGTTATGATCGTACTGCCTTATTACTTCCATCACTATAAGAAGTTTCATGGCATGGTAATTATGGGTGAATTCATGGCTATTGCTGCTGTCGTGATGTGTCTCGGTTTCATTATCGTAGACATCGGATCTCCACAGCGTATGCTGAACATCATTTTCCATCCAACTCCTAACTCGATCCTGTTCTGGGATATGATCGTTCTTAACGGTTATCTGCTCCTGAACGTAGTTATCGGATGGACATGCCTTGAAAGCGAACGTCAGCGCGTTGAACCACCAAAATGGATCAGACCTCTGGCTTACACTTCCATAGTATGGGCGTTCTCCATTCATACTGTAACAGCATTCCTTTACGCAGGTCTTCCAGGCCGCCACTACTGGCTTTCAGCCATTCTGGCAGCCCGCTTCCTTGCATCTGCGTTCTGTTCCGGACCGGCAATCCTTCTGCTTGTAGTATTTCTTGTTCGCAAGATCACAAAATACGAACCAGGCAAAGGAGCTATCGGAACTCTCACAACTATTATCACATACGCAATGTGCGTGAACGTATTCTTCTTCCTGCTTGAAGTGTTCACCGCATTTTACTCCAATATCCCCGGTCACATTCACTCCTTCGCCTTCCTGTTCACAGGCAGCCACGGACATAGTGAATTGGTTCCATGGATGTGGACAGCAGTTGCGTTCGCAATTATCAGCCTCGCGCTGCTTATTCCGCCGAAACTGCGCTACAACCAGAAACTGCTGCCGTTTTCCCTCGCTATCCTTGTTATCGCAACTTGGATCGATAAAGGGCTCGGCCTGCTGATCGGTGGTCTTACTCCAAACCCGTTCGGCGAAGTCACAACTTACTGGCCTTCCGGTAAAGAGTTGATGGTTTCGATGATGGTTTACGCACTCGGTGCTCTGACTCTGACAATTCTTTATAAGATTGCCACAGACATCAAGCGCGACCTTGGCGAGCTTACTACTCCTGATTAATCAGAAAAGTTTGCCCCACAGGTAATTTAAAAGCCCGTTCCTTAATTGGAACGGGCTTTTTTGTGGCCAAATTTTATGAAAAACGATCTCGGTCAGGTCACTAGGTATTCCTACTTAGAATCCGGTCTGCATCCCAAAGTCTTCACTTATGACGAAGAAGATAATCCTGTAAGCATGACCTACGAAGGCCAAACTTTTTTCTTTGCTACAAATCAGGTCGGCACAATTTTCATGGTTGCGGATGAAAGGGGTAATGAGATAAAGCGAATTATAAATGATTCGTTTGGAAATATATTGCTCGATAGCGGAGTCAGTCTGGATATATGTCTGGGGTTTGCCGCAGGTCTGACAGATAAAGATACTGAGCTTGTACATCTCGGATATCGTGAATACGATCCCGCAATCGGCAGATTCATAACTCCCGACCCGCTAGGATTTGCTGGCGGCGATGTGGATGTTTACGGGTATTGTCTGGATGACCCTATTAATTTTTATGATCGGACGGGGCTTGAGGGGAAGAGTGAGGGGAAAGAGCAAGGAGTCCCTGCCAAAGTGATCAAAAGAACTGGGCGAGCCTTATGGGAAATAGGCAGTCTTGCTGGTAGATCCGGATTGAAACTAGCAGGGGATGCAGGCTACGAGGCTTTTAAAAAAATCAGCCCTCTGGCCCACCCTGAAACAAAGAATGAAGCTGCGAAGTATGCCAAAAAAGTAATCCTTGGCGAAACATCTTTGGGACAGGAGCTTGTTAAATCAGGTCCGAAAATAGCCAAATCAACTAAAGAAGCTTGGAATAATATGATTGAAAAAGAAAAAGAAGCTGAAAAGCATCAGGATGAAATCAACCATAAAGTTTATTCAAGTAAATGGAGTGATCTATACAGTAAAAATTCAACTCTTCGCAAAGAACGGGCAAAGGCTATCCAGGATGCCGTAAGCCCATCTCTAAAGGGAATAGCTAAGGCCTATTTGGACACTCCTGATGATAGGTTTAGCCTTATACTTCCATATCTAAAACAAGTTAATAAAAAAATTAAAAGCGATAAAGCTAATAAATAAAATTGATACGAAAATGGGGCACTGTTCCAGCAGTGTCCTAAATCAATAGTGGAGTATTTAATGTCAAAAATATTATTCTATTTTTTTGATGTCCTAAAACAAAATTTTTTTTGCTTTATCGGTCTTTTTATATATTTAGTATTTAAATTTAAAAATTTAGAAGCATGGTATAGTCATTTAATCTTTTCAATTGCTATGTTTTCTTTAGTATTAAGTTTAATTAAAGACGGAAATGGATCATATAATTTGTTTAGAGTTTTTAAAAAAATGATTATTTTTTTTGTTATTATGCTTGTTTTAACAAATTTAACTTCATGGTCAGCTTTGCATATTGATATTTTTTTTAATACTTTCCGCGGACATCTTAACGATTTGCTATCACCATCAAGGACTTCTTCTGACTATGATATATTTTTTTATATACTCTCAAGTGTTACAGCCAAATCATTTCTTTTCGCATTATGTGCTTCAGTAATTTATATGGCAACAATACTCCAGATCTCTAAGTTCAAGTTCTTCTCCATGATATTTAAACCTTTTTTAATTAATTTTATGATTTTATTTGCAGTTAATAGTGCCTTCCTAATTTTATGGCACATTTCATATTCTAGGCAAATGTATGATCTATTATTATATTCAGGCGCATTGAATGAAGTTGTAAGTATTTTTCTTGTTTTGGCAATTGGCCGGATTGCTTATGAAAAATATAGTTAGCACTAAAATTTAAAATACTAATACGCCCCCCCCATCGGCAAGATCCACCACGCCCGCCCCACTAAGATTCACTGGCGCCGACATGGACGTTTATGGGTACTCTTTGGATGACCCTATTAATTTTCATGATCGGACTGGGCTTGCGGAAAAGAGCAAAAATACAAGCCTTATAGAAACATAAGACATAAAAAAACCGAACACCCATATGGAAGTTCGGTTTTTTGCGTAATTTTGCTTACGCTTACGGTGACATTAGAAGAATTATTATATTCTTCGGTGTTCAGTCAAAACGAGACTAAACGTAATCCCCGCGGTTAAATTTGATCTGTTCGGTCCTCGCCATTACATCCAGCTCATTGACAATACTGTGCAGTTCAGGATTTTCACTTGCTAAGCCCGGCCAATCCTTCTTGAGGGAGTCAACACCACCTTGAACACCTTCAAGAGCTTTGTACGCGCTTTTCAGTCCGCCTTCATCAGAAGAACTGAGTTGCTTTGTGTAATTTTCCATCTGCCCGAAAACATTCTCAATCTTGCCGATAAACTCACCTTCATCCACTGCTGCCGGCTGCACTGAAGCAACCTGCTGCATCTGAAGAAGGGGATTAATGGACTGAAGACCCGGAACGGTTGGTATGCTTGAATTCTGTTTGCCAGCAACTTGCTGGGTTTCTTGATTCAAGAACTCTCCAAACGCTGCCCCGTTTACCTTCTTAGTCTTGTTGGCTTGCTGCTGTTGTTGCTGCAGTGCCTCAATCTGATCAGGATTAATCTTCATCTTTTACTCCTCAGCCTTAGGTTTCACTCTAGTAATGCGAAGATCATGCCAAAGTCTAGACTTTCGACAACAGGCTGAATTAATGTAACTTTATATAAACACGAACCGGAAATTATTTCCTAGATCATAAAATAATCACAACCTATACCTTTTTTACCTGTTTTTATGATAAAACATAAGAAAAAGCTTGTCTATGTCACAGCGAATTCGTTATTGTTTAAAACAAAGAGATATTTGTATCATATAATTAATTTTTTTGCTTAACTTAATAATCTGGAGGTAAAGTTATGATTACCATTAAAAAGATACTCTGCGCAGTTGATTTTTCTGAATACAGCCCTGTCGTAGCAGACTACGCGTCAACCATTGCCAAGACTATGGGTGCTGAAGTTATTTGTCTGTATGTAGCTCCATCACTGGACCAGTATGTCGGGTTCCATGTTCCACCAAGTTCAATTGAAAATTTTGTTGGTGAAATTGTAACCGGAGCTGACGCTACTATGGAAACATTCATAGAGGAAAACTTCAAGGATTCTACAACAAAAGGACAAGTACTGACCGGGTACCCGGCTGAAGAAATTCTGTCATTCGCTAAAGACGAACATGTTGATATGATCGTCATGGGAACACACGGTAGAAAAGGTATTGACCGTATTTTATTTGGATCAGTTGCTGAAAAGATCGTTAAGGCAGCAATATGCCCTGTACTGACAATCAGACCGGAATAACACAGTCTCTAAAAGTTAAAGCTGATACGATACCGACAACTATCGAATCATAAACCTGCAAACAGCCCCTTTATCTATAACGGATAAGGGGCTTTTTTTTGACAAAAAACATGTTCCACACTACTAGAGAGCTTCACCATTAATAAATTATACAAAAGAAAAGGATATCAGCATGTCCCCTATCAAAGTCCGCCCTGACGTGATGGAGACCAAACCATACACTCCTGGACTTACCATTGAAGAGATCAAAGAGAAGTACGGTTTGGATACTGTTATTAAACTTGCAAGTAATGAGAATCCGCTCGGAGCCTCTCCACTCGCTCAAAAAGCAGTAATACGCCATGCACCTAATATTTTTCGCTACCCGCAAAATGGTAACCCCCGCCTGAATAAAGCTATTGCTAAGCGGGTAGGAGTTGCGGAAGAAAACATCATCAGCGGAAACGGCTCTGATGAAGTTATCGATCTGCTGATCCGAGTTAAGGCCGAACCGGGCCGTGATGAAATTCTGACCTATGAATCATGTTTCAGCATGTACAGTCTTATGTCCCGTCTTTGCGGCATAAGCTTCAAACAAGTACCGCGTGATGCTGGGCACAAACAGCCGCTTAAAGCAATGGCTGCTGCTGTGACTGATAAAACCGCCATCGTCTTTGTAACTACCCCTGATAATCCTACAGGACTTGCAGTTACAACAAAAGAAGTCCGCGAGATGGCTATGGCTATTCCAAAGCAGACAATTCTTGCCATAGATGAAGCATATATTGATTTCGCTACCCCGGCAGAAGAGTACGACATGCGCCCTTTGCTAAGCGAATTTCCGAATATCGTCCTGCTCAGAACATTTTCAAAAGCCTTCGGTCTTGCAGGTATGCGCGTAGGTTTCGGTATAATGAGTTCTGCCCTTGCCGGGTACATCAACCGTGCCCGTGCCCCTTTCACCGTCAGTATCCTTGCCGAAGAAGCTGCCATAGCAGCACTCAGCGACGACGCTTTCTACAATGAGACTCTAAACGTTGTGCATCGCGGCAGAAAGCTCTTTACAGACGAGATTAAAGGTATGGGATGCGAAGTTCTACCATCTCAGTCCAATTTTATTATGTTCAAGCCCACCAGTAACGCCGGTGAAGTTTTTGAAGAGCTTCTAAAACGCGGAATAATAGTTCGTCCGCTTAAAAGTTTCGGACTTGGCGAATACATCCGCGTAAACATGGGCACTGACCGTGAAAACAAAATATTCCTAGAAAACCTAAGGGAGCTTCTTTAGTGGCAACTCCTTTCATTATCACACTTGACGGACCGGCCGGAGTAGGAAAATCCACTCTTGCAAAGCAACTCGCAGATCATTTTGAGATTGCTTATCTCGACACAGGTGCAATGTTCAGGGCAACAGCATGGAAGCTGGGCGAAGGTTCATGGAACTGGGACAGCTCTAGAATTGAAGAAGCCCTCAAAAGTTTTTCATTCACCCTGTCCGGCTCCGGAAGTAACTCCGTGCTCAGCCTTAACGGTGTACCCTTAACAAATGATATCCGCACTGAAACTGTGGGCATGTGGGCTTCTAATGTTGCCAAAATACCTGCTGTGCGTGCTTTTCAAAAAATTGCCCAGCGCAAGATAGGGGAAACGACATCCCTAATTGCGGAAGGCAGAGACATGGGAACGGTTATTTTCCCGCAAGCTCCCTGCAAATTTTTCCTTGATGCAGACCTTGAAGAACGTGCCCGCAGACGCTTTTCACAGCTGGAAGAAATGGGCAAACCAGCGGATATGTCTGAATTGCTTGATCAGATCAAGGCAAGAGATGATCAGGACCGCAACCGTAAAGAAGCCCCTTTAAAAGCAGCAGACGATGCAATCATCGTTGATACGACCACGCTTGATATTGATGGCGTCTTTGAAAAACTTGTCGCGGAAGCAAAAAAAATATCTGCTTAATTCATATCTATCAATTTCAATATATCAAGCCGCTTGAATATAATCGTTCAAGCGGCTTGATTCTTTTGTAACAAAAACGAAACTTGACTTTACCGGACACGCCATTACCAAGTGAACTGAACACAAAACATATACTTAAGAACAATTAATCGGAGAATTCCGTGAATCTTTCCTGTAAACTCAAAGAATTATTACCCAATATAACAAAAACAGAACCCCAACAGTTAACCGAAGGTCTTGCAGGATCTTTTTTCCCAGAAGGATCGACTCGATTTGCACATATGCAGCAAGCCTCGAAAACGGCTGAACGCATTGCCAAACAGACAGGACTGAGAAATGAAGAAGCTGACAGGTTGATAACTGCAGCCCTGTTTCATGATGTGGGCTACTCTGAAGAACTTAAACAAACCGGATTCCACCCTTTAGACGGTGCGGCCTTCCTTGCCCATGCCGGAGCGCAGGAAGAAGTCATAGAAGCAGTTTTATGGCATTCCAGCACAGCGCAGGATATTAAAGCCCTGCCTGAAATTAATAATATTTATAAGCAGTTCCCTGAGCCTTCTGAAAACAACAAAACGCTAAAAGGTGTAAGCTACTGCGATTTCCGCACTTCTCCATTGGGCGAATCTTATACATTCGGCCAAAGAATTGTGGAATTCAGAAACAGATTCGGAGATAATGCCTACACACGCGGTGCAACCAAATGGACGCTCCCTATTGTGCGTGAAACACAAGCCGAGTATATTAAATCCATTTCCAGCCTGCACCGGACGACTCTCCCTTGGGTTTTCTGCGATATTGACAGCACGCTTATTTACCCGGGCCAAAAGATCAACACAGAGACAACCCAAGCCGTAAACAGGTTTATTGCCGCAGGTGGAAAGCTGTCCCTCATTACCGGAAAACATCTTATCAGCATTCACTCTTTCCTGCGTGAAATGAACCTCGAAGGACCGCATTCCGGGGTTAATGGTTCGATGCTCATGACAAACGATTCTATAACATCTTACGGACCGACAGTTGAGAGTTACAAAGAAATTGAAGATATTCTGCTTAAAGAAGGAATCCACTATGCCAGCTATGTAGCTGAAGGAATATGGACTAGATCCCCTTTAACAGATGACGAAATTCAGTCTTACAACCATGTCGGTGAGATTCTTCCGCAACCTGGTGCAACCCCGGACAACAGCAAGGTTTTCAAAGTCCTGACCTTCTCACACAAAAATGATACAGCAAGATGCACTTTTGTCAGAGACCTTGCCGCAAAGTACGATCTTGCCTGTGTGCGCACAGCTAATGAGTTTCTTGAGATCGGCCCCAAAGGACACGGAAAACACGCCGCGGCTTTGCATATTATGCATGAAGCTGGGTGGCCGGATTTGAACAGCATCTCCATCGGTGACAGCGAAAACGACTTAACCATGTTCGGTTCCACCGGACTCAGTGCGGCAGTCGCCAATGCGACTCCTGACGTTCTCCCTGCTGCGGACCTTCATATTCCTGCATGCACGGACAACGGCGTGGCTCAACTGCTTAATGCGCTGGTAGATTCAGCAAAAGACGGATGCTGGGCAATTCCTGACAAATGGGTAGCCGGATATTAAGAAAAGCACATCGTTTTATAAAAAAATTCACTAAAAATATCCCAGCCCTGAAAACTTCAGGACTGGGATATTTTATTAATTCCCTTTCAATCAAAAATCCTTACCCCTTCAAAACCTCATCGCAAACCTCAAGAGCCGCTAACACGGCTTTATCCATGTCGTAGTATTTGTACTGCCCTAATCTGCCTGTAAAATGGACACGCGGCAGCTTTTCAGCTTCGGTTTGATATAAGGCAAGCCTATTACGGTCCTCTGCTGTATTGACGGGATAATAAGGCTCTTCTCCTTGTTTCCATTTCACGGAGTACTCACGGGAGATAACCGTTTTACCGCTTCGGTTTTCTCTTTCAGGATGCAGGTGCTGGTATTCGTGAATGCGGGTATATGGAATATCAATATCGGCGTAGTTCATTACCGCTGTCCCCTGATAATCGCCCACGTGTTCAGTCTCATACTCAAATCTGAGTGAACGCCAAGTAAGTTCACCGTGGCAATAATCAAAAAAGCGATCAACCGGACCGGAATAGTAGACGGTACAATCTTTAGAAAGTTCTTTGCGGATATCGAAAAAGTCTGTCTTAAGCTGTACCGTGATAAGTTCATGATCCAGCATATTCTCAAACATCTTGCCATACCCCTCGTACGGCAACCCCTGATAGCGGCAGGTAAAATAGTCACACTCGTAAGTATGACGAAACGGCAGACGTGAGATTATGTCGGCAGAGAGTTCACGCGGGTCGCATTCCCATTGCTTAAGCGTATACCCTTTGACAAAAGCTTCATAAAGATCTCGACCGATGAGGCTGACAGCCTTTTCTTCCAGATTCGCAGGATCAGTTATGTTTTCTTTTTCGCTTTGCTTTTGAATAAATCCTG
This sequence comes from Desulfovibrio gilichinskyi, assembly GCF_900177375.1. NCBI lineage: Bacteria > Pseudomonadati > Thermodesulfobacteriota > Desulfovibrionia > Desulfovibrionales > Desulfovibrionaceae > Maridesulfovibrio > Maridesulfovibrio gilichinskyi. The sequence goes on along the minus strand of NZ_FWZU01000004.1, from coordinate 261,663 downwards.
CAACTTCATGCGGGCGTAAACTTAGATTAAAAAAAGAATTAATCGTCTGTAAATTCACTGGCATGTGATAAGTGCGGTTCTTATATGTAGTCAGAACCTTATGGCGATAGCTGTTGAACTCGGTAAAACGGTTCAGGTAATCCCAGACCCTGCGGTTTGAAGTATGAAAAATATGTGTTCCGTAGCTGTGTACTTCAATATTTGTTTCAGGATCAAAACGGCTGTAACAGTTTCCTCCGATGTGATCACGGCTGTCGATAACCAGCACTTTCTCGCCGCAATCTTCTGCAATGCGCCGCGCTATGACTGATCCGGTTATCCCTGCCCCGACAACAACATGCTTATGCAACATGACTTTAGCTCCAATATAAAAAAAGGTTCCTCAAGAAACAATATTCTTAGAGAAACCGCAGTGAAATGCGGGAGGAGTCCTTTATAACTCCTCCCGCATAGTAATTACATTTTCTACTACTTCATATATTTCAAGAAAGGATTATCCATTGACATAATAATCCGTGTCTTATCCTTGAAAGCAGCTTCATATGCATCGAGAGACTTCTTGAATTCATAGAATTTAGGGTCCTTCCCGAAGCTGTCCGCGTATGTTTTAGTAGCGATTGCGTCACCCATACCTCGAAGGATTTCAGCTTTGAGGTCGGCATCTGCCAGAGTGATCGCCCTTTCTTTATCAGCTTGCGCGGTAATGCGGGCTGAGGCTTCATTCCCTTCTGAGCGATACTGTTTTGCCATACGCTCACGTTCAGCCCTCATACGTCCGTAAATAGCACGGGCGTTTTCGGCAGGCAGGTCTGTCCGCTTAATGCGCACATCATTAACCTCAATACCGTAAGCTGAAACAAGTGAATTAGATTTCTCAGTAACCTCTTTCATAATAGCGGTACGGTCACTGGAGATAATCTCAATCAAGGTATATCCGCCTAGAGCAACTCTAAGTTCCGCATAGATGATATCATCAAGACGGGCCTGAGCGCGAGGAATAGAAGTAACAGTGCGATAAAACTGCAAGGGGTCGGTAATCCGCCACTTGGAGTAGTTATCCACAACCATATTCTTCTTGTCCTTAGTCAGAATTTCAGCTGGGCGAGCGTCATACTCAAGTAAGCGGGAATCAAAATAAATAACGTTCTGAACGAACGGAAGTTTAAAATGAAGCCCCGGTCCAAGCGGGCCGGCTTTAGGCTTACCAAGCTGCAATACAATTGCTTTCTCAGTCTGCTTAACAATAAATGCACTTTGCGCAATTCCAAGCACAACGATAATAAGTAATATTGCCAGGGGAGCGGAGCTTTTTTTAAGTAAACTCATTACTTTTCCCCCTTTTTATTATTTACAGCATTCACGGGGAACGAATCTCCGTCCAATGAGAGGAACGGCAATGCTCTTTTAGCTGCACTGTCTGAAAGAATAACTTTAGTCACTTCAGGATTAGAAAGAATGTTTTGCATTGTTTCCAGATACAAACGTTTAACTGTAATATCTTTAGCTTTTGAATATTCAAGATAAACAGCCATAAATCTCTTAGCCTGTCCTTCCGCTTCAAGCACTTTAGTTTCCTTATACGCTTGAGCTTTATTCAGGATAACAGCAGCCTGTCCACGGGCTTTCGGCAAAATATCATTACGATATGCTTCAGCTTCGTTGATGTAGCGGCTTTTATCTTCACGGGCACTTGCAACATCCTTAAATGCGTCCACAACCTCAGCCGGTGGATGCACATTCTGAAGCTGCACGGCAAGAACATTTACACCAAGCTTATACGAATCCACAATGGACTGTAGTAAGATTCTGGTTTCTGTCTGAATCTGCAGTTTACCGGTAGTAAGAGCCAATTCAATTTTGGTCTTACCGATAATTTCTCGCATGGCTGCTTCGGCTGCATCCTGAATAGTCTTATCCTGACTAGTTACCTCAAAAAGGTACTCAACAGGGTCTTTGATCTGGTATTGAACGATGAATTGAACATCAACGATGTTTTCATCACCTGTCAACATCAGAGATTCTTCAGGAACATTCCGGGACTGCCCCTGTGTAAAAGAGCGAGAAGATCCAATAGAACGGAAACCGACTTCCACACGCCTGATGCGTGTTACCTGCGGTTTCATGACCGATTCAATAGGAATCGGAAGGTGGTAGTGCGGCCCGGGACCGGTTGTGGTAATATACTTACCAAACCGTGTTACTACGCCGACTTCATCTGGCTCTACAATATAGATCCCTGAAAGGAACCACAGAGCAATGATGCCGATTATAACGTATTTCCCGCCCGGCAAGCCGGTTCCGCGGAATTTTTTGATCGTGGAATTTATTTCATCCACTCCCGGCGTTTTAGAGCCAGAGTTCCTCTGCCGTTGTTCTGATAGTTTATCCCAGTCCCAGTTCATACTAATTTGATATGCGAGCAAAGGGTTCAGGTCAAGGAAGATCGGACATTAAGCAAAAAATTTGTCAAAAAATAACAGTATAACTTACTACTGTTAAAGCTTAAAAAACAAATATTTTGCAGCATACATGCATATAATACAGACAGTAACCATAATTGACATGGCAGCAATTAATGTTTTTACCTGCACATGAATTACGATTACCATCAACTGGCCGAATTAACTGATCACAGATCTTCTGGAGACTTAAGCACATGAAAGCTGTTAACAAAGAAATTTTCAGAGCATACGACATCCGCGGGATTGTAGATGTGGATTTTGACGAAGAGTGGGTTGAAAATCTCGGTCGCGCCTGCGGAACGTGGTTCAGAAGCAAAGGCTGGGACCGCGCTGTTATCGGTCATGATTGCAGGCACAGCTCTCCGGCTTATCAGGCGGCCATTCTACGCGGTCTGAATATGTCCGGAGTTGACGTTCTTTTCCTTGATCTTGTCCCAACCCCTGCATTCTATTTCGCAGCAAAAAAACTGAATTACAAAGCCGGAATAGTAATAACCGCCAGCCACAATCCCCCTGAATTCAACGGTTTCAAAATATGGGGAGAAGACACAACTATTCACAGCGGCGACATTCAAGATATTTACAAACTCATGAAAAGCAGAGATTTCATTGACGGAACAGGAATAGCCTCTTTTCATAATATCATTCCGTCTTACATTGAAGATCTGCTTTCAGGTATAAAGCTGAAACGGTCCGTAAAAGTTGTGTTGGACGGCGGTAACGGAGCCGGAGGACATATCGCTTTGGAACTGCTCACCCGCGCAGGGGCAGAGGTTGTACCGCTGTACTGCGAACCTGACGGAGATTTCCCCAACCACCACCCGGACCCTGTGGTTGAAGCTAATATGGGCGATCTGCTTAAAGCCGTTGTAGAACATGGAGCTGAAGCCGGAATCGGACTTGACGGTGACGCAGACAGGATAGGAGCCGTTGATGAGACTGGAAAACTGATGCCCGGAGATCGCCTTTTAGCCGTCTATGCACGGGACATGCTCAGCAAAATACCCGGTGAAATGGTGATCGGTGATGTTAAATGCAGCCACTTGCTGTTCGAAGATATCAGCAATCACGGCGGCAACCCCCTCATGGCGAAAACAGGCCATTCCATAATGAAATCCAAGATGGCTGAAACCGGCGCAGGACTTGGCGGAGAAATGAGCGGGCATATCTTTTTTGCCGATCGCTTCTACGGCTTTGATGACGGTTTATACGCAGCTCTTAGGCTTATTGAAATTCTTTCACAGGAAGAAAAAACACTTTCGAAGATGCTTGGAGACTGGCCTGAAACTTTTTTCACCCCTGAATTGCGCATCGACTGTCCTGAAAATATTAAATTTAAACTTGTAGAGCTTGCAACTGCTGAACTGAAAAAAGAATACAACGTTATCGACATTGACGGGGCCAGAGTTGTTTTCGACGATGGATGGGCACTTATCAGAGCTTCAAACACTCAGCCTGCTTTGACTCTGCGCTTTGAAGCATCTTCACCTAAACGGCTACAGCAAATGCGAGATATAATTGAATCACTCCTATCCCGTTTGACTGAAGAACTCCGTCCCTAATTCACTCTGACTTTTACAGCCCACTCAATACTTGCTATTATAGTGGCATACAGCTTCGTTAAGCGTGAGACTCAAGTAATTTAGCAACTAGTGAAGAAGGAATATAAAATGATTCTTAATTTTGCTCCGCAGGGAAAAACACGCCAAGAGAAATTTTTGAGGTTTCTCGGAATGATTGCAGTTTTTATAATTGTCGGATGGGCTTTCTGGCAAAACAATGAGCGCACACTTGAAAAGCTTCAAGGACGAAACGCAATTTGGGATCAAACCAAAACTTTGAGCGATGCTGATCGACAATATATAAAGGGATTTATAAGAAGTATGCGTTCAGAATTCGGTGTAAAAACAAAAATTCACATCCTGAATGACCAAATCACGGAAGTTGTACCTGAACAAAATGAGATGCTTATCACCCTCTCACCTGCGTACGAACAAGTTTCATTAAAAATTCCGGGGCTTGTTGCTCACGCACTAGGTAAAAAATTTATTGATGACCTTGAGCATAATCATTTTACAGGAAAGTTCAAAAACGATACGTGGCCTGTGGCCTTACAAACAGCTCTTGCCATGATCTGGCAAAAATTAATCAGCGTAGACAATTCCTTGCCCAGCGAATATGAGCAGCAAGATATTTTACAAAATGGCGAAGCCCGCGGCAAAGTCGACGTACCTGAGCCGCCTGCAATAACACAATAAATAAAGGTTTTTTGATGCCGAATAAGAAAATTACAATATATACTGACGGATCATGCCTCGGAAATCCCGGTCGCGGTGGATACGGAGCTGTTCTGCTTTTTAATGAACACCGCAACGAACTCTCACAAGGGTATAAACATACGACTAATAACCGTATGGAAATGCGCGCAGTAATTGCGGCTCTTACTGAACTGAAAGAACCTTGTGACGTGACTCTTTATACAGATTCACAGTATGTAAAAAATGCTTTCACTAAAAAATGGCTGGAAAACTGGCAGAAAAACGGCTGGAAAACAGCGGCTAAAAAACCTGTGAAAAATAAAGATCTCTGGCAGCAATTCATTCCACTGATGGCCAAACACAATGTTTCTTTTCGCTGGGTCAAAGGTCATTCCGGAGACCCTGAAAATGAACGCTGTGACGAACTTGCCCGCAACGCAGCAGGGGCAAGCAATTTGATTCAGGATGACGATGAATAGAAAGGATAATTTAATCAAACGCAAGGGACTGCAATATAGAGTTGGAGACCAGCATTCCGTTCTTTGTAAGCCTTAGAAACCCTGCACTCATGCGGATAAGCCCGTTTTGATGGAGGGCGGTGATGATTGAATTCTTCTCTTTCAGCAAGTCTTTTCCGGTCATATCTTTGTAGTCTGAGAGCTTAAGCCCGCGCGAAGTTCTCAGACTCAACATAACTAATTCCTGAACTTTTATTTCATCGGTCAATTCTTCAAAATCTTCACCCAGGTATTCGCCACGCACGGCGGCATCGTATTCATCCATAAAAAGAGGATTTGTGAATCTGCGATTACCTATTGTGGAGACTGCTGAAGGGCCAAGCCCAAGATAATCGAGCCTGTCCCAATAACCGCTGTTATGGCGGGAAACAAACCCCATCCTTGCAAAATTTGAAATTTCGTATTGAATATACCCCATGGACTCCAAGAATTCAGCCCCGTATATAAACATGCGGGCCTGTTCGCTGTCCGGAGGCAGCTCAGGCTCTATTTCCTTTCTGTTTTTACCGAACACGGTATCAGGTTCAATACTCAGCCCGTAGGAAGAAATATGCTCCGGTTTGAGCTTAACCACAGCCTTCAGCTCGTTATTCCAGTCCTTCATTTTCTGACGTGGTAAACCCCACATAAGATCGATGCTGATGTTCCCGAATCCGGCTTTGCGCGCCATATAGTAAGTTTCTGCGGCCTGACGGGCGGAATGAGGGCGGCCAAGCACCATCAAATTACGGTCATCAAGACTTTGAAAACCTATGCTCAACCGATTGATTCCCATAGAGATCAAGTTTTTGAAATATGATTCATCATTTGCGGAATCAGGGTTAACTTCAATAGTAATCTCCATTCCGCGCACAAAGGTGAAATGCTTGCGAAGAGCATCCATTATCAGCTCCAGCTGAAACGGAGGAATAAGGCTCGGCGTTCCGCCACCTAAATAAACTGTTCCTATTTTAGGCTTTTTAAGTCTGCGTCCCCAGAGTGCTATCTCTGTCAGAAGGGTTTTCATATACCATGCAAATGTCACCTGATTAAAAATCTGGGAATGGAAAGAACAGTAATGGCACTTGCGTACACAAAACGGCACATGGATATAAACAAGAAGGTTTTTAGCTTCTTTTCCATCCCCTTGCAGCAGGGGTACGTTAAAAAATGCAGGAATAAGGGACATTAAAATTTATCCTTCCGTCTAAAGATCATTTGCTTATCCACAAAGCCGCACCTTCAAGATTTCGCAAAAGCTTTGCGCTTACTGAATCTGGAAGAAGTTTTTCTTTAGTAGTTTTGTCATGAAAATCGCGACCGACAGCAACTACTGAATAATGTCCTTTTAGAGCTTCAGCCTGTATAGCTTTGGCGACATCGGTCCCTCCTACTATCCGCGGGATAATACGAGACTCCTCAACTCCGTTGGCAAGAAGGCTTCCGCGAGCGGTTTCAAACAAAATATCAGAACTCTCCGCTTTTTCTTTTTTAGGATTTTGCACATGCAGAAGAGTTATAGAATGAGCGGAATCTTCACTTAATACATAACCTACATGATCTGTAATCCTCTGTGAAGGATCCCCGCTCCCGAGGCATAACAGTACATTTTTCCTTGGAATTTCCTGCGGACATTTGCAGAACCACAAGGGGAAAGTTATATCCTCCCAGATCATCCGGTTCGGAATGCTGTAGTCAAATAATTCTTCAAAAGTTGAGGTAGCCTGCCGCCCAAAGATAACAGCGTCATACAACCCTTTATGCCCTTCCTGAACAAATTCTCTGGCGATGGACCCTCTGGAATTGATGCTTTTAATATCAACCTTACTTTCATTACAAAAACTGTTAACTAAAAAATTATCTCTGATTTTTTCGAGAAGTTTTGTGCCAGTAGAGGATGAATTATGCCCCCCCCATGATCCGCTTTGAGGAGCGACATGAAAAAGAGTCAGGCGAACATCGCACGGAAAATTGAAAAAATCTCTTATAAACCGGATTGAGTAAGACTCTGCCCCGTCGTCACAAACACAAACCAGAAAATGCTTTTCCATTCCTGACCATCCTATTGCCTTGTTTTAAGCTCGCGCTTCGAATTCCCATGCAGAAGACTCTATATTCAGTTTTTTTTATTCTAACATAAAAAAGGAAACTTAATACATAAACTGCCACAACTCTTCATAAATAGCGAGAGCCGAGCAATATATAAGGCTAAGAATTGATCAAATCTTTAGCATAACGTTCGTTTTCACTGAAAAGACACCCGCAATACTGCTGGCGATAAATCCCCATCTCTTTTGAACGCTCTATGCCCTCTTTCCACCCTTCACGAAAGTCATAATAATAAAAACCGCACGCCCCTGCTCCGGCCATATCTCTGCCCAGCGTTGCAATGACGTCATGCTTTTGAAATTTGCTGTAAAGAAGAGTTGTTGTAAAAAAGTCAAAACCGCCTCGTTTAGCAATGGACAATGTACGTTCAAGCCTGTCCGCATAACAGTGAAAACAACGATTTTCTTCCCGAAAGGCTGCATTTCTAAACCATTTTTGAGAATCATATTCTGTAGTGCTGCCGATAACCTTAAGGTTCATCTTTTCGGCAACTTCTAAAAAGGTATCCCTGCGCCTGACATATTCTTTAAGGGGATGAATATTAGGATTATAAAAAAAAGCGGATACATCAAACCCCTGATCCCGCAAAATATCAACGGTTGTGATTGAACAGGGGCCGCAGCAGGCGTGAAGTAAAATTCTTTTGGAAGCCATTATAGTGAACTCCGCAGCTTGGTTGAAATAAAAAGGGCAGTGTTTCTGCTGCCTAGCAAAAACACTGCCTTATTGAAAAACATATTACATTTGTTATTCAGCCCACTGAATCTCTATATTGATCTTTGTGCCGAATGCTTTTTCGTAATTAACAATTGCAGGCCGTTTATGATTCAAAAGATACAGAGCCAGCTCTTCTTCCGCCTCATAATTAAGCGGTGAAGTTAAGCCCGGCCTTCTGAGCATTCTATAAATATCTTTAAGTGCCTGCATGGACTGCCATTCCATATTACGTCTCATCCCTGTTCCCTGACAGCATGGACAAGGCTCGGTGCTGACGGCAATGGCAGAAGATCCTAACCGCTGACGGACAAGTTCCATAAGTCCGAAGCGGGAAATACGCCCAACATCCGTCCTTGCGCGATCAGTTTTAAGAGCTGAGCGCATGGTTTTTTCAACTTCACGGCAATGCTTGGGGTCTTTCATTTCGATAAAGTCGATAACAACCTGCCCGCCGAGGTCGCGAAGCTTAAGCTGGCAGGCAATCATTTCAGCACTCTCTTTATTAGTCTTGAGTGCCATTTCTTTAAAATTGCGTTCTCCGCCGATCTTACCGGAGTTGATATCAATTGCAGTAAGAGCTTCTGTCTGATCAAAAACAAGCCGTCCGCCGGAAGGAAGATTTACTTCACGTCCGTAGATCTGCTCAATTTGCTTAACCAGATTAAACCGCTCCCAAAGGGATTTATCAGTATCTGCATGGAGCTTAACGAGATTGTTGCGTCTCGGAAAAGACAACGCTGCAAGCTTTTGCACCTGTTCTGCGGTCTCTTTATCGTCCACCCATATTTCAGTGACTTCGGATGAGAGGTAGTCACGAACAGAGCGTGAAGCCAATCCCATTTCTTCATACACAAGAGCCGGCGGCTGAAGGTCCTGCCCCTTTGTCCTTATGTCATTCCAAAGTCTGGTGAGAAATTTAAAATCTCTGGTCAGTGCGGATTTGCTCTGCCCCATACTTGCAGTACGGACAATAACCCCTACGCCGTCACCGGGATTAACTGAATCGATGATTTCTTTGAGTCTTTCACGCTCTTTTTCATCTTCAATCTTCCGGGAAATACCGATCTGCTCCCGTCCGGGAGTAAGCACAAAATAGCGACCCGGGATAGACAGATACGATGATAAAAAAGCACCTTTCTTACCGGTAGGTTCTTTAACAACCTGAACAAAAATCTCCTGTCCCGGTTTTAAAACCTTCTGCAATAATGGATATCTGTGCCCTTTTTTAAGGGTATAGGTTCCCTGATAGTATTCGGGATGAATTTCATCAACCTGCAAAAAGCCGTTACGCTCGGCCCCGTAGTTAATGAATGCCGCTTGAAGCGCGGCGTCAATATTGTGAATATATCCTTTGTAAATATTACCTTTAGTCTTGGCCTGATGGAGCATTTCAACATAATACTCTATGACCTGACCTTCCTGAGTCAGCGCAACTTCCACCTGTTCTTCAGGCAGGACGCTGATAAACATTTTTTCTTTTCTTTTCTTGTTTGTCATTTTCTAATTCCGGGAAAAGTTTAAATATTCCGCGGATTCAGAAGCTCAATTCACGTGTCAACCTTTCGGCTTTAACTTGTAATAAATTTCATCACCTGTCTGCCGTGTGGTCAACTTACCGCTGTTCTCCAACTTTTCAATCACCTGCATAACTCCATCAAAGGATACTTCAAGTGCTTTTGAAAGCTGTTGCGCTGTCTGCGGTCTACGCATGAGAGAAGCCTGAATCCGGTCAAATGCTGCGGAGTCTCCGTCCTGCACATGGACAGATGTATCCGAGCTGGTCCTTTCCTTTGCGCCTTCATCGGGACCGCATTCCCTGACAGTGCAGGGCGCGGTATCAAGAGCCTTTTTCCAGAGATCTAAAGTTCCGGTATCAACCGGTGCAGCAGTCTCCAGAGTGCCGGGGCGCGAAAGTGTGACCACATCAATGCGGTCCGGGGAAAGTTCAAGACAGAATGCTTTCATTTTAGAAAGATTTTCAGCCGAATCATTATATCCCCTTGAAAGGAGCACTTCCAGAAAAATCTTACCTTTGAACTCCTTGCGGAATTCGATCAGAGCCTTGGCTACGTCTTCAGGATCAATTCCTTTAAACGGCCTGTTTACGGCCCGAAATTCCGAAGCAATGAGAGAATCCATCGACGGAAGCACAATGTCTGCCTCCAGCAGTTCTCTGCGAACTTCGGGGTCCGTCATAGGGGTGGCGTTTGTCAGAATAGCCACGGGCAATGACGGGAAAAGTTTTTTAACACCACTGATAATCTCGGGTAAATCTGAATTGAGGGTCGGCTCCCCAAGACCTCCGAGAGTAATTACATCGGGCAAAAGATGTCCTTCCTGCTTCCAGCATGCAAGCTCTTCAAGAACGGCTGCTGCCGGAACATAGGGCCTGCGCTCACTTACCAGAAAATCTGTCGCTCCGACTTCGCAGTACACGCAGTCCATGGAACAGATCCGCTTTCCAAGCAGATCCAGCCCAAGCGAGAGACCTATTCTACCGGAAAAAACCGGCCCGAAGACATACTTATAACCCATATTGTGTCCATCAAGAAGCAAAAAATCAAATTAACGGAAATTATTTTCGTCTTTCGCCGATCACAGAATAAATATAAATGCTCTTAACTCTTATCTGCAAAAGACACTGACCCTATTAAGATAATTTATCTATTACTATTGCACAAAAAACTCAAGATTTTATCTTGAATGATAAACCGGCCAAACATTGATTTCCCCTGATATTACAGTTGGTCTAAAAAAAAGCTGAGAATTATTTTGCATGAGCGAGAAATGTGATATTGAAACGAAAGACAAAATTTTAAAAGGGGTACGGGGATTGACTTACGTCGATTTCAACCGTAACTCGGCGGAATATTCATTCAGGAGGAAGTCAATGCTTAAAGCTGGACAATTGGTACTGCTCATAAATCCCAAGGGCAAGCGTTATTTGCGCGTAGTAAAAGAAGGGGATGACATTCATACCCATGATGGCATGATTCTGATGGAAGATGTCATCACTGCGGGATATGGAATGATGGTTACGACCCACTTGGGGCGCAAGTACCAGATTCTTAAGCCTACAGTTCATGACTTGATCAAAGGTGTAAAACGCCAGACTCAGATTATGTACCCTAAAGAAATCGGGTATCTTCTGCTTAAACTTGGTATCGGTCCCGGATGCCGAGTTATTGAATCCGGATCAGGATCAGGCGGACTTACAACCGCTCTAGCCTACTACGTAGGTGATACCGGTAAAGTTTATACTCACGAACGCCGCCCTGAGTTCTTTAAACTTGTCGCCAAAAACCTTGAATGGTCAGGACTGTCACACAGAGTTGAACAGTTTAATCTTGATATTGAAGAAGGTTTTCAGGCTACAGAATGTGACGCCCTTTTCCTTGATGTCCGCACTCCATGGGACTACCTGCATCACATTCCTAAAGCTGTTATCCCCGGAGCAATGATCGGGTTCCTGCTGCCTACAACAAATCAGGTCAGCGAACTGCTTGCCGGACTTGAACAAGGCCCGTTCACCGACCTTGAAGTTGTTGAAATACTTCTGCGCCGCTGGAAACCGGTTCCGGAAAGACTGCGCCCTGATGACCGTATGGTCGCGCACACAGGCTTCCTTGTTTTCGCCCGCTGCCTTGATAATTCTATAATTGCAGAAGACGAAAAAGCGAATTTAAAGAAAAAAGCCAGAATCGCAGTTGCAGAGCGAGATGCGGCTGAAGCTCTTGCAAAAGAAGCAGTTGAGGAAACATCTACAGACGTAGATTCTGACGATATTGAAGACGAAAGCGCAGATAAAGAATAAATCGCTTTCAGTTTATATAGAATTTGAAAATGGGCTTGGAGTTAATAAACTCCAAGCCCATTTTTTATGGGTTACAGATGCCAACTGTTGTAACCAGACCGTACTCGGCAATTGCTTTTGCATCATTGCGGTCATTTTTATTGGTCTTCACATACGGCTTCACATGCTGGGGGCCATCTGGCGCACTTCGTGTCCCAACTTCTGTAATTCGCGGGCAAAATAGTGCGGTCCACAACTTTATATTTGTGTGAACTATATCACACTCGGCGCATTGACGCCTTCAGGTGGGCGGGTCCATTTCATTAATACCCGTAAACATCCACAGCCCCGTCCGCAAAACCGATCGGGTCAGGAGTAATGAATCTTCCGGTGGCGGGATCGTATTCGCGATGTCCAAAGTGGATAAGCTGTAAAAATGAAGCCACGCACTGTGTAAGAGCGGGGTTTTGAATTATTTTCTCAAATATAAATTTACAAGATAATTACATACCTTTAGTCGTCCTCAAGTATTAATAGGCAAAAGTAGCGGATTCAATAGTGTCAGCTCAATTTGCTAGGTTTGAATAAAATGGTAATATAAAAAAGCACAACCAAGAGAGATGATAAAAATCCCAAGAATTAATTGCTCCAACGGGTTGAATCCTTCAGCCGCTGTTAATAAACGTGAAAACGAAAAAGGTCTTTTGTCTACATTTTTTAGTTTAAAATATTTAACAACTCTCCGACACCCATCGTACCAACAGACAATAAGCATGAGAATTAACACGGCTTTAATGATCATTTCTTATTGCTCTTTGACTTTTTATTTGATTCATTTTTTTTAATTACTTTATCACTGCCCTCTGATCCCATTGACGCCCCTATTACAGATCCAAGATTTCCATAGTGACCTAGTGGTTTTGCCGGAATCTTGTTGCTCTTAGGGATAATAACAATATTTTTTCCTATTTTTTGCCCAGTCCTACCAACAACGGATCCAACACTACCACTAACACCAGCTTTAATTACTTTCTCTTTATCTCCAACCTTACCAGTTTTGATATACTGGTTTCCAGCTTCATTTGCTGCGGCTGATCCTGCACCCATAATCACGCTAGTAGCTAAACCTCCGCCTAAAGTACTGGCCATCCCAGTTGCAGCTCCTAAACCAATGGATTCCATATATTTTAAAGTGGACATTTTACCAGACTTCCAATCTTTATAGTTATCGTAGAGATTATACCCAGCTCCTATTGCTCCACCAATGACGGGAACAAAAGCAAACAGCCCCGTCCGATCATAAAAATTAATAGGATCATCCAGACAATAACCGTAAACATCCACGTCCCCGCCAGCGAATCCTATCGGGTCAGGAGTTATGAATCTGCCGGAGGCGGGGTCGTATTCACGCTGTCCAAAGTGGATAAGCCCGGTATCTTTATCTGTTAAGCCTGTGGCAAATCCGATGTAAGTATCAAATTTTTCATTACTATCGAATAATAGATTGCCAAACGAATCATATATAATCCGCTTTACCTCATTACCCTGTTCGTCCGCAACCATGAAGATTGAGTCGACCTGATCCGTTGCAAAAATGAAGGTTGCTCCTTCGTATGTCATGGCAACAGGTCCGCCTTCATCCTCATAAATAAACACTCTTGGATGCAGTCCTTCACCGTCAGTGATGGCAATAAGAGTGGTCAAATCCTGCCAAAGATATTTTTCCACAACCTTGCCGTTGATAGACTTTGTAATTCTGCGTCCGGCAGCATCACAGGTATATTCAATCCTGCGTCCATCCGGCAGAATAACTTCATGGAGCGGTCCTGATTCAAGGTATGAATAATGAGTCCTGCGCCCGAGATTAATCTTTTCAATTATGCGACCTCGATTGTCGTAATAGTATTTTGTGTCTCCGGCTTCGATAACCTGCAACCTATCGTTGTACTTGTATAATGATTGTTTTGAATGTCTTGTTTCAGATATGAGTCTTTCACCGTATTTACCGTAATGGTATTTCTCGATGACAGAACCTTCGCACAAAACTTTGCTGAGTCTGCCATTGTTGTCGTACTCATATTCACGCAGAATCGGCTGCGGGGCTAGGGCTAATGCTTTTTTGATTATTCTTCCGTTTTTATCTCTTTCTGTTGCAAGCAGCGAGAAAGGTTCATCCATATCAGGGGCAGTAAACGGCTTCGTTTCGAATTGCTGAATCGGCCCCATATTAACTGAATCTCTTTCCTGCTCATCGATAATGGTTCGTCCTGTACCAGTTTCAGGCTTTCTCGGCCGGTTTGTTGTCATTTCTGCCATCAATCCCTGACCGTACTCCGTTTTGCGCAGTTCTTTCGTTAACGGAAGTTCTGGATTCCTCATCATCAACTGCGCATGAAGCTGCCGTTTCGCATTCTTTTGCCTTTCCTGAATCTGTTCCAGCTGTCGCTTGCGCTGATCCCACAGTTTACGGCGTTCGGGCTTCATCATGCTCGGGTACATTTTTTCATCATTGCTGAAGTCAGAGAAAAGAGTGGAAAGATCATCAGGATCGAACTCTTCACCGAGTCCTACGTTTTGCATAACCTCATACATTTCATCGAGCAGTTCTTCCGGCCTCATCGAGTTTCTATACAGACGGGCACTTGTCGATAACTCTTCGTTCTCTTTTTTACGCAGCCAATATCCATTTAACTTATTCAAAACCAGCTCCTTTCCTTATTGCCGAACCCTAATAAAATACAGAACTTCTCTGTGTCTTAGAGTGCAACGTTTGTCCTATAAGGAAAGAATATTGAATAATGCGGACATGAATAAGCCGAGTCAGGTCCGCGGGAAGGCAACATTTACAAAAAAAACAAATCCCCCCTCGAACAAATATTCGAGGGGGGATCATATAAACTTGGGAAATAAGGATTAAGGTCTATCCCGAAATTGGAATTAAACCTAAATCTTTATCCATTTTATACTTTTACTTAAGAAGCGAGAATTTCGACCAATTCAATTTCAAAAATCATGGTCTGACCAGCAAGGGGGTGGTTACCGTCAAGAACGACTTTATCGTCGGTAACGGATTTGATTGTTACGTTAGTAACACCCTGATCAGTGTTAACCTGAAGCATCATTCCGACTTCCGGATTGATTTCAGGTGGGATCTGATTGCGTTCTACTTCAAAAGTATGTTCTTCATGGTATGGACCGTATCCATCTTCAGGGCTGATAGTAGCTGTAACTTTTCCGCCAGCTTCAAGGCCGAGAACTGCGTCTTCAAACCCTTTGATCAGCATTCCCTGTCCGAGAACTATTTCAAGAGGTTCACCCCTTTTGTATGAAGAATCGAATTCTGTTCCGTCTTCGAGGGAACCTGCATAATGAACGCGGATTTTGTCGCCGTCTTTGGCTTGAGACATGGAAACTCCTTGTGTTTTCCGGCTCTCCTGAATCGGAAAACCGCACTGTTACTTTGTTTAAAACCGAAATTTACTTTTTATCCCATTTCGCAACAGGAATAGCCTCGTCTACGAGCATAATGGGAATTTCATCTTTAACAGGGTAAACGACTTCGCATGCGTTGCATTTGAGGCCGGTTTCCCCTTTCAAAAGTTCCAACTCGCCTTTACACTTAGGGCAGACGAGAATATTAATCAGTTCTTTATTCAGAGCCATTTTAGGTACTCCTTGCATATTGTCTAGTCAGTACCCTATAACTATAGAAAACAAATTCCTCAAGCTTACATTTATGCTATAGAAAAATTATGAATTGTAATCTGCCCTCCGGCACCCACTTTGGAGAATATAATGCCAGGAATTGATCTGCATACACACTCAACAGCGTCAGACGGAACTCTTTCCCCCGTAGAGCTGGTAATTGCGGCGAAAAAGGCAGGACTGACAGCAATAGCCTTAACCGACCATGATACTCTCGCGGGCCTCCCCGAAGCGATCAAAGCAGGGAAAGAATATGGGGTGGAAGTTATCCCCGGATGCGAACTCAGCGTCAAATCAGATGTAGGAGTCCTGCATATTGTTGGCCTGTGGGTTGATCCTTATTCAAAACTTTTACTGGATACTTTTAAATCTATCCGGAAAAAAAGAGGAATGCGAAATATAGAAGTAGTTGAAAAACTACAGAAGCTAGGCTTAGATATAACTTTGGAAGAAGTACAGGAAAGAGCCGCCGGAACAGTCGGCAGACCTCATATCGCACGGGTTTTACTAGATAAAAAATATGTTAAATCTTTTGATGAAGCCTTTCTCCATTATTTGGGTAAAAAAGGCAAAGCGTACGTTCCAAAGCAAAGCCTTGCTCCTGAAGAGGCTTTAAATCTTTTGCACTCAACAGGAGCCACCTCAATTCTGGCGCATCCTGCTCTGCTTAGTACCAATGAGGATATTCTTGATGAAAAAGTTAAAGAGCTTAAGGCATTAGGCCTTGATGGGATAGAGGTCTATTACAGTTCGCACACTCCTGATATGACTGGGATTTGCAAAAAATTAACTCATAAATACGACCTTCTGGCCAGTGGCGGCTCTGATTTTCACGGTACCGTAAAACCGGAAATTAAACTCGGTAAAGGGGCTGGAAAATTATTTGTACACAGCAGTGTACTTGACGATCTTAAAGCCCTCAGGCAATCCAAGGGGCTTCCAATTTAATCTATTGCCAAACTGAACAATGAATAAAATTAATTCCGAAAATCTAACAAGCCAAACAAAATCAATGAAGCCTATCAACTGCGAAATGCCTGAATTACTATGCCCTGCCGGAAATATGGAAAAACTTTCTGCCGCTGTTACTTACGGCGCAGACGCCGTTTACCTTGGAGCCGGAGATCTTAACCTGCGTTCTGCCGGAGCAGGATTCCAATGGGAAGAACTCCCCGAAGCCTTTGCTCTTACCAAAGCAAACAACGTTCAGGCATATTTTTGTATCAATGCCTACCCTCGTGAAAAGGATCTGGATCTGGTAAAAAAAGATCTTGAAAAACTTACCAAATGTCCTCCCGATGGAATCATCGCAGCGGACCCCGGGGTAATCAGAATTATCAAGCAATTTTTCCCCAGTATTCCTATACACATCAGTACACAGGCCAACACTGGAAACAGCGAAGCTGCAAAGTTCTGGAAAGAATTCGGTGCTTCGAGAGTAAACCTCGCCAGAGAGCTCTGTGTAACGGATATCGCCGATATTGCCGCAAAGTGTCCTGATATTGAGCTGGAACTTTTTGTCCACGGAGCCATGTGCATGGCTATTTCAGGACGCTGTTTTCTAAGCTCATGGCTTAACGACAGATCCGCTAATATGGGCCGCTGCACACATCCATGTCGATTTGAATACAAAGCAACCGGGTTGCGGGTTGAAGAAAAAACAAGACCCGGTAACGATGTTTGGGAAACCATTGAAGAAGACGGACACACAACCTTTTTTGCAGCTGAGGACCTTTGCCTGATTCACTATGTGCGCTGGCTGTCCAGACTGGGAGTTGCTGCTCTTAAAATTGAAGGGCGCACTAAAAGTTCATCTTACGTTGCACAGGTTGCAGACGTCTACAGAGCGGCCCTTGATGCGGCCAAAACAGGCAGCGCTTTACCGGAAAGGACAATGTTTGAACTTCTTAATACAGCCACCCGCCCACTCAGCACTGCGTTTTTCAAAACATCAGGTCCAAGCACAATTGCTCAGCCTCCTTCTGCAGAGGAACGCAAACCTATCGTAGCCAGAATTCAGGAAAAGCGCGGCGACGACTGCTGGCTTGTTTCTGTTAAATCCCGCTGGGAACTGGAAAAGGATACGGAAATACTTGTTCCGGGACTAAAAAGACCTGCAATGAATGCGGGCAGTTATTCTTTTGAAACAATTCACGGTGAAGCTGTAGATGTGATTCATTCCGGAACACAAGCACTGCTTAGAACTGACCAACCCGATATTATGACAGGTTACTTTGTCCGAAGTGCTTAAATGCGAATTTAGCGGGAAGATCCTTTTATTTATAATAGTTGTAGATTGACCTTGGAAATTTGTTTATATAACTATAAAAGTACTGAATTTGATAAGCGGTAATATAGCGGTATTAAGCTGCATTCATTTGCAGGCTCTTATAAGATTAAGATATTTGAAACTTAATCTCATGCAAGGCAAAATCAAGGAGAACTCTAATGCTTGTTAAACACTGGATGACAAAAGATATTATCACCCTCACACCTGACCGCTCAATGATGAAAGCTGCCAAAATCATGAAAGATAAAGTGATAAGCAGACTGCCGATAGTTGACGATGACGGAGTTTTAGTAGGAATAATTTCAGACCGCGATATAAAAGAAGCCTCTCCTTCAAAGGCGACGACTCTTGATATGCATGAGCTTTACTATCTGCTTTCAGAGATCAAAATTAAAGATATCATGACCCGCAAAGTTTTAACTGTTTCCATTGAAGACACCGTAGAAAAAGCAGCGGTAATTATGGATGAAAATAAAATAGGCGGAGTTCCGGTTGTAGATGCTGATAACAAATGCGTAGGAGTCATCACAACCACTGACGTCTTCAAAGTCCTGATCAACATCACAGGTGTCCTTCACGGCGGCATACAGATGGGCATAGCCCTGTCTAACAAAGCGGGCTCTCTCAGCCGCGTGGTAGACTTCTTAAAAGACAACCACGCCCGCATGATGTCCGTTCTGACAAGTTACGAGCCTAACCAGGATAACACTCGTCAGGTTTTTATCCGCATTCAGGACATGGAAAAATCAGAGCTTAATAAACTGCGTGAAGGGATAGCCGAAAACTTCGAACTGCTCTACTGGGTTCGTGATTCTGTTCACGGCCTGACTTCATAAATTAACTTTACTGATCAACTTTTAAAGTCCCTGACACAATTTGTGTCGGGGACTTTTTTTGTGAACCACAAAAAATATCATCCGGACCTGACTCGGCTTATTCATGTCCGCCCTGCCCGCTATCCTCTGCTTATTCAGCCACAGGTAGTCACTTAAATTCAGAACAGGTCTGGATTTAATAAGGCTATCAGAAAATAAGCAGAGGTCTTTATGATTTATCCCGATATGGCAAAAACGGTGAGCGTTTATTTGCTGAAACGAGCCAAACAAAGCTACGCTTGTTCAAGTATGGTCAGAGCATGGAACTACTGCAAGCTGGTGAAGTAAAATACATGTATGACACTCAAGCCCGCATGGTTATGAAAACCGATCTCGGGCAGGTCACGCGTTATTCTTATTTAGAATCAGGTCGGCACAATCTTCATGGTTGCGGATGAAAGGGGTAATGAGGTAAAGCGAATTATAAATGATTCGTTTGGGAATCTATTGTTCGATAGCGGAGTCAGTTTGGATATATGCTTAGGGTTTGCCGCAGGGCTGACAGATAAAGAGACCGGACTGGTTCATCTTGGATATCGTGAATACGATCCCGCAATCGGCAGATTCATAACTCCCGACCCACTCGGATTCGCTGGCGGAGACGTAGATGTTTACGGGTACTGTCTCGATGACCCTATTAATTTTCATGATCGGACGGGGCTTGCGGGGAAGAGTGAGGGGAAAGAGCAAGGAACTTATTCTAAAATAGCCTCAGGATTACATAAAGCTGCGACTGCAATACCTAAAGGACTCGAAAAGGCTGCGGATAAAAGTACTGAAGGCATTAAAAAAGCGACAACCGAAGGTGGTAAAGCTGCTTCCAAGGCTATTGTTAAAGGAAGTCATGCAGCCAAAGAAGCAATTGAAAAGACTGCCGATGAGTTTAAAAACAATAAAGAATTGCAAAAATATACCGGAATAGCTCTTGGGGCTGGATCAGTTCCTATTGCTTTAGCAGGAGGGGCGGCTGTAGCTCCTGCTATTGTTCAAGCTGGAATTGCTACGAGTGGAGCTGTCGAAAAATTTGCACAAGAAACAGCAAGCAGAATAGCTACTCGCCCTAACTTGTTAAAAAACCTTAAAAGAGGATATGATTTTGCTTCTGCATTTAATTCAGGAGAGCTTCCCCCTGTAAGCTGGGCTGGCGCTCTAGGAACTGCAATCGCTAATAGAGATAGAATCCGTGAAACTTTTGAAGAAATCAAAAAGTAGACATATCCACTCATAGAAAAATATATGAAAAAAATATTAAATAGAATAGATAAGATAGGTAATTTTTTCGATAAATGGGACAACCTATTCAGTAGGCTTATGTATATTTTAACTGGGATCCTTTTTATTCTCTGGAGTATGCCCTTCTGTAGTTCAACATCCTCAGGCTTTAGAATGGTTTCCCTAAACTATTTAGCTCGTTGGAGTATGACTCTTTTTGGTTTTGTTAGTATTGCTTATGGTATTTTTAAAAACAATTTTAAAAGCGATAACAGCCAAGGACTGATATGCCCAGTATGTGAAAAATCATTCTCACCTGGAATATTCAGAATGCCTAAGAATAAACTTTGCCCCAACTGTAAAATTGAACTTGAACCCATTGAAGGCTTTTATGATCGCCATCCCGAGCTTAGAGAAGCGACTAATGAAAAGTCCAATAAAAATAAAACAACATGAGTTGACTACGTTGCCCCGACTTCGGTCGGGGCTTTCTCTTATGTGTTACAGTTGCTGCTCACTCGGATTCACTGGCGGTGATGTGGATGTTTACGGGTACTGTCTCGATGACCCTATTAATTTTCATGATCGCACAGGGCTTGCGGGGAAGAGTGAGGGGAAAGAGCAAGGATTCCTAAAAAAAGTTGGTAAAGGCACTTGGAAAGCTCTAAAGAGGGCTGGAAAGGCCATTGAAAGCGACCCTCGTATATGGGGGTACAGCTGGAGCTTGCATGGTAATGCCATTAGCAATTGCCGGATCCATTTTAGGAGGAGCAGAACTTGGGGCTGCTGGGCTTGCCACAGCACGACGAGACGCTCCATATGTAGAAAAAGGATTGGATAAGGTTAGTAAGATTGCTAAGCGAGGGATAGCTACAGCTAAAGACTCTTATAACGAAGCTGATGTAAGAGTACGTAATTTTACATCAAATAAAAAATATGAAGTGGATCTTAGTGATCTTGTTGATGGGGCTTCAGCATTTGTTGATGGATTACCACCATCAAGCGGAAAATTAGGAGCTCCAATAGGTGCACTTATTGGAATACCACAAGCCATTGAAAATGGTAAAACCATTACTAAAAAAATTAAAAAAACAATTAATGATAAAAGTAATAAAGAAAATAAAAAATAAAATTTCATACCTCCGATTACTAGTTATAATCTATGCATTACTTGTGATCAGCGGGGCATGGCCAACAGACACAGCTCGTTACTTTAAAGGACAGGAAGTTGGAATTTTTGGACGTTGGGCTTTAGTCGCTTATGGTATTGTTATTTTTTGGTGCGGTATTTTTTACAAACGCCCTGTGGGAGGAAAGCATTTCACCAAACTTGAAGAATCTATTTGTCCTAAATGCCAACAAGTGTTTATGCCTAAAAAAGCACCTGAAGACCAAATGTGCCACAAGTGTAACTGCTCTCTTGAACAACTTGAAGGTTTTTATAAAAGACACCCAGAATTAAAAAAAGCTGAAATTGATACATCAATAGAAGAGACCAAAAAATAATTAATGGCCCCGACTTCGGTCGGGGCTTTCTCTTATGTGTTACAGTTGCTGCTCACTCGGATTCACTGGCGGTGATGTGGATGTTTACGGGTACTGTCTTGATGACCCTATTAATTTTTATGATCGCACAGGGCTTGCGGGGAAGAGTGAAGAATCTAAGTAAAATCCTGCAAAAAATACAAAGCTCACTGGAGCTGATAATGGTGAACATTCTTCTGAAAAGGTAAATAATAAAAACTTATCCTCGACATAAAGTTGAGTGGTAATTACTGGGGATATATTGATCCGAAAGTGCACATTAATTTCATTCAACAATAATGAGAAGATATGTTTCAGATAAAAATATTCCAAAATTTGACAGTGTTTTTATTTTACTGCTTATCTTTCTTATATCACCCCCAATTAATACAATACCACACCATCACTAACTATTGCGAATCCACCCAGTTAAAGATATTCTCATTTCAACGCATTCAATCAAAATTATCAATATAGATACAGGTAATCCCATGAGAGTAGCAATAGATAGCGATCTTCCAGAAATCGTTGCCATTTATAATTCAACTGTAGAGTCGCGTCTATCGACTGCGGATACGGAAGAAGTCAGCATTGAATCTAAAATGCAATGGTTCAAAGCACATACTCCTGACAAACGCCCTATACTCGTTCACGAAGATGATAATACCGTTGCGGCATGGGTGAGTTTTGAAAAATTTTACGGTCGTCCTGCGTATGGGAAGACTGCTGAAATAAGCATCTATATTCATTCAAAATATAGAGGACTCGGACTGGGTAAAAAGTTACTGCAAGAAGCAATTGATATGACTCCGTCCTTAGAAATAAAAACCCTTGTCGCATACATATTTTCGCACAACGCGCCAAGCATCAGACTGTTCAAATCTTTTGGTTTTAAAGAATGGGGCAGATTACCGGATATCGCGGAAATGGATGGCAAGGAGTATAGCCTTTCAATCCTCGGCAAAAGGCTTATCACGTAAAAAAGTAGTCGCTCCTGCTCTGCTCATTTTTTTTATTCTAACTTAACAGTAGTACCTGACTATTACCTTTAATCGTGCTTAAAAGAGTATAGTTAGAAAAATCTGATAAATGAGGAGAATTTAAAATGACAAAAAAGATTCTGATGATTGTCGGCGACTTTGTTGAAGACTATGAAGTTATGGTTCCATTTCAGGCTCTACAGGCAATGGGCTTTGATGTAGACGCAGTCTGCCCTGGCAAAAAAGCCGGCGAACAGATTGCTACAGCTATTCATGACTTTGTCGGACATCAAACATATGTGGAATTGCCGGGTCACAACTTCACCCTCAATGCAGACTTTGACACGATTAAAACTGAAGATTATGCTGCTCTCGTAGTTCCCGGCGGAAGAGCCCCAGAGTACCTGCGCTTAAACGAAAAAGTACTCGAAATGGTCCGCAGCTTTCCGGCAACAGACCGCCCTGTCGCGGCTATATGCCACGGCCCGCAGCTGCTTGCAGCCGCCGGAGTACTTAAAGGTAAAAGAGTTACGGCATATCCGGCCTGCGGACCTGAAGTGACTCTCGCCGGCGGTGAATATGTTGCAATTGATGTTGATGATGCGATTGCCGACGGCAAGCTCGTAACCGCTCCTGCTTGGCCTGCTCACCCTAAATGGCTCAGAACATTTGTTGATATACTCAACAAGGAATAAGCAAGGCAAATCAGTTTATGCGGGAGTATACTTTAAAAAAGGAATTCCCCATGTGCGAGATATACTCTTCCACGCCTCCTCCTGAATATGAACAGGTTACCCGTTCTGTTCGAATAAGCGGAGCTGTCACCAGCATTCGCCTTGAACGAAGATTCTGGTCAATTCTTGATGATGTTGCGGCAAAGGAAAATCTCTCGCTTGGCAAATTCCTAGCGGCCCTGCATGAGGAAGCCTACAATGTGCATGGGGAAATATCCAACTTTGCATCCCTGCTGCGTGTTGTCTGCACTACCTATCTGGCTAAAGAACAATACTCCGAAAGTTCCTCCTGATAATCAGGAATATAATCCGCATTAATCCCCTCTGAAACGTATATTTCAGGGGGGATTTTATTTTGCTGGAATCAGCCTTTTTCGCATCCCTCCATTGACACGATTTTTAATTATATATACCTAAAACGTACAATTATATTTAATACATCCACGCTAAAAGACTCTAAATTTAAATGAGAGGGACCATGAACAAATTTTTATCCATTACCTTCGCAATACTAACGGCTCTCTGCCTTTCCCTGCCGACTTATGCCCAAGCAAGAACAATAACGGATATGGCTGGACGCAAAGTAGTAATACCTGAAAAAGTTGACAGAGTTCTTTGCTCAGGCCCGGGATGCTTACGTTATCTAACTTATCTTCAAGGACAAAACTTGATTGTTGGAGTCGACAGCATAGAAAAAAAAGAAGATAAATTTGATGCTCGTCCATATGCGATTGCTAATCCGCAATTCAAAAAGCTGCCTCTTTTCGGAGAATTCAGAGGAAACGATAATCCGGAACTGATTCTATCCCTTGAACCGCAACCGCAGGTAATTTTTAAAACATATAAGGAAATGGGCTACGACCCTGATGAATTACAGGAAAAAACTGGAATTCCAGTAGTTTGCTTATCATATGCCAGCCTCGCTGCAAAACGCCAGTCAGTATACAACTCCCTTAAGCTTATGGGCGATGTAATCGGCAAGTCTGAAAGAGCTGAAAAAGTATGCAATTTCATGGAAGAAAACATCAAAGATCTGGAAAAACGAACTGCTGGAATCCCTGACTCTAAGCGCAAAACATGCTACGTAGGCGGCATTGCTAAAAAAGGCCCGCACGGCTTTCAGTCCACTGAGCCTGCATATCCCCCATTTCTATTTGTTAACGCAAACAACGTGGCCTGCCCGCCGAAAGAACTGGGCAAACCTTTGCAGCATGCAAATGTGGCGAAAGAGCAAATTGTTTCGTGGAATCCGGAAATTTTATTCATGGACATATCAACCTGTCAGCTTGGAGACGAAGCAAGCGCTGTTAATGAACTTAAAAAAGACCCCGCTTATCAAAGCCTTGATGCGGTTATTGCCGATCATGTTTATACGGTTCTTCCTTACAACTGGTATTCACGAAATTACGGGTCGATAATTGCCGATGCTTTTTACGTTGGTAAAGTTCTATACCCCGAAAGATTTACCGACATTGACCCCAAAGCCAAGGCTGATGAAATATACAGTTTCATGGTCGGAAAACCTGTCTTTAATGAAATGGAGAATGCCTTCAAAGAAAAAGCATTCGACAAGCTGGTTTTGAGGTAGCAGATGCATTTTAATGACGGGCAAATCCCGCCGGAATATGCAAAACTCATCAGGCGCAAAACTCTGTTCATTATTGCAGGATTCGTCCTCACTGCGGCAGTGCTCACGTTGTCTATCGGGATGGGACCGGTTTCTATATCTATTATGGAGACTCTTAAAACACTGCTTGGTGAAACTGTTTCCAAACGGTTCGATATCATAATCTGGAACATCAGATTACCGCAGGCTCTCACCGCAATTGTTGCTGGGGCCGGACTTTCTGTTTCAGGCGCGGTGATGCAGGCAATTCTTCGAAACCCTCTCGGCTCTCCATTTACTTTGGGGATATCCCATGCAGCAGCATTCGGAGCGGCAGTGTCTGTCATGGTCCTCGGCTTAGGAACAATGAGCAGTTCAAATGTCGGCGCAATTTCAATCAACAGCCCGTATCTTACGACAGTAGTATCTTTCTCGTTCAGTTTGATTGCCACCTTTGTGATCATTGCAATATCACGTCTTCGCCGCGCTACGCCGGAGGTAATGATTCTTACAGGTGTTGCCTTAGGGGCACTCTTCACAGCCGGAACAATGTTCCTGCAATACTTTGCCGATGATGTTCAACTGGCTGCAATGGTCTTCTGGACATTCGGCGATGTGGCCAGGGCAACTTGGACTGAACTTGGAATAATGAGCGCGGTAACTTTAATTGCCTATATATGGTTCACACTGAACCGCTGGAATTTCAATGCCATTGAAGCAGGAGACGAAACGGCAAAAGGTCTTGGAGTAAAAGTAGAACGGGTAAGAATTACCGGAATGCTGCTGTCATCGCTTGTTACCGCCGTTATTGTATCTTTTCTGGGAATTATCGGGTTTGTAGGTCTAGTCTGTCCGCACATGGTCAGGCGAATGATCGGGGACGATTACAGGTTTCTACTCCCCGGTTCATGTTTGCTCGGCGGAGCTTTGCTCCTGACTGCTGATACCGCCGCCCGCCTTATGCTCGCACCGAATGTACTGCCGGTTTCAGTTTTAACAGCGTTTTTGGGAGCTCCAATGTTTATCTGGCTGATCATAAAGGGGAATAAATGATAAACCTCAAAGTAAACGGCCTGAATTTCAGCTACAGCGGGACTCCGATTCTTGAAGGAATTAATTTCTGCGTAGATAAAGGAGAACTGCTTGCCATTCTCGGGCCTAACGGCGCAGGTAAAACAACTCTCCTTAAATGTTTGAACGGTATTCATACCCCAAAACAAGGCTTTGTTCTTGTTAACGAACGTGATGTTTTTAAACTCAGTTCAGACGATATTGCCAAATTGATAGGCTATGTACCGCAAAGGGTGGAATCTGCGAGACTCAGCGTCTTCGATGCGGTTCTCATGGGACGCAAACCCCATATTAAATGGAGGGTCCGTGACCATGACATTTGTATTGTAGATGCCGCGTTAAAGCGACTTTCTCTGACTCACCTAGCACTTAGATACATTGACCGGCTAAGCGGCGGAGAACTCCAAAAAGTCAGCATTGCCCGCGCTCTTGTGCAGGAGCCGGAAGTTCTTTTGCTGGATGAACCGACCAGCAGCCTTGACCTTAAAAATCAACTTGAAATTTTGCGAACTGTCAGGGGGATTGTAAAAGGACACAATGTCTCAGCTATCATGACTATGCATGATCTCAATACAGCCCTGCGCTATGCTGATAAATTCATTTTTCTTAAAGCCGGGGTCATCCACAGTTGCGGCGCAAAAGAATGCGTAACACCGGAAGTGATCGAAGCGGTATACGGAGTTCCTGTTGAAATTGAACAGCGAAACGGGTGCCCTGTAATCCACCCCATTGAAGATTTAGACGCTGTAGATCACAGCCATACGCATGACCACAACCATAAAACCGAAACAATTCATAACCAGTAGGAACAACAAATGAATACTTATTTCCCCCCTGAAACAATTGAAAGAGTTATAGAATTTCACGGTCACCAATGCCCGGGACTTGCAATAGGAATCCGCGCATCCGAGCTATGCTTAAATAAGCTGGGACATAACAACGAATCCTCGCTTGTAACAATCTGCGAAACAGATATGTGCGGAGTTGATGCAATTCAATTCCTTACAGGGTGTTCTGTAGGCAAAGGTAACTTACTACTTAGAGACTACGGGAAAATGGTCTTTACCTTTTTCAGACGCGAAGACGGCAAAGGGGTTCGAGCTTTGCTGAATCCTGAATTTCTGGAAGAAAACAGGAATGAAATGAGTAAACTTATGAAGGCCACCTCTGACGGTTTCGCTACAGAAGCAGATAAGAAAAAATGTAAAGAGATTCGATCTGAAGTAGAAGCCAAATATTTAGAAGCGGATTTAGATGAAATGTTCATCATAGGCGCGCCGCAGATGGTTATGCCCCGCCCTGCTGCAATTCTGGAATCACTTGAGTGTGAAAGCTGCGGTGAAAAAATAATGGAATCACGCTCAAGAAGATTTGCAGGACAGACTTTATGTATACCGTGCTTCAGTAAGGTTGAGCAGAAGATTTAATTCCAGAGAAAAACTTGTAAAAGCTCCTCTAAAGCTATTCAGACTTTAGAGGATCTTTTACAAAACTTTGGTCCTTTCCCTAGTAATCAGGTTTTGAACGCTGTTTTTTGGTTTGCGCACGCTTGTTTTTACTATCAAGTCGCTTGCGCTTCATAGAATTAGGCACTTTTGTTTTACGCCTGTGCTTAATCGGCTTTAAACCTTCCGCCAGAATATTTTTAAACCGCTCAATAGCTTCTTCTTTGTTGCGGAACTGACTGCGATGTTCCTCGCAAGATATATG
Organism: Desulfovibrio gilichinskyi; assembly: GCF_900177375.1. NCBI lineage: Bacteria > Pseudomonadati > Thermodesulfobacteriota > Desulfovibrionia > Desulfovibrionales > Desulfovibrionaceae > Maridesulfovibrio > Maridesulfovibrio gilichinskyi. The sequence continues at coordinate 234,120 of NZ_FWZU01000004.1, read as the reverse complement.
TAATTCACCATTGCTGTTTATTTTATTACTTATTCTGGAAAGAAGAATCCTTTTCTGGTAGTCACTAAGGGCAGCAGATTCTTGCAAATTAAATATAAGAGTTACACGGGAAGATGTTTTATTGACATGCTGCCCTCCGGGACCGGAGCTGCGGCTAGCAATAAAAATTATTTCACTATCAGGTATGGACAATGTTGGGGTGATACTTATCATAGTCTCGGCTGGATTGTTCTGTTTTTTATTAATTTGAGCAAATAACTTTTCACTTTCAAGTACAATGCATGGGTCTGTATTGTTCTTACTTTTTTTTTAAGGAGACACAACCATGATTATAGCACTTCCTTCAAGAGATGGACAGATTGATGGACATTTCGGTCACTGTGAAGCTTTCACTCTTTTCACTTTAGACGACAGCAAAAGCATTGTTTCTGAAGAAACAATTACCCCCCCTCCAGGATGCGGATGTAAATCCAACATTGTTTCCACCCTCGTTGAAAAAGGCGTAAGCGTCTTATTGGCAGGAAATATGGGTCAAGGAGCTGTTAACCTCTTGCAGGCCAGCAATATAAACGTTATCCGCGGTTGTAGCGGAGATCTGAAGACAGCTGTCAGCCAGTGGGCTGAAGGCAACCTGTCCGACTCCGCAGTTGTTTGTGAAGATCACGAGTCCTGCGGCAATCATTAAGCCGTTCAAATAAACTTCTAGGGTTGATAAAGATTGGAGTAAAAACATGAGTGAATGTCCATGCGGTTCCGGAATTGTATACGCCGAGTGCTGTGAACCATATATTACTGGAACAAAACCTGCCCCGACTGCAGAAGCATTGATGCGTTCCCGTTACACAGCTTTTGCTGTGCATAATGTAGATTATCTCGGTGACACCTTGGCCCCGGAAAGCAAGCACGACTATGAGCCTGAGCAGGTAAAAGAGTGGGCTCACTCTTCCACTTGGCTTGGCCTTGAAATTGTTTCTACTTCAGCAGGTCAGCCCGATGATTCCACCGGTGAAGTCGAGTTCATTGCGACTTTCAAACAGGGCGGAGCAACTCACAAACATCACGAAGCAAGCCACTTTGAAAAAAGAGACGGCAATTGGCTTTATATTGATGGAGACATGGTTGCACCGAAACCAATCGTTAAAGAAAATAAAGTCGGACGTAATGATCCCTGCCCATGCGGCAGTGGCAAAAAATACAAAAAATGCTGTGCGTAATTAAGCTTGCAGCATAATAATTACGACTTATAAGCTATTAGAAAAGGCGCGGCAGAGAAATATGCCGCGCCTTTAGTTTTATCTGAAATAATAATTAGTTACTGTTTAACTTCCTCAGCCTTGATAATCATGACAGGCTTAACAGGAACATCGTCATATCTGCCCTTGCGGAAAGTCACTACTTTTTCAATGCTATCGACAACTTTTTTGCCGCTTAAAACTTTACCGAAAACAGCATATCCCCATCCTGATGAGGATTCAGACTTAAAGTTTAAAGCACCATTATCAGCAGTATTGATAAAAAACTGATCAGTAGCGGAATGAGGATCGCCTGTGCGCGCCATAGCAATTGTATATTTATCGTTATACAGACCGTTGCGGGCTTCATTTTCAATAGGGTCGTAAGTCTGTTTAGGCTTCATATTTATATCCATATTCCCGCCCTGAATCATAAACCCGCTGATTACTCTGTGAAAGATGGTGCCGTCATAGTGACCTTCGTTCACATACCTTAAAAAATTAGCCACTGTCGTTGGAGCCTTGGCTCTATCAAGTTCAAGAAGAATATTCCCCTTGCTGGTTTCCATTTTAACATACACTTTAGAACTTTCAGCATGCACAGTTGCGCCAATTGAGAGAGCTGCGCAAAAAATAGCCGCAATCAATAATATTTTTAATCCTTTCATATCCAGATTTTCCTCCGTAATAGTTTCGCTTACGTTTATCAGAAACAGAATAGACGAGCAAACAAAGAACATCGACATATTTGAAATCATCAGATTCAATAAAAAAGGCTCCCTAATGGGGAGCCTTCCAAATAACATATAACTAGATCTGCTAACTGTAAGAAACTTCTATTTTGCGAGGTTTTGCCTCTGCAATTTTCGGCAGGAACAATTCCAGAACACCATTTTTTAAATTAGCTTTAATATTGCTGCGGTCCACAATATCCGCAATCGTAAATCTTCTCAGGTATTCACCTTCACCAAATTCCTGACTGAGGTATTTCTCCCCTTCAACGGCTATCTGGGCAGTTTTCCCTTTTACTATCATCACATTTTCTTCAATATCAATGTCGAGATCTTGTTTCCCGATTCCCGGAATATCCATATATAAGTAGAACCCGCTTTCAGTTTCAACGATATCCGTTGCGGGGTTGAACTTTTCCAATTCGTTTTCAGATACAATTCTATCGTTACTCATGAGCCCCCCCTTTATTCAACTTCGACAGCGACTTTTTTAGGGACAGGTGAACCGGCCTTAGGCATTACGATTTTAAGAACACCGTCTTTAATCGACGCAGAGACCTTATCAACATCAACATAAGTATTAATCGAAACTATCCGCTGAAAGACTCCTGAAGGTCTTTCCTGACGAAAATACCGTCCCTCCGGCAGCTTACGCTCACCTTTGATTACAAGATCCTTTGCAGTGATCGCAATGTCCATGTCTTCAATAGCCAGACCGGGCATTTCTGCATGCACATAAACATTATTTTCATCTTCCCCGATGTTTATAGGAGGATATGATGATTTTCTTCTTTTATACTGTTGTGGATTGAAGACTTCATTAAAAACTTTGTCAAATTCATACGGAAAGTTATAAACTGAGCCTAAGTCAATTACCATAAAACACCTCCTGATTTTTTCGTATTACTAGAAAAATAACCCAAAAAAAGGAGTTGTCAACCATCCACTAACAAATAGTATTCATGCAATACAGCAAATAAAGTATAACATATACGCTTAGTTGTAATCGGTTAGTATTCTGTTGAATTCGATAGTCTTTTTTGAATTTTTAGATAGTTTATTCGTAAATTTCTTCAGGTCTGATGAAGCAAAAGATGAGTCCAGAATATCTTCTCATTTTATTTGTATTGCTCCCACGGGCAGATTGAATATCTGATACTGCCAGAATATTTATCCAAAGCTACTAATGGAGTTAGTACTTTTAATTCCAACAAAAGGTCGTTTTCTGCTTTTGGGAATGGCAAATCAAACTTTAGAATAGCAGCAAAGGTTTCATCCTTCCAACTTAAATAATCTGCTTTAGACGGGGGAATAGTTACTCCTTCCTCCAGTATGTTTCCTTTGGAAATAAATTTATATTTTATTACTCCGTTTGTTCTTTTAAAAACATCTTGATTAAACATAGTCGGAATCGAAAGGTATAAGGCATAACGGGTATTATATTTGTAATGAATTGGTATCGTAATAGATTCATTTTTAATGGTCGGATCTAATTTTCCACTACTAATATCTGCATAAAACTGTTGAGGGAAAATATAGGATTGAAAAACATTACTTGAATAAATCATGTAAGCTCCAACGATAAGAGCACCTAAGCCTAGTAATATATATTTCATATTTTTAGTTCCTGTAATTTAGGGGTGTCAAAGCAACAACCTACTTAGTTCACGGATTAATTCATTAGGGCTGGTTCAACCGTACACCAAATTTCTCCTGAATATTTACTAAAAGAAGTTAGCGGATTAACAGCTTCCAGTACCAAGATTAAATCATTGGCAGCTCCAGGAAAAGGGAGGTTGAATTTTAATAGGATAGCTGAAAGAGGACCTTCGCTAGAGGCACAATAGTATCCTGTATTAGAAGGGGATAACGTTTGTCCTTCTTTTAAAATTTTTCCTCTGGATGTGAATCTATAATTTAATGTACCTTTTGCATTGTAAAAGCATTTTATATCATCTTTAGGGATTGATATTAAGAGATCATATTCTGTTTTATATTTAAAGGTGATAGGAATAAGTAATCGTTCACCTTTTTTTGATGGGTCAAATGGACCTTCAAAAATAGTTTTATAGTACTGGTCAGACATAAAATAAGCTTGAAAAACATTAGTGTTATATAGTGAAAGCACTATAAGTAGAATCAAGCCTATAATGGTTAAACGTTTCATATATCCTCTTAATTAGGGGATGAAAGAGTTCCATCCCCTAGTACGTGTTTCAGAATTGAATTGTTATTTCTGTCTCTGTATCCTTTCATACTCTTTGGCTACAGCTTCAGTATAGCTTTGGCAGTTATGCCCAACTCCTATATATTCCCCCTCTTTATACTGTCCTGTTTTTTGGATATTCTTTTCAGCCTGACGCATTATGTAATCATCATAATGACGTCATATAGGAGTCTCCTTACCATTTTCGTCATGAGTAACTCCTCTTTTAGAGAACCCTGAATTTGTTTTTTCATCTTTTGATACATCTGTTTTGTCGTATTTTATATATTCATGCTTAAGTTTAATATTTGCAGCGTCAATAAGCTTATCTGCTACACCTTCGAAAGGAGCTAACATTCCCCCGTAAGGAATTTTCTTAAGTTTATTTATTACAATTTTGGCCTCAGCACTGTCTAAAAATTCAAGTCCTTTTAATCGTCTCTCATAAACTTGAGCAAGCCCCGTCCGATCATAAAAATTAATAGGATCATCAAGACAATACCCGTAAACATCCACGTCCCCGCCCGCAAAACCTATGGGGTCAGGAGTAATGAATCTTCCGGTGGCGGGATCGTATTCACGATGTCCAAAGTGGATAAGCTGTATAAAATGAAGCCCCGCACTGTGTAAGAGCGGGGCTTTAAATTAATCTTTGATCTCTTCTCTCGAAGTCTCAATTTCAGCTTCTTTTAACTCAATAGCTCTATAAAACAATTGCGGTCTTATCCATGCAATTAAGAAAAGAGCAAAGTTAATTAATGGCGGTGTGATAGCCAAAATTTTACCACAAAGGCCACGATCTGCATAGTACAGATAAGGGTGAGCTAATACAAAATGAAATACCATCGAAAAAGCAATTTCAAAATCATTTCCAGAACTCTTTGGAATAAAAGACCAAGCTGTCCAGAAAATTTCAAGAAACCATAAAAGTGAATAAAAATTCAACCACTTACTTATTCTATGTTGTAATAGTAATTTTATACACATAATGGTGCTTGCAAAATAGGCAAACACCCAAGATAGTACATAAGCTATAGTATATATGATATTTCCGAAAATATTTTCTTTTAGCATATAGAAAATAATTTGTAGAGAATATATACCAACAGTTATAAATAGGACATAGTAAACGATTGCAAATATTCCAACTAGAGATAGTTTTACTTTATTTTGTTTTTTTAGATTTGCTTTTTTGCTCATGATATTTGTAGCCTTTATCTATGTCATATTGATCTTTAGGATCGTCTCCAAAAGAGTTTATATAATTAATTTTTGAGGTTCCACTGCGTATTTGGTAAAGCCCTGCTCCAGCTTTAGCTTCCCATTTAGGTATTCCTAATGCGCTAGCTGAAGCTCCAAAATTAAAATTGCCAAATCTTTCATAATTGTGGTTTAATCTTTTATAATCTTGCTCTCTTCCCGATGCGTAGTGTTTGTAAAGATACTCAGCTTTTTTTATAAAACCGAGCGGCTCACTCTTAACTGATTCCGCAAATTCTTTTGCTTTATGAATATTTTTATCTACGCTCACTCCATCCGGGCCAACAGGAATACCTTCGTATTTGTGAAATTTAGTATCAGTGTCACTATGAATCTTTTCAATTTGTTCTTTGCGCCTGCTTTTTTCAATTGAGTTAAGTTTTGCTGCATATTGCGTAGAAGACAGCGATTCTTTCCTTTTATCCTTTTTCTCCTCACTCTTCCCCTCAAGCCCCGTCCGGTCATAAAAATTAATAGGATCATCAAGGCAATACCCGTAAACATCCACGTCTCCGCCCGCAAAACCTAGCGGGTCAGGAGTTATGAATCTTCCGGTGGCGGGATAGTATTCACGATGTCCAAAGTGGATAAGTCCGGTATCTTTATCTGTTAAACCTGTGGCAAACCCAATGTAAGTATCAAATTTTTCATTACTATCGAATAACAGATTGCCAAACGAATCATATATAATCCGCTTTACCTCATTACCTTGTTCGTCCGCAACCATGACGATTGAGTCGACCTGATCCGTTGCAAAAAAGAAGGAGGTTCCTTCGTAAGTCATGGCAACAGGTCCGGCAGCATCCTCATAAATACTTTGGATGCAGTCCTTCACCGTCAGTGATAGCAATAAGAGTGGTCAAATCCTGCCAAAGATATTTTTCCACAACCTTGCCGTTGATAGACTTTGTAATTCTGCGTCCGGCAGCATCACAGGTATATTCAATTATGCGACCTCGATTGTCGTAATAGTATTTTGTGTCTCCGGCTTCGATAACCTGCAACCTATCGTTGTACTTGTATAATGATTGTTTTGAATGTCTTGTTTCAGATAAGAGTCTTTCACCGTATTTACCGTAATGGTATTGCTCGATGACAGAACCTTCGCACAAAACTTTGCTGAGTCTGCCATTGTTGTCGTACTCATATTCACGCAGAATCGGCTGCGGGGCTAGGGCTAATGCTTTTTTGATTATTCTTCCGTTTTTTATCTCTTTCTGTTGCAAGCAGCGAGAAAGGCTCATCCATATCAGGAACATGAATAAGCCGAGTCAGGTCCGGGGGAGGAAAAACAAAAATCCCCCTTGAAGCATTAAGCCTCAAGGGGGATTTTGTTAGGTCTTTAAGAGTAAAACTTATGCAGTGGTCGGAGGAGTGTAAACACGCATGCTTAGTTCTTTATCAAGAGAGAACATACCGTTGCCATCGCCTCCGGTAAGTCTGAGTTTGTTGAGTACTGCGTTCACGTTATCTTCTTCTTCAACCTGTTCCGTTATGAACCATTGCAGGAAGATATTGGTAGCGTGATCTTTTTCCTCAATAGCCAGATTTATCAGATTATTGATAAGTGAGGTTACTTTCTGCTCGTGTTCAAGAACTGCCTGAATAGCATCAAGAGGGCTTTTCCACTCGGTTTCCGGACCTTCAATCGCAGTTAGAATAACCTTTCCACCGCGCTGAATTATGTAGTCATAGAATTTCGTAGCATGGAACTGCTCTTCCTGTGTCTGAACTCTCATCCAGTTGGCAAACCCGCTCAATCCGAGGTCGCTGAAATAAGCTGACATGGAAAGGTAGAGGTAAGCGGAGTAGAATTCAGCATTTAAATGCTCGTTCAAAGCTTTTTCAAGAACTTTATTGGACATGATATTAACTCTCCAGATTCTCTTTAAATGGTTGCTTAGTAACCGAGGTCTTCATCTGTTATCTTGGTTGCAAAAACTTTATGCATCCAGAACTGATATATGATTACAATCGGAACCATTACCAGGGCTACTGTCAACATGATTTTAAGAGTCAGCTGACTTGAAGCCGCATTATAGATCGTTATAGAGAAAGCCGGATTAATGCTTGAAGGCAGTAATGCCGGGAATAATCCAATAACTCCGAACATGGTGGTTGAAACGATGAGCAGTGCTGAGCAGGACCATGCTTTCCACCATTTCTGAGCAGAGATGAGTGTACGGGTCTTAACAATTGCAAAGATCGGTACAAACAGAATCAGCAGCAGAACCGGGTGTGCAAGATAGTTGCTGAGCAGCTTGGTATAAATGCCGGTAAGAGCAAGGAAAGCAACGTAAACAGCTACTAAAATAGGCCAGATAACTGTAGCCATACTTGCTGCACGTTCGTTAAGTTCTCCCGTGGTACGTACTGCCAACCATAAACAACCATGCAGTGTGAAGAGCAGTACAAACAATACTCCGCCGGCAAGCCCGTAAGGGTTAAGCAGGGTCAGTAAGCCGCCCTGAAAAACGCCTTCAGCATTGATGGGGATTCCCTGAAAGATGTTTGCAAATGCAACGCCTAGAAGGAGAGCAGGAACTGCACTTCCGAAAACCATGCATGCATCCCAGAATTTGCGGGCTCCGTTAGACTCAACCAGCCCTCTGAATTCAAAAGCAACACCACGAATAATAAGGGCCATAAGCAGCAGCATTAAAGCTGTATAAAGTCCGCTGAACATTACAGCATAAGCTTTAGGGAAAGCTGCGAAGGTTACTCCGCCTGCGGTAATAAGCCAAACTTCATTTCCGTCCCAGAATGGGCCCATTGCATTAAAGATTATTTTTTTATCTTTTTCACTTTTAGCGAGAAAAGGCATCATTGCCCCTAGACCGAGGTCATAACCGTCGAGCATAAAGTAGACGGCCCAGAGCACTCCCCATAATAAGAACCATATAGTTTCCAGCATGTTTATCTCCTTGACTTGCAGAGTTTAATAAAGCTCTTAAGCCTTCACAGGTTCAGGGCCTTTGCGTGCAAATTTGGTCAGCAGGAATATTTCACAGGTTCCGAGCAGTGTGTAAAGCAGGGTTAGCCCGATGAATGAAAATGCGACCTGACTTGTCACGATGGGAGAAACCGCATCACTGGTCTTCATTACGCCGTATACAATCCACGGCTGTCTTCCGACTTCAGCTATGGCCCATCCTGCCCATATGGCAATATAAGGAAGGGGGATAGAGTAGATCAAAACGCGAAGCAGTAACTTGTTTTCAAGCAACTCTTTTCTTTTTAACCATGCCCAGATACAGAGAAGCGGGAAGAGTGTTCCCAGTCCGACCATAAGGCGGAAAGCAAGGAAAGTAACCAGTACTGGAGGGCGGTCTTCTTTAGCCCATGCTTTAAGGCCCTTAACAGGAGCATCAAAAGAGTTGAAAGCTAAGAAGCTGAGTCCGCCGGGGATTTCGAAAAGTTCAATTGAATTTTCTTCATTGGCTTCATCAGGCGCAGAAAAAAGGAACATGGGAGCTCCGTCTGTTGTTTCCCATAGAGCCTCCATTGCAGCCAGCTTTGCAGGCTGTACACGAGCTACTTCCTGTGCGTGTGCGTGTCCCTGCACTGCAACAGCAATGGAGAAGATGAACGCACAAACGATGCCCATTTTAAAAGATGTGGTGAAGAATTCGACTTCATTCTTGCGAAGCAGATGATAGGCGCTGATTCCCATAATGAAGAATCCTGCAACTACCAGCGCGCCGAATCCGTTGTGTAAAAATTGTGACCATGCGAAATGATTTGAAATAACGGCTGTAAAATTTTCCAGTTCTGCACGTCCGTTGCGGATTACATACCCGACAGGGTTCTGCATCCATCCGTTGGCAAGGATAATCCAGACAGCTGAAAGGTTTGATGCAATTGCAACAATCCATATGCAGGCACAATGCATTTTAGGTGAAAGTTTTTTCCAGCCGAAAATCCATGCCGCAAGGAATGTTGATTCCATAAAAAAGGCAACCGTTGCTTCAATTGCAAGCAGTGATCCGAAAATATCACCTACATACTCAGCGTATTTGGACCAGTTGGTACCGAATTGGAATTCAAGAGTTATTCCGGTTACAACTCCGAGAACAAAGTTAATAACAAACAATTTCCCCCAGAATTTAGTCATCCTCAGATAAACTTCTTTTCCTGTGCGTACATAGTAGGTTTCCATGATGGCAATCATTACTGAAAGACCTAGAGTGAGTGGCACAAAAATGAAGTGGAACATAGTTGCCATGGCGAATTGAAGCCTTGACAGCATAAGAACATCCATCATTCCTCTCCTTGTTCAGAGTTACAATTATTCCCCGGAAATTTTTTCTAGGGCCGCTTGCGCCAATTGGCCGACAGTGCCTGAGCGGAGCTGTCGATCCATATAAAGATTGATAATATTTCCATTGCCCGTGAGCTTATTGAGCTGTTGCACAGCTCGCTTAGCTTTAAGCCCCCCAAGGGCCCAGCAGGCAATTCCAACAAGCACAGGGTCATTACTAACAAGAAATTTGATTAAATCATCGGTGGCAGGAGCGACAATGTCAGGCCTGCTTTGCGCAAGTCTGGCAACGCCCCACATTGCTCCGCGGAGCAGCAGAGTAAACTCGAGGTAATTTTCAGGTTTTCCTTCCGCTTCATGAATATAGCTGAGAAGAATTCTGCCATATTCGTCAGCCATTACTCTGTTCGAAGCAGTTATTTCACCCATTGCTTCAGGTACACCCCAGCCGCACCCTCCAGATTCTTCATTGAGCATCCACATTATTCTGCGCATGACAATTCTGGCGCGTGCATCATCTTCTGCAAACAGTCTGTCAACGACCTGTCCAAAGGATGAAATGCCATGCCAGCGTACAATCTCAGAAGGAGCACATAGAGATGAAAAAAGGGGGGCAATGAGACTTTGCATTGGATACTCTTTCATGAGTACAGAAAATTTCTGCTCCCAATCTTCGTCTGCAAGGGCCTCAATGACCGCTCTTTTTATCTGCCGTCCAACTGCCATGAAGCGAATCTCCTTACTGCACGGGCGGAATTGTTAAATCCCGCCCGCTATTTACCTGATAATTAGGCGTTTTTAGCTTTTACAGCTTTAGCGATTTCGCGTCCCAGTTCATAACATTCCTCATAGGATTTATGATCAGGACGGTTTTTAACTTTGATATTAGGTTCAATAATTTCCATGCCCATAGTTTCCAGCCATTCTCTGAGAATCTTAACGCATTCTCCGCTCCAGCCGAATGAACCGAAACATGCTCCGATTTTATTCTGAGGTCTAAGGCCCTTAACATAAGTCAGAGCATCAGCCATACCGGGAAGAATTCCGTTGTTATGAGTAGGTGAGCCGATAATGACTGCGCCTGCGTCAAAGACTTCAGACATAATATCACTGTGGTGGTTAGCTTTCACATTCATGATTCTAACACTGACACCTTCGTCTGCGAGGCCGGAAGCAATAGCTCCAGCCATATGCTCGGTGGATTTCCACATGGTGTCATAAATGATGACAGCTTTGTTTGTGGTTCTTTGCTCTGCGTATTCTACGTATTTCTGGCAAGCATACGCTACATCTTCACCTCTGAACATCAAACCGTGGTCTGGGCAGAGAGTGTCGATATCAAGGTTAAGACTTTCTAAGAATTCGATAGTTTTCAAAACCTTAGGGGAATAAGGATTGACGATGTTGGCATAGTACTGAGCCATTAGATCAGTTACTTTTTCTTTGCTTACTTCATCTGCGAATCTTTCACTGGTTGCCCAGTTCTGTCCGAATGCATCACTTGAAATGAGCATTTTGGCTTCAGGAATGCAGGTGAACATGTTGTCAGGCCAATGGAGCATTTTGGTTTCGTAAAAGCGGAGAGTTTTTTTACCTAAGGAAATTTCATCTCCGGAATTTGCGATAACTATCGGCCAGTCTTTGCAGTCAAAGAAAGTGCCGAGCGATTTTGCACCCATAGGTGAAATGAAAATCTTTTCAGGTTTGCAAAGTTCAACCATGCGGGCAAGACAGCCTGAATGGTCAGGTTCTAAATGGTTAACGACAATATAGTCAATTTTTTCAAGTTCAGTCAGCTGTGAAACTGAGCAAAGGAACTGGCTTTCAAATGCTGCCGGAACAGTATCAACTAAGGCTCTTTTTTCATCTTCAACGTAAAAGGCATTGTATGTTGTACCCTTAGAGGAAAGAGCATAACCGTGGAAGTTGCGACAATTCCAGTCAACAACTCCAACCCAATGAATACCTTCTTTTATTTGAACAGGTCTCACTATAAAATCCTACTGCTTTAGAAGTTTAAGATAGAAAGCCGGGATTCTCCCGGCTTTCTGTGTAAATAATTTTGATGAGAAATTGAGCCGTTTTTAGGACTCAGGCTCGAAGTCATCCTTGGATGCTCCGCAGACAGGACATTCCCAATCATCTGGAATGTCTTCAAATTTAGTTCCGGCAGCGACTCCGCCATCAGGATCTCCTACAGAAGGATCATAAACCCAGCCACATATAGTACATACGTATTTCATTTTAAAATCTCCTTTTTGAATTAAATATTCTTTAAGCAAGTGATTTAAAAGACTTCTTGGTAGCTCCGCAAATAGGGCATTTCCAATCTTCAGGTAGATCCTTAAATTGAATCCCCTTTGCAATTTTACCTTTTTTATCACCTTTGTCAGGGTTGTAGATATAACCGCAGTTACTTACCTGGCATTGGTACATTTCTTCTGGACTACTCATATCAACCTCTAACTCTAAGGCTATGCTTTCCAGAGGCCGTGCAGGTTACAGTATTCACGGGCCGTCACCGGTTCGTCTCCGAATTTACAGCCGCAGAATTCTGCTACAGGGGCATCGCCGGGATGAAGCTTTTTCAGGTAACGATTATTACCGGAAACAAGCTCAATCCATTCGATATAATGCTTTTCTTCCATAGGGTGGGCAACAGATCCAACAGAAACTTTGTATCCGCCTTCGATCTTTTCAATGACAGGAACATGTTTTTCTTTTGCAGCGTCAACAGTGTTTTCAGTCATGAGTATCATGTCTTTTCCGCAGCAAACTAGGTTGCCTTCACCGGCGTGCATGACCATTGTGATATTACCGCAAGCTTCACATTTGTAGATTTCAAAAAGTTTGGCCATTGTATTCTCCATTTCATGGTTAGAAATTAATAGTTCTCACTGACTAGCTGGAAGTGAGCCTGTGGATGTGCGCATGCAGGACACTGACGGGGAGCTTCATTCCCTGTGTGGATGTAGCTGCAGTTCTGACATTGCCATACCACGCTAGAGTCTTTAACAAAGACTTTACCGTCTTTAATATTTTTAGCAAGAGTAAGATAACGTTTTTCATGAAACTCTTCTGCAACAGCAATCGCTCTGAAAATGGCGGCAATTGTTGTAAATCCTTCCTCTTCCGCTATTTTCGCAAAAGATGGATACATGTGCTGCCATTCTTCGTTTTCGCCAGCGGCAGCAGCTAAAAGATTGTCTGCTGTCGTTCCGACAACTCCTGCAGGAAATGAAGCGGATACTTCTACAGCTCCGCCTTCAAGGAGTTTGAACAGTCGTTTAGCGTGTTCTTTTTCCTGATTAGCTGTTTCTTCAAAAATATTTGCAATTTGAACGAAACCGTCTTTTTTTGCCTGTGAAGCAAAATATGTGTAACGATTACGAGCCTGTGATTCACCTGCAAAGGCAGTTAGGATATTTTTTTCAGTACGGGAACCTTTCAATCCAGCCATTTCATATTCTCCTTTGGTAAATATTTTAGACGTGATCTTACCACGCTGTACTACTCAAGAAAGTATCAGCTAATATAAGTTCTGTCATTTTTTTTGTAAATAATCGTTCGATAATAAGGAATTATATTATCGAGAAAGTATAATATTCAGGTAAAAAGTTTTAACAGCTGTGTTTACAATCTGGGCATAAACCATAGTACTCAATGGTACATCCGGTAATCTTAAATCCTTTGGCCTCCAATTGGCTCAAAGTCGGGACTTCCACAGCAAACGTAATATCTTCAACTTTTCCGCATTCCGTACACCTCATATGAGGATGGGGCATAGCGTTTCCGTCAAATCTGTTTTTGCCGCCTGATTCAATTTTAAGGATCACTCCGTTAGAAGCCATCAATTCCAAGTTTCTGTAAACAGTACCCAGACTGATGTTGCTGATCCTTTTTCTGACTAACTCATAAAGCTCATCGGCTGTAGGGTGACATGTAACACTCTTCAACTCTTCAAGTATGAGTTCTCTTTGTTTTGATCTTCTTTGTCCTATTTTCATAATGACCTCTGGCTAAACTAATAGTAATAATTCTTGTTAATGTCAATGTCCTCTAAAATATTTATTTGTTATCATCAAGAGAATTGACTCTTTTTTAGTAAAAATGTTGCAGAAACAACTTCTATTAAAACTTTAAAGACTTTAAATCAATCTGAACAGATTTCTTGCAGTTGCAGATAATTAAAGCTATCCCTAAAATAACTAGGTTAATTTGTTGTTGCGGAGATGTTTTGCCCAGCCTCAAAACGTTAATTCTTCATCCGGACTCAAAGGTCAGATCAGCCATCCGGGAAAGTCTGCGCGGAGTGAAAGTCGTGCGCCTTCTTGGTGAAACTGTGCGCGCGGATGAAGCACTTGAGTTGCACAAAGAGGTTGGGTACGGGATCATTTTTCTGGCTATCGATTTTAATGAAGGAATAAGCGGCATTGAACTTGCGCAAACTCTTGGATCCAGCAAAAATAAACCGGGATTAATTTTTATAGCTGAAGATGAGACAAACGCTTATTTGGCATTTGAACTTGGCGCAGTTGATTATCTTATCTGGCCTCCGGATAAAGACAGGATGGCGAAGACAGTTGAACGTATTTCCAGATTTAAGAGCCATTTTCGCGAGATTCCTGAACCGTCTGACTGGAAGGAGTCCGGCACAGGCGTAGAAACAGGAGAAGAGACTTTACAACTCCCTCTTGAAGAAGAAGAGCAGGACAGATTTCTGGCTGCTCTGAAACATGCATGGGACTATTCGCAAACCCGCCAGCCTGAAATTGAAAAACTTCCCGTCAATCAGGACGGGCGGATGATTCTTATTCCGTATACTCAGATAATTTTTGTAGAAGCCTATGAAGATTATTCTTATGTGCACACCGCAACACAGAAATTTCTCACTTCGCACAGGCTCAAGACGCTTGAAGAGCGTCTTGAGCCTCACCGTTTTTTCAGAGTTCATCGTAAATATCTGGTAAATCTTGAAATGGTCACGGAAGTAGCATCTCTCCCCGGCAGTAATTTTATGCTTCGCACGGCAGGACGTACCAGAATTGAGCTTCCCATCAGCAGAAGGCGGATAGGTAAACTGAAACAGATACTGGGGATGTAAAGATGCCGCTTATCGAATCCCTTTCACCGTTTGCCGAATATTGTAAGCAAATATCATTCTGTCTGTGTATAGATGAGGCTGGAAGAATTGTTTCGGGTTTGAATAAGTTATTTTCAATTGATGTTTGTTTTGGCGCATCAACAAAGGGAGTGTGGCATGGATAGTCCTGAACCGCTGGATAGTCTCCTGCACGAAGAACGGGTGTTCAGACCCTTGCCGCAGATGATAATCGAGGCCGGAATTAATCCACAGGATTTAATTGCGGCACGCGCTCGTGCTGATTCTGATCTCTGCTCCTATTGGGAAGAAGCCGCCGAAGAACTTGACTGGTTTACGAAGTGGGATCAGGTGCTCGATGATTCAAATGCTCCTAATTACAAGTGGTTCACAGGAGCCAGATGTAATATTGTATACAATGCGCTCGACCGCCATATCGAGACAGTTAATAAAAATCGCTTGGCCCTGATTTGGGAAGGCGAACCGGGTGATTCCCGACAGTTCACATATTATGAGCTTTACCGCGCGGTAAACAAGTTCGCCAACGGTTTGCGTTCCCTTGGAGTTACAAAAGGGGATCGTGTTGTTCTCTATATGCCGCAACTTCCCGAAACGGTTATTTCAATGCTTGCCTGCGCCAGAATAGGGGCGGTCCATTCGCTTGTTTTTTCCGGTTTTTCAGCAAAAAATCTTCGGGAGCGGATTAGAGAAATTCAGCCGCGGGTTGTGGTCACTGTGGACGGGTTCTATCGTAACGGACAGGTAATCAGGCTGAAGGAAGCTGTTGACAGTGCTCTTCTTGATAATCCTTCTGAAAAGCTTGAGTCTGTTGTGGTCGTACACAGGGCTAATGTTGAAGTCGCGATGGATTCCGCCAGAGACTATTGGTATGAAGATATTGTCCGCCATGAGCGTGCTCATGCCGCCGCTGAAATAATGGATTCAAGTGATCCTCTCTTTATCCTTCATACCTCGGGAACAGCCGGTAAACCGAAGGGAATAATTCATTCTCACGGCGGTTATATGGTCGGCGTGCACAGAACTTTCAAATGGGTTTTTGATCTCAAACCTACGGATATCTTCTGGTGTTCGGCTGATCCGGGCTGGATAACAGGTCACAGTTACCTTGTTTACGGTCCGCTGTTAGCCGGAACGACTACTGTAATGTATGAAGGACATGCTCTTTATCCGCAGGCCGACAGGCTTTGGAATATTATTTCAAAATACGGTGTTTCAATTTTCTACACATCACCTACGCAGATTCGTACCTTGATGAGGTTCGGACAT
The DNA here is from genome assembly GCF_900177375.1 of Desulfovibrio gilichinskyi. NCBI lineage: Bacteria > Pseudomonadati > Thermodesulfobacteriota > Desulfovibrionia > Desulfovibrionales > Desulfovibrionaceae > Maridesulfovibrio > Maridesulfovibrio gilichinskyi. The sequence goes on along the minus strand of NZ_FWZU01000004.1, from coordinate 218,042 downwards.
CGCTATCCAGATCAGCATGACCTTTCCACTTTGCGTATTCTCGGAGCGGTCGGCGAACCCTTCAATCCTGAAGCATGGATCTGGCTGTACGAGAATATCGGGAAAAGTCAGTGTCCTGTTCTCGACACATGGTGGCAGACAGAGACTGGCATGATTATGATCAGCCCCATGCCCGTATCAGTGCTTAAGCCCGGGTCTGTCACAAGGGCTCTTCCTGGCGTGGATGCGGATGTGGTTAATCTTAAAGGTGAACCAGTCCCGGCCGGAAAAGGCGGATTCCTTGTCATTAAAAAGCCGTGGCCTGCAATGTTCAGTGCCGTCTTAAATGATGATCGCGCACTTGTTGATCATTACTGGGGCATTATACCGGGGATGTTTTATGCCGGAGATGTGGCCCGCAAAGATGAAGACGGCTATTTCTGGATTCAGGGGCGCGCGGATGATGTTTTAAACATTGCCGGACATCGTATCGGCTCTGCTGAAGTAGAAAGTGCTCTGACGGGGCACCACGATATTGCAGAAGCTGTTGTAATAGGCGTGCCGGATAAGATTAAGGGAGAAGTCGCAAAGGCTTTTGTAACTCTCATTTATGACGCGGTCGAGTCTGATGAGTTGCACAAAGAGTTGATAGATCACATTCACCGCGAACTCGGAACAATCGTCGCTGTCAAAAGCATTGAATTCTGTGACGAGCTGCCGAAGACCTCCAGTGGAAAAGTTAAGCGGATGGCCTTAAAGGAAAGGGAAGGGTTGTAAGGGGGCCGGCGTCTTAAATATTTTTGGTTGGCGTGGTAAGTAATATTACAAAAACACCCCTGAAATTTTAATTTCAGGGGTGTTTTTTTGTGTGAGATATATGCGTGAGCTTAGCGGGCTAACATTGCACGGAGGATATCGGCGCATCCTTCTGCGTCGTGCGCCATTTCGCTTAGGCAGGCAACAAAGTGCATGAGCTGATAAATGTCTTTAAAATCCATGTCTGAGTTATAAATCTTGCTGGAAAGGTCTTTTCTCAGTTCAACCGCTTTTGCATAATGTGTGCGGACTTTTCTGATTTTTCTTTTTGTGCTTTCACGGTCAAGAGAAGTTCCATCGTTAAGTTTAATGGTTGCCTTCAATGCCGGTCCGAGACGCATTGTTGTATCGTTTACCTCTGAAAGAAGGATAATTAAATCTTTCTGATAGATGTCGGGGATACTTACTTTACGCATGGCGAGCCAATGAAGTGCTTCCTGTGCGTTGTCGAGGATATTATCCTGACTGCGGGTGTAGTTAAAAAACAGAGTTTTATCTACAGACATAAACATGCTGTGCGGCAGGTGATTACGGATAGATCTTTTGATCTTATCTGCTTCACTTTCCACTTTGTCGATCTGCGCAATAAGATCGCCGAATTCTTTGCATGTTGAATTGCCTGTTACATAGCATTCAACAGAGTCATTAATTATTTGAATACACTCAGCAATTTTATCGTAATGCTTTGTTAATCCATCCATAGGATTCTTCGAACCTATTAAATCTAGAAAGGGCAGACGAAAACGCATATTGCCTCCTTATATTTTATCAGATGCAAGCCCATTTGAGCAGGCTGAATATTATTATGCTGGTCAGAGCTGCTATTGGTACAGTCAGTAACCAATAAACAACAATTTTGCCAAGTATTTTAAAATTAACAGCAGAGAAGCCTCTTGCCAGACCGACACCGACAACTGAACCGACGGCTGCATGGGTTGATGATACTGGAAGACCCATGTTGGACGCAACAAGAACCGTTGTCGCTGCGCCGAAATCTACAGCAAAACCACGGGTGTTGGTAAGTGTCGTAATTTTAGTACCGACTGTTCCCATAACTTTATGTCCAAGGAGTGCGATACCTATAGCAATACCTATTCCGCCCATAACCAGCAAGCCTATCGGCACCTCGGCGTTGGCAGAGAGAATGTGCTCTTTGGAAATAAGGTAGATGGCAGCAACCGGGCCGATTGCGTTCGCAACATCATTTGCACCCTGTGAAAGGGCAACATAGCAGGATGTTCCGACTTGCAGCTTTCTGAATGTTTCTTCAACAGCTTCCGCCCCTTGCTCAGGGTCTCCGACAAGTTTTGATACGCCTAGTCTGCCGGCAAACCAGACTGCTCCTGAAATGGAGAGAGCAATGGCCAGTGAACCTAAGAAAGGAAGATGCAGATTTTTTCCGAAAGGCGTTTTGTAGAGAAAGGAAAGGGAGATAAGTAAAACGGTAAGTCCCATCCAGATCGGAGCCCATTTTTTGGCTTGATGGATGAAGTCCTTTTGAAAAAGGATTGTCTTACGTATATGTGTAAAAATTAAATAAGCTATGGTCGCAGCAAAGAATGGAGAAATAATCCAGGACATAACGATCCCGACCATTTTCATCCAGTTTACAACATCCGGTCCGCCTGCAACCAGTCCGAATCCTAGGATACTACCGACGATTGAGTGGGTAGACGATACTGGAAGTGCCGTAAGTGTCGATATCAAAACCCATAATCCGGCAGCAAGTAACGAGGCAAACATACCGATCATTACTATTTTAGGATCAGCAATAGCATCGGCATTAATGATTCCTTTACTGACAGTTGCAGTTACCTGTGATCCAAGGAAGACCGCTCCGGCGAAGTTTAGTACCCCCGCAATGAGAACCGCTTGCTTGATGCTGATTGCTTTTGCCCCGACTGCCGATGCCATGGAGTTCGCCACGTCATTTGCACCCAGGTTAAAAGCCATCATGAACCCTGCGAACAGGGACAGATAGAAAAACACATCATAAATATCCATTAAAGATAAACCTCTTATTCAAAACTTATAAAGTTTTATCGGCGTTATTCGCCGTCTGCTACCGGAAGCTTTACGCAAAATGCAGAGCCTGTTCCGGTAGATGTATTAGCTGGGCTTTCAACCCATATGTCCCCATTAAAATTACGAACAAGACTGCGACAGATAGCAAGTCCCAATCCTGAGCTGCCGTTTTCGACAGCATTTTCATCAAGTTTAAAGAAACGTTCGAAAATTCTTTCTGCGTCAGAAGGAAGGATTCCAGGCCCTTCATCAATAATTTTTGTAGTTATTGAACCTTCTTCCAGCTTTGTTTCAATTTTAACAGAGCTGTTTTCCGGGGCATATTTGATGGCATTTTCAAGCAGGTTTTCAAAGATCTGGATTAATCCTTCATCTGTGCCTACAACCAATTCGTCAGGAATGATCCCTTTAATTATTTGTATATTTTTCGCAGCGGCAATTTTGGTCAGGTTGTTGATGCTGTGAAGAATTGTTCCGTTAAGGCTTGTCGGTTCTGATCGAAGTTTTTTGCCGGAGTATTCACTGCGTGCAAGAGCAAACATGCCTGTGATCACTTTTGACATGTGGTTTGCATTTTCGAGAATGATGTTCAAAAATTTAGCAAGTATTTTGGCGTCCTGAGGCGGATTATCAATAATTGTTTCAGTGTATCCCTTGATGCTTGTCAGCGGAGTGCGAAGCTGGTGTGAAGCATTGGAGACAAAGTCTCTAAGTATCATTTCGATGCGGCGGACTTCACTGATGTCATGAAATACAAGGATTAACTTACGGCGATTGCTGGAATCATTGAAAGAACAGACGGTGACGTTAAGTGACCGTCCGTCAGGGAAGTCTAAAATTATCGAATCGGATTTAGTGGAGTTTGAATTGTTGATGATCGCGTCAACGGAGTCCTGAATTTCATGACGGGTGAGGACTTCAAGAGGCATCCGTCCTTTGCTGTCTTTTGTTTCAGGGACAATTTCAGTCATAGAGTTGTTTACAGATTCAATCTTACCGTCAGTATCAAGAACCATGATGCCTTCTTTCATGTTGTCGAACATGGCATCTAGTTTGTTTTTCTGATCTTCAATGATTTCAATATGGCCTTGAATTTTACGGGCCATTGTGTTGACCGAATCCGCCAGAAGTTGATATTCACCGCCGGGGATTATGCGGATACGCTTATTGTAATCACCTTCACCGATTGCACGCGCAGTTGCAGAAATTTCTGTTACAGCGGCTGAGGTTCGCTTGCCTATATATATAAGGAGTAAGGCTGAGCCCATAGCTATTAAAAGCAGGGTAACGGCAAAGTGTGTTTTTACGCGATCAAGGCGGTCGCCGATCACTGAATATGGCAAAGCCAGACGCAGGAATTCACCTTCTTTGTTCATGGTCTTTGCTACATAGAGCATACGGGTGTCGAGCGTTTTGCTGAATCTTATATTTTCGCCTGAGCCGCTTGCTTCAGCAGCAATAACTTCAGGTCTGTTTGAATGGTCATCTAGTTTAGGCAGACGTTTTTCCTGAACTTCAGAGTCTGCTAAAACCTTACCGTCTTTAATGTACGTAATTCTGATTCCAAGTGCATGACCCAGCTGGGTGACTTGGCCCTGAAAAGCGGATGTCCCGGGAACTTCTTCACTCTTGCTGATTTGCCCGCGGACATAATTAAGCAGCCTGGAAGTATCCTGTTCGCTTGAATTGGCCAGTTCTTCGGCCACTGTTCCGTAGTAAAACCAAAACGTAAGCAACAGGGCGCAGAGCATAACCGCCCATCCCCAGAGTAGAATTTTCATGTGTAAAGATTTCTTGGGCAAAGCTCCCTCCAAACCTGTATGCTTATTTAAGAACAGAGGTCGTTTACTAGTTTTGTTACAGAGCAGTAACAAGCACGATAATGTCGTTAGGTCAAGTTATAGAAAATTCACTGGTAATTATAAGAATCGTTACAAGCCTTGCAGATTGTAACGATTGATCGGCAAATATTAATTGTTACAATCTGGTGACAATTTTACCTCTGAGTTTGTATCATTTTTATGAAAGAAATAATATTGGAAAGTGAGTTGAAGATAAAACCTTGTCATGAGCGGCATTTGGTTTGTTGAGTGTTTGAGTTTTTTATTATATCACTTACTTACTTTGGCGGGGAATAAATATTGGAAGAGGATTATTATAAAATGTCTGAAGAGATTGAAAGAGCAATACAGGAACTCGTAGTAAACGGACCGGTTCCGTTAGAGGTCCTTGCTGAAAAATTGGGAAAGAGCCCTAAAACATTGCTGCGTGAAGTAAATCCGGATGATCCGAAAGCGAAGCTTGGTGCTGAAACGCTGATGGAAATAATGCGAATTACCGGGAGTGTAGAGCCGCTTAAGCTGATGGCTGCGCAAATGAATTATATTTTGGAGTCGGAATAATCTGTTTTAGCTGAACTGTTGAAATTCTTATTTCGCTTTTGCAGGAAGCAGCCATGGGTTGCTTTTGTATAAAAAGTTCAGTTTCAACCCTTCAATATTGTTATAATCTACCTCTGTCGCTGATGATTCTTTTAGAAGAATATGAAGCGAACCTGCCTGGGGAGATACTTTTACAGATGAGGTTTGATTGTTTTTAACTGCCCTGTCAGTTGAATTTCCTGCTGTTTTTTTCGGTTCTATTCCTAGAATGTCCTGAGCCGCTTGTTTCAGCTCAGTTGATTTCACCTTTTCAATGTAACCTGACAGCTTCGCTTTAAGTTCTTTTTGAGAAGAAGATGACACAGTATTTCCAAGTGTTACAGCCTCTGGAAAGTCCGGGGAATTGTCCATGGCTTCATCGTAGAGATCGTCCGCTTCACTCTTTTGTCCTAACGCCAGATACACGCAAGCCTGATTGTTCAGCAATCTTCCTTTTTCCGTGCCGGAACTTAACCCCGCGGCTAGCCCATAAAGGGATTTAGCCCTGATAAGATTTTCTTTTGAGTTCATATAAAGTCCGGTTATGGCCAGAGCATCTGCTTGAAGTGCTACAACTTTACTTCGATTATCAGCATCGGCGGCAATGGATACAACTGCGGACTGAATCGCCTCGGCAAGAGGTAGTGTCGGGTGTATAGATATTTCTCTTATAAGAATGTTAATCTGCGCTATCCGTGGTTCCAGCCCTACGCGGCTGCTAAGCGGGATAGTCAGCATTTTCCTGATATCTGTTCTGTCTTTTACGAAGACTGAAAAAAAATAGTTGGCGAGCAGAATCTCATCAGAATCAGGAAGTTCAGTTTTTAACAGATCGGTCTGTACATACATGTTCTCACATGCGGAATCATTAGCAATAGGTGTATAGGATAACCAGTCATCAAGAACATTTATTCCTGCCTTGATAAGCAATGCTTGAGCCTTGTTGAATTGCTCATATCCTGCATCATAAAGTGCGGCCTTGGGTAAAAGAAATCTGGTTGCAGAAGCCTCTTCTGAGTTTCTGCCTTCAATATTGATTGTAGGTAGAGCCTCGCCTGTGATTCTTTTCAGGGTGTAAGCAAGAGCCAGTTCATAAAAAAAGCGGTCACGATGATTCAGCTTGGAAGCTCTTTCTATGTAAGGTCTTGCAGAGTAAAGATTTCCGGTTCTTTGGAATGCAAGTCTTCCGAATCCTGTGAAGGGTCTTGCGTCATCAGGTTTCTCTTCATGAAGACGATGAAATAATGGCTCGGCCAGATCCGGTCTGTTCAGAAGAATTAAAGCATCACCTTTTTCAAGTTGCAGTTCAAATTCATCTTTGTCAGAAATGGCCAGCACTGTCTCACATAATGCGGCCCAGCGATCCAGTGATTTTATTTGTTTTTTAGCAGACAGGTTCAAATTTGGTTCTGCAAGTAACGGACGGAGCCGTGCCGACGCGGCGTCACCGGAGTTTTTATCAAGATTGCTGTACTGAGTCTGTGCGGCAAGAATAAGCATTTCCGGTGAGACAGGAAGTGACGAAATCACAATGGAGGCTTTTAACAAAGGAGCCGCGCGTTTGACATCCTCTACCTTTAGAGCCTGCTCCCCTAGTGAAGATAAAACCCACGGGATAATCGGGGAATGTGGACTGTCGGAATATAATCTGGATGCTAGAGTTACTTCTGCTTCGGCCGCGATGTCATGTGATTGATTTAAAAATTCGATGCGGCTAAGCATTTTATCCATTGTTTCAGGATCAGAAGAATTCTGCATGAAGTCTCTTTGAAATTGTGCAGTTATATCTCTGGCTGTTTTAGAATCAAGAACAGAGCACATCTTAAAAAGAATTACACATAAGTCTCTGCATGGAGTGTTATAGGAATAGATTCTATTTCGAATGGCGGAAGCAATACTTACAAAATATTCAAGATTTTCTATGGTATATGCTGAATCAGTTGATTCAAATGTTATAAGAGCTTTTTCTGCTTCATGCGCAAGAAAACCTGCACTGACAGTGGATAAATCTTTTTGTTCAGGATCTTCAGGAATTGCTGGGAATTCCGGCAGATCATCTGTAGCTGGGCCTAGAATATTGTCAATAACAGCTTTTCCGGGGCCGTCCATGCTGTTTGCAATAACCATGACTCCTTCTTTTACCGTAATTCTGAGCTGACGGCCTTCAGGTCCGGGAGCTATGTAGAGCTGTGCATTTTTAAATAATCCACAATTTTCAAGAATAATTCTTCCTGCAATAATTTTTTCAGGCGAAGCAGTTTCGCCGGGGCGAATTTGAGCTAAGGCCATCACCGCATTCGGAGTAAGCCTTGAATCTCCGACAATTTCAATTGAAGTTATAGTCTGGCTGGAAAGAAATTTAGCGACAGATTTAACAAGTTTGGATGCTGCAGGCGATGTATTTGTTCCGCCTATTTGTTTTCCGTTAAAAAAAACACTCGGTTCAAGGGAAAAAGTATCGGTTAGCAGAACGGAATATGAAGTTCCTTTCTTGTTTTTTTCAACGATTCCGGCAAGAGTGTATCGGACATAATTTCTCATTGTTGAATTATTGCAACAAGTGAATCCTGCTTTTGTAAGAGATTTTGTGAGAAATTCTTTGAATTCTGTTGCAGGACGTCCTGATTTGTCTTTAAAATCTTCGATTGCAATGGTAGGCGAAGCTGCAGCCGCAATCGCGTTCAGTGTTATAAAAATTGATATAACGCAAAACAAGTTCAATGTTGATCGGAAACGCATGTCAGCCTCTTTTAATAATAGATAATCGCTGGCTTCTTATTAACCTATGAAGCTGATTTAATCCAGTACAGCTCTTTTCGACTTGGCCGGGAAAGTTTGATAAAGCTTATGCCTAGCAGGGGAACTCCTGTTTTTATGATTAATAACCTTTTAGGAACATATACATGAACTATGACTCAATGCACGGTCCTGACTATTTCTACCAGAAAAACTGGAGAATTCTTTTAGGATTATTGCTTATTTTTTCTTTTGCAGTCTCTTTTTACGGGATCTCTCTTAACTATTTTTATGATATTGATGAGCCTAAATATGCGCGCGCTGTCTATGAAATGTTTTCACAGGGGCATTTCTTTTCACCGATGTTTGACGGCATGCCCAGGATGGAAAAACCTCCGCTTACATATTGGGTTATGTACCCTTTTGCATGGCTAGCTTCACTTAACGGTTTCGGCAGCAATACTCTTTTTATTTTAAGACTGCCGACAGTTCTTTGCTCAATGCTTGTAGTTTTGGCAACGGCTTTAACAGGTAAAAAAATGTTCGGCCCGGCAACTGGATTGCTCGCGGCTTTGATGCTTCAGAGTTCTGTGCTGTTTAAGTTTATGTCTGTAATGATGAAGGTCGATATTGTTTTTACCTGTTGCGTAACATGGGCAACTTATTGCTACCTGCTGCGATATCTCGGAGATAAACGCAAAATTGTGTCTATCAGCGGAGCTGTAATTACTACTTTAGGCGTCCTGGCAAAAGGCCCGTTCGCATTTTTACCGCTGGCCGGATATGTTCTGGCTGAAGGAATCAGGTGTAATGTCCGCGCTAAGCACGAGGCTGATCAGTCCGCATCATTTTTATCCTCCATAAATGTCAGCGGAATTATCAGTAACGCATGGAAGGAGCGCAAGATTTTATTACTCTGGTCTACAACCGGATGTATCGCCTTTGCGCTTTGGCTGTACGCAGCGTGGGTGAACTCAGGCTTTGACTATTCGCAAGGACTTGTAGGCCAATTTTTCCTTAACACTTCGACCACAAGCTCAAAGCTCTTTGAAAAGCTGAGCCGGCTTGATCCGTATTTTGATACGTTGACAGTTATCTTCTTCCCTTGGGGGGGATATGTTTTTGGAGCCGTATACGGGATATGGAAATCGATTAAAGAAAAATTTGATGAAAAATACGTCTTTATGACCTGTATTTTCCTCGTATATCTTTTAACTTTTACTCTGCTGTTCAAGCTCAAATCCAACCGTTATATGCTGCCTGTTCTGCCGATTCTTTCCATCATAGTCTGCGACTGGCTTGTGAATGCAAAGCGGGATAAATCATATAGCACTTTTTTTGAAATGGGATTCATATGGCTTTGCTCCATGGGGGCAATGCTTGCTTACCGTTCTTTCAAAGCCATGAAAGTTTCGGTAAACTTGGCGGACGGTGTACCGGTTCATCAGTATATGGATACCATGATTCCGTTTTTCCTGGCTTTTGCCTGTTTCTTTGCGGTCCTGCTTGTGGTGAGTATTAAACAGGCGGAACGTCCGGTTTTGCATATAGTCGGCGGAGCCTTGGCTATAGTTGCCGTCATGCCTTTTTATTATCGAACATTACCGTCATATGTTTCCATTACTGAGAACAGGCCGATGCCGATTATGGGGCAGGCTTTAACTGACGGTCTTAAGGACATTGCAATCGGGAACATGCTTGTTTTGCACAGGCCGTTTTTTATCAAAGCCTTTCCTGATATTGTTTACTATTTTAAAAAACTTGATCACGGACAAGGTTGCATGTACTCGCTCGGATCAAGCGCGTCTCCCTTAGAAATGTTGCAAGCACTTGCCACTCCCAAAAATGCGGCTGATTTATTTAAAAGTGAGCACCATGATGCTGAAAAGTATCCTGCCTATAAATATTTTAAAGAAACTAAATTCAACAGTGCCGTAATGTTGCTCAGTGCTCATGATTACATCGAATTTGGTAGCTTTATTGAAAAGCTTCCTCCTCAGATAAAAGATATGATAGTCGTTGAAGACTTAAATACTCTTTCCGTTAAATGGGTAACCGAGCAGATTAAAATAGTTCGGTTTATTCCAAAACAATAAATTTAAAATAATAAGACATTACATATGATTGATATATTGAATCTCGATTACGAAGAGCTTGAAACTTTTATTTCAAAAGAGCTTAAAGGCCCAAAATTCAGGGTTAAGCAGATTTGGCAATGGCTGTGGCAGAAAGGCGTAAGCAATTTTGATGACATGACCAATATTGCCAAGGGGCTTCGCGAAGATTTAAAAAGCAAAGCTGTATTGAACCACCCTGAACTTGATGTTGTGCAAACGAGTAAAGATGGAACAATTAAACTTCTGTTGCGTCTTGGTGACGGAGCATTGGTTGAAACTGTTCTTATCCCTATGGAAGGACGCTATACTCAGTGTCTTTCTACACAGGTCGGCTGCGCCATGGGATGTACCTTCTGCAATACAGGGCTTATGGGGTTTGAGCGCAACATGACCATGTCTGAAATTCTCGGACAGGTTTTAGTCGGCAGGGCATATCTAGAGCAGAAAAATTTAGATCAGCTCAAGAATCTTGTTTTTATGGGAATGGGCGAACCTCTGCTTAATCTGGATGAACTGATCAAGTCTTTAAAAACTTTGAATGATCCTGAAGGGCTCAGTTTTGTGCCGCGGCGCATAACTGTTTCATCTGTCGGATTTATAAAGCAGCTTAAAGTTTTGGGTGAATCAGGTTTGACACTTCCGGCAATATCGTTGCATGCGCCGACTCAAGAGCTGCGTGAAAAGATTATGCCTAAGGCCGCGCAAACAGATATAAATGATTTACTCTCCGCAATGGATCACTACCCGCTTAAACCGCGTGAACGGGTAACTTATGAGTACCTGCTGCTCGGCGGAGTAAACGATTCAATTGAGCACGCCAAGCAACTTGTGCGCCTTTTGGGCCACCGCAAGTGCAAAGTTAATCTTATTGCATATAATCCCGGGGACAAGCCGCTCTACAAAGCTCCTGACCCTGCGCAGGTTTTAGCCTTTGAAAAATATCTGTGGGATAAAGAAATTACCGCAACTATCCGCAGGTCAATGGGACAGGATATTAAAGCAGCTTGCGGTCAGCTTAAAGCTGATAGAAAAGAAAGTTAAAAGTAAGCCTCTCAAATTAATTTGAGAGGCTTTTTTATGAAGAATTGTTTGATTACGGTATTTATCGGCTTAATCCGTCTCGCGGTCGCGCAGGCCGACTAAATATAAAATCGAATCAAGGCCGAAATGCGAGATTGATTGACGGGCATCTTTTTTTACTTTCGGCTTGGCATGAAAGGCAATACCGAGGCCCGCAATAGAGAGCATGGGTAGATCGTTTGCACCGTCTCCCACAGCAATTACCTGCTGAAGACTGATCTTTTCTTTTTTTGCAATTTCAGTGAGCAGCTCTGCTTTTTTAGCTCCGTCTACAATATCTCCGATGACATTTCCCGTCAGTTTGCCGTCTACAATCTCAAGTTCGTTTGCATAGACATAATCGACATCAAGGTGTTCTTGGAGTTTCTTGCCGAAGTAGGTGAATCCTCCGGAGAGGATAGCTGTCTTATATCCGAACTTTTTCAGGTTGGAGATAAGACGCTCAGCCCCTTCTGTGATGGGCAGTGCTTTGGCAATGTCTGCCATTACAGATTCGTCTAACCCTTTGAGAGTACTCAGTCTTTGGCGCAGACTTTCTTTAAAGTCAATTTCTCCGCGCATGGCGGATTCGGTAATGCTGCTGACAAGTTCGCCTGACCCAGCGGCTTTAGCGAGTTCGTCAATTACTTCTGTCTGAATAAGTGTGGAGTCCATATCAAAAGCAACAAGTCTTCTGTTCCGGCGGAAAGCATTGTCTTCCTGAAGAGCTATATCGACCTGCTCTTCTGTTGCCATGGTCAAAAATTTTGCGCGCATTAAATCTAGATCAAGAGGAATTCCACGCGCTGAAAATTCAATGCAGGCGTATCTTGGCGCAGGTTTTCCATCCATCGGGATGCGGCCGGACAACCTGTGGATAAAATCGATATTCAAACCGTTTTCAGCAATAATGTCCGAAACTTTTGAAATAAGGCTGCCGGTTGCTTTGTTGCCGACCAGAGTAATAATATGTCTGGGCTTGCCTTGCGCTGCGACCCAGTGTTCATATTTATCGCCTTCAATTGGCTTGAATTTAACCGTAACGCCCAGCTCGTAACCTCTGAACATGAGGTCTTTTAATACTGGGGCAGATTTTGCTTCACTTGGCAGTCTTATCAGAATTCCAAGTACAAGCTGGTTGTGGATTACAGACTGACCGATATCCAGGATATCGATACTGTAACCGGCTAGAACTTCTGTCAGTGACGAGGTCAGTCCGGGTTTGTCTTCGCCGGATATTTGAATAAGAATAATTTCAGGCATGTTCATTCCATGTTAATCAGGATGGTGGACATTCTCATAAAAATTATCTGCCGTAAACACGGGTATAGCGGTTCCATAAAAAAAGAGTAGTTCGGCTTGCTCCTTTTACTTCGGGACCGTATAGTAAGACAGCGTTGGTTTATATCCTTCTTTATAGATTCGCAGGAATAAGTTATGAATGATACAAAAAAAAGTGCTGATGTTTATTCAATTAAAACAAAAGATGCACTTGGCGTAGGCTTACATCTGATTCCAAAAATCGAACCGGAAAAGCTGTTAATTATACAGCGTCGTGTTCACGAAAAAATGGATGATTATAAAGGGTACAGTTTTTCTTCAACAGAGAAACGGGCCTTAATGATATTTTTTGATTTAGCTCAGGAATTTGATAATCTTGAAGAATTTTTTGCTGTGTGTACATCCGTTCCTAAAGTCTTGTTTAATGTTGATTGCAGACTTTATATTGCGTCCGGGCAGGACGAATTTATTTCCGTCGGAGGGACAGAAGGCAAATCACCTGTATGCACCTCCGTTCCCCTTGAAAAGGAGTTCACGGCAGGACATCTTTTTATTCCTATTCGCGGGAATCATGAACTTATCGGTCAACTTGAGTTTAAACCTGCTGAAGATGTCATCGGTTGCTATGAGATCTACAAATTTGATGATCTCTCAGATCATCAGGCTCTGTTTTTTGAAAAATTTGTTAACCGGGTCGGTTTTCAGTTGCACAGTAAGCTCTTGCGCCGCAGGAGTCAGGATCATTTAGAATTTGTCCGCAATCTTGTTAAAGATGTCGGGCACAATGTTATTGTGCCTAATATGTATTTTAAGCTGTTTTATAATCGGCTTAGGGATCGTATTGAAAGCCTTCAGACGCTTAGTGACGGGCTGGATAACAAATCAACTGAAGAAATAAAAAAAGAACTGAATACATTGTATACCGGATTAGTCTCGCAGTTTAATGAAATTCACAGTCATTACGAGCAGACAAGTCTATTTCTTGAAACACTGCTAAGGCGCAGGCATTTTGAAGAAGGACGGTATATCGTTGAAAAAAGACCGTGCAACCTTCTTAAGCAGATAATCGAGCCGCAGCTTGAACGATATAGATCCAGATTTGAGGAGCGGGGAATCAGGATAGATTTAAGTATGGGCGGAGTTCCTGATCGTGAAGTGCGCATTGTCGCTGATGTCGGTCTTATTTCGCAGGTCTATGCAAACCTTTTTTCTAACGCCGTAAAATATACCCGTGAAGTTGTTCTGTCGGACGGTAGGCATGATAAATTTACTGCATACGGGTGGGACCATCTGGAAAAATATTTTGAGAATGGCTGGGACGGGTTAAAACTGAATGTGTTTACCTCCGGCCCTCCAATCACTCAGGAAGACCGCGAACAGCTGTATCAGGCCGGATTCAGGTGTGAGAACACCGGTAATGAATACGGATCGGGGCATGGTTTGTTTTTTGTAAGACAGGTTGTGGAACTTCACGGCGGAAATGTCGGATATGAAAGCGGTGACCGCGGGAATAATTTTTATTTTATTTTACCTTTCGGAGCGGAGTAATTTCTTTTGTCAGGCTTCTGCCGAAGTACTGCTAACGCTTAAGTAGCCAGCAGTAATATTTTTCGAAAAAAATAATTATATTATTAGTAAACAAAATATATTTTTTGTGTATAATAAATAGTTGTATGTGTATTAAAAAATTGTTTTAATATAATTTTTTGATATTTTATAGTTTTACAAGTATCATTTCCAATTTAATTACACTCGTAATATCGTATATAGCGAACAGCGTCTATTTATATGTGATTTGATAGTGTTTATAAAATCATATAAGCTGGTTGCGTCAAAGTGGTTTTGTAGTGTACCAGTAAAATAACTTTTTTTGTTATTTTATAATTCTGTGATTAAGCAATAATTTGATATTTGTTTTTGCAAGTTAACTTTTTAGATAACTGCGGGATCCTGTATTTATTACACTGCAGAAACTCTTCCAACTCCAGATATCAGCCTGACCTTTAGGAGGGCATATATATGTCTAAATGGTTCGATGAAACATTGGAAAGAATTAAAAAAGCAACTGGAACCAGAACTCAGGTCCAGCTGGCTGAAATTTTAGATATTAGGCAATCAAGTATTTCGGATGCTAAAAGGCGCAGCTCCATCCCCGCGGAATGGTATATCAAGTTATATAAAACTCATGGACTGAATCCAGAATGGCTTTCCGATGGTGTTGAGCCTGTATATATGAAGCCCGGTAAAGGCAAAATCTCTGCGGACAATATTTTGAGTGAAACCACTGCCCAGTATGGACAGATTCCGTCAAGAGGAAGGGTTGTTCCCGTTTCGTCAATGGCCGGTGAAGATTCAGATGTAGAAAGCTGGAAACCGCAGCAGGTCGGGGAACTGAATATTCCTGAGACTTTTTATAGGCCATCGATGGTTGTTCTTAAGGTTGAAGGATCTTCAATGGAGCCGGCAATCAGAAGAAATGCTTTTGCCGGAGTTGATGAAACTCAGAAACGGCTTATGGCAGGCGATATTTATGCCGTTCATGTTCCTCATCAAGGCGTTGTCATTCGCAGAGTCTTTTTTGATCCTGAAAATTCACGTTTTATTTTACGCCCTGAAGATCCGCAGCATCCTGAATTATATATTGCCGTTCAAGATCAGAACAAGCTTGTTGTCGGACGTGTTGTCTGGGTGATGCAGGAAGTTTAGTTCAATTTTATCAGCATGTTTTAAAAGACCCGGATTTTCCGGGTCTTTTTTTGTCGTGTGACATTCTATCCATTTAACTTGACGAGTCGGTTTGCTCTTGATCAAGTGGCTTTGTTTTTTACGGGTGGATATATTGTGATTAAAAAGGATGTCTTTTGCGAAGACATTAAAATTATATATGAGGATACAGTATGAAAAAAGTTACAGCTCCTGCGATCAAAAGTCTGAAAGGACAGAGAAAAATTACAACAGTAACCGCCTATGATTATTCCGGAGGGCAAATTGCCGATGCCGCGGAAGTGGATATGATTCTTGTCGGTGATTCACTAGGGATGGTTGTTTTAGGATATGAAGATACTTTGTCTGTGACTATGGAAGATATGCTTCATCATACCGCGGCTGTTTCACGTGGTGTTTCACGGGCCCTTATCATCGGGGATATGCCTTTCATGTCTTATCAGCCGTCTGTGACGATGGCAGTTGAAAACGCAGGAAAATTTTTGAGCAAGACCAGTGCTCGCGCTGTCAAGCTTGAAGGAGGATTTCCATTTCTTAAGCACGTTGAGGCCATTGTAAGTTCCGGAATACCGGTACAGGGACATATCGGCCTGACTCCTCAGCATGTTGCCAGATTCGGCGGTTTTAAGGGGCAGGGCAAGAATGCAAGCTCTGCAGCGGCACTTGTGGATGAAGCTCTTGCGCTTGAAGCAGCCGGATGTTTTTCCATTGTACTTGAAGCGATTCCGTCTGAAGTTGCTAAAGAGATCACAGAGCGGGTTTCAATTCCTACGATTGGGATCGGAGCAGGACCAGATACCGACGGACAGGTTTTAGTTTATCATGATATTTTGGGACTTTTTGATAGATTTACACCCAAGTTTGTTAAAAAGTTTGCCGCACTTCGCGGTGAAAGCATCAGTGCACTTAGTTCTTATTGTGAGGAAGTGCTTGCAGGAACATTCCCCGGCAAGGATAATTTTACCTCCATGGATGCAGAGGAGCTCAAGATATTCAAAATGTTACTTACGGAAAAAGACAATAGTTAATCCCTTACACTTTTTTAACTTTGGAGGCTGTTATGGCTATTTCTGTTTTTGACCTCGGGCTGTCTGTTGAAGCTGTCTCTCTTTATCTTATGATTGAAAGTCTTGAAGGTGGAAAGATTGATGCAGCTCAGAATTGCAAAGCTCCCCGCCAACTTGTCACGATCCAGAATTGCCGTGAAAAATGGAATGCCGAGGAAGGTGATTTTAAAAGTGCGGTTAAAACTCTGGTTGAACGTAATATCATTTCAGATGAACATGCTGAATTCAAAATTTTAAGTCCTGATGTATGGATAACAAAGTAGGTTTAAGTGGTTTTTACTCCTGAAGTTTTATGGAACGGCCTTGTCTGGCCTCTTGTCAGACTGGTTATGTTTATAAGCCTCGGCCTTTTAGTCGGCAATATTCTGGAAGGGCTTCGCTGGACCCGAGCAATGGGTAAAGTTGCTACGCCGCTTATCCGTATAGGCAGACTCAAAGATATCAGCGGAGCCAGTTTTGCTCTGGCCTTCTTTTCAGGGGTTGCGGCAAACTCCATGCTTTCTGAAGCTTATGACAAAGGTGAACTCTCCGATAAAGAGTTAATTATTTCTAACCTTTTTAATAGCTTGCCGACGTATTTTTTGCATATGCCTACGGTGTTTTTTATCGCAGCACCGTTCATCGGGCATGTAGCATTTATGTATGTCGGACTGACTCTTTTAGCGGCATTTATTCGTACAGCAGTGATTATTCTGTGGGGACATCTGGCTCTTCCGCCGGATGGATGCTGCGGCAGTATTTCGGCAAAATTGGAAAGTCAGGAACCACGGAATATTGCTACAATCTTAGCCATTGCACTGAAGAGACTGCGTAAAAGACTGCCCCGTGTAATTTTTATTACAATTCCTATTTATACGGTGTTTTTCTTTTTACGCTCTTACGGGATATTTGCTGATTTTGAGACCTTTTTAAGTGCTCATTTAAGCTTTTTATCGTGGCTTAAGCCTGAAGTTGTCGGAGTTGCCGCTTTTAGTCTGGCGGCTGAATTTACGGCAGGTCTTGCCGCGGCAGGTTCTCTTCTTGGGGCCGGAACTTTAAGTCCTCGAGATCTGGTTCTGGCGTTGATGATAGGTAATATTTTATCAACCCCCATGCGGGCATTACGGCATCAACTTCCGTATTACGCAGGAATATTTAAAGGGAGAATGGCACTGAAACTGATTGTATATAATCAGGTTCTACGGTCTTCAAGCCTGATTGTTGTGATTTGTATTTACTATTTTATGACACGGTAAATTCTATTTTGCATATGCCTAAAATATTTGGTTCGTCATAATTTTATAAAAAAAGCCTACTCCTTATAAAAAGAGTAGGCTTTTTGGGTAAGAATCATTCAAATGCCAGCTTACTTCTCAAATCGGCATTGCCCGCTTCTGGTGCATTGAATTTTACCCAGAACCACTCCTGCCTGCGTTTTAAGTGAGCATTTGGGGTAAGGGCTTCCGGAATACTCATAGTAACGGCTAAGCTCGTTGCAGAAGGATTCTACAGCTGTATCCGACTTCCCCTCAAGGGCTTTGTCATTAAGAGTAAGAAGGAGAGTGTATACTTCCGCTGTATCAGCTAAGAATATTTTTTGGCCGGAAGCGGTTTGCGCATTTAAAAAGCGTTTAAGTCCAGCCAGCTTAGATTCATATGACTCGAGCTTTGCAGAATATAATGATGAAGACGGATTAAGTTTCTTAAGAGCCTTGTAGCCGTTTATGTTCTGGTTAATGAGTTGACTGGGTATTGATTGAACATAGCTCATAAGGAGTGATTCTTCCGTATTTCCCAAAGATTCCAGAAATTCTTGCGGACATGAATCTCCTTCGCGATTCAAATTAGAATCATAGAAAAAAAGGCACAGTTCTTTTTTGGGCCTTGGTGTAATTTGCGCGACTTTATCAAGAAAAGCTAAAGCTGTTTTTTGAGGCGTATCGTTTGCGGTGATGAACAGGTAAGCATCGCGATTAATTTTCAGATCTAGAATACTTTTGTCTTTAGCTGCTTCTTTAATGCACTGATTAATAAAGTTAATTCTGTCATTTTGTAGGTCAATGCGCTCTTTATAATGAGCAACTCTCGCTGCATAGTAGCTGTTGCCAGGTGAAAGTTCCGCCAGTCTCGTGTAGCCCTTAAGATTTTCCTCAAGTTGCAACGGGCTGACTTTGTAAACATGCTTATACAATAATTTTTCTATGTCAGAGTTCTGTAAGTCCTTGCTTGTTTTGGATTTTACAGGAAGGAGGTTGCTGTTAAGCACCGCAATAGGGAAGGTTTTGTAATCACATCCTGCAGCCGAAGCGCGGCTGTGGAGAGCTGCAATGCGTGAAACACTTTTAATAGATTCAGCTTTGTCAGAGGTAGAGAGAATTGCAAGAATCCTGTCGTCATCCTGAACAATTGTTTGAATGGACGGAATTGTTTTCAGCTCTGTTATTAATGAAATTTCGCAGTCATTTTGGGCAAATGAAGAGTTAGCTGCAAATAAAATAAAAAACGCGATGAGTATGGAAATTTTACTTTTCATTATATGTAAAGCCTTACTCCGGGGGAATATCCCCGAATTTATAGTTTCAAGTCTTGCGGAAAGTGGTGGCTACAGAGCTCCCATCTCCTGGAATTTCAAATATATTTCTCTACTTACCCATGCATCGGTTGCTGCGTATGTAATTTGTTGTGGAGAGAGATCTTTGCGCCCCCAGTTGGAGCACTGTACTCCCTTGGAGATGCGGAAGCCAAGCAGATTGGCAGCAAGGTTGCGGAGCCCGTTGGTCTGCATTTCAAGAGACCTTGCAAGATCCCCCAGATCGACGAATCCTCTCGCTTCAAAATGAGAAACTTGTTTCAGCTCCTTCACATCATTTATAACCGCAACTCCGGTTTTAATAATGTTGGCAGAAGAAAGCATCTTTTTAATTTCTGTTGAAATGGGAATGTGATTTAGGTGTAGAAGGTAAACACAGTCTGCGGTTGCAAGCTGAATAAGCGAAGGCGGATATGAAACCCCCTTGCGGAAGACAGGTCTGGTTTCAGTATCAAATCCAAGTAGATCTGATCTACTTATTTCAGCAATCGCTTCAGGAATATTCTCTTCGCAGTCAATAATCTTTATGCGGCCTTCGTACTGTCGCAAAGGAAGTTCGTTGATCTCTTCTTTGGTAAATTTTTTCTTATATTTTTCAGGTAGTTGCATGGTATTAAGGACTCAGTTCCTGACGGTCTGATTATTAGTTCCCGCCAACCCGTGATTTGTCAGACATGAAAAGTCTGAAAGATCACGGGGCAGCAGGATATGACAACAAAAACGGTTAAAATTAACCGGAATACAGCCAAAATGATTTTACTACTTAGCAGAAAGTGATTTTGCAGATTATTCACTGCAACGGATTATGCCTTCCCTGTCTGCTATTAAAAAGCCTTTCTGCGATCATTAAGGCCGCAGAAAGACTACTTTATATACTGAATCTAACGCTGTGTCATACTGCCGTGAGTTCAGGCAGCGGTGCAAAGCGTACTCCAACCGCATAATAGTCACCTAGTTGGATATTCGGCTATGACGACTTCGTCAACCCTGCTTAACAAATTTGATGCTTTAATTAAATACAATTCAGCAAGTTCTGCTACTGGTGCTCTCTGGTTTTCTGGAAAGAAATTTTCGGCCATTCTTCTTCAGCTTGTTGCAATCTCCACTGGCTCGGGGCGAGAAATGTAAGGTTTTCGTCTCCGTCAAGGGCGACAAAGCGGGGATAACGCTTCTTAATTCCATCAAGTTCTTTATTGCTTTCGCTCGTCAACCATCTTGCTGTGTGAAATTCTACAGGCTCATAAAGAGCTTCAACGCTGTATTCATCTTTCAGGCGGGACATGATTACTTCAAACTGAAGTAATCCGACAGCTCCGAGAATGTTGTCATTATTTCCGAGAGGTTTAAAGAGCTGAACAGCTCCCTCTTCTGCAAGTTGATGCAATCCTTTGTTAAGCTGCTTGCTTTTAAGCGGATCTTTAAGAATAACTCTGCGAAAATGTTCCGGTGCAAAGTTAGGTATTCCGGTGAATTTTAACTCTTCCTTCGAGGAAGTGAAGGTATCGCCGATTTTAATGGTTCCATGGTTGTGAACGCCGATAATGTCACCGGGCCAGGCTTCTTCAACACCTGTGCGGTCTTGAGCCATAAAAATAGTTGCATTGGCAATCTGGAATTCTTTGCCGGTGCGCGGGTGGCGGACTTTCATTCCTCTGGTAAATTTACCGGAGCAGATACGCATGAACGCAATACGGTCGCGATGCGCCGGGTCCATGTTTGCCTGAATCTTAAAGGCAAATGCGGAAAATTCATTTTCGAGAGGTGAAACATCGCGTGTTGTGGTTGCTCTTGGGGAAGGGCATGGAGCAAGTTGAATAAAAGAATTCAGCATCTCCTGAACACCGAAGTTGTTGATAGCGCTGCCGAAGAATACAGGTGTTTGCTTACCTGCGAGATAGCGTTCTTCGTCAAACGGATAGCCTGCACCCTCGAGCAGTTCAAGTTCTTCGCGCAGCTGTTTTGCCTGAGAGCCCAGCAGTTCATCAAGGCGCGGGCTGTGAATGTCTTTAATCACTTCGCCTTTCTGGATAGACCCGCCGTGAGTCGCAGAAAAAAGGTGAAGCTCGCCTTTATGTATATTGTAAGTTCCCTTGAAATCTGAGCCCATTCCGATTGGCCAGCTCAGCGGGGCGCATTCGATATGCAAAGTTTCTTCAATATCTGCAAGAAGTTCAAAAGGATCAATCCCTTCGCGGTCCATCTTGTTGATGAAGGTGATGATGGGAGTATCGCGCATGCGGCAGACTTCCATCAGTTTTTTAGTCTGATTTTCAACTCCTTTTGCGCAGTCGATAACCATGAGCGCGGAGTCAACCGCAGTTAAAACCCGGTATGTATCTTCGGAAAAGTCCTGATGGCCCGGAGTATCAAGCAGGTTGATTTCATAGTCGCGGTAGTTAAACTTCATAACCGAAGTTGTTACGGAAATGCCGCGTTCCTGCTCCATCGCCATCCAGTCGGAAGTTGCATGGCGGTTTGCTTTGCGGGATTTTACTGTTCCGGCCATCTGAATAGCTCCACCATAAAGGAGCAGTTTTTCCGTTAAAGTTGTTTTACCTGCGTCAGGGTGGCTGATAATGCCGAAAGTGCGTCTGCGCTCAACTTCTTTTTTAAGAACTTTATCTACGTTTTCCTGCATGAGAATATGACCTTCACTAGACATTGCCAGTGTAACTTTTAAGTATGTTTTTTGATAAACTCCCTGCCTTTTTCAGGGTCTCGAAAGTCCGTATCAGGATTAGCGCAAAGGTCAAGTGCAAGTTTTTGCCTGCGCTACGTAACTTGATGCTCCGCTTTTGCCTTTCATACTGCTTTAGCTTATTGGTTTGCGACTTAAATTGTTAAAATAGACCGCAATTGCTTATCTTTTTTTACTCTTGGTCAGACCTGAAGTTGTTTCTTTATAAAAAGATATGCTATTTGAAGCGATTTGTGGAAATGAAATTGAAATCAGGATATACTTCACAAGGTCTTCTGTAGAAGCCGTAATCCTTTATTCTTTCAGTCAGGGTGTTTAACATGATTCAAAAAGCCAGTCTTCGTTTGTTGCAGCGTCCGGCAATGCCTACAGTTGTTATTTCAAGTGATATTTATAGAGAAACTTCACTTGCCTCTGATATTGCAGATGCGGAAGATTCCGCAACGGAATTAGACGGTCCATTACTGATGAATATTCTCGTGAAGTTTTTTCATGCTTATGTTTATCCGGATACTCATGAAAAGGTGGTTCCGCTTGAACAAATATCCTTGCTCTTTGATCAATTTGTGCACCGCAGGCTCGGCAGTGATGTCCTTGAAGGGTGCATTGAAACACGCAAGATGCTGCTTTCGTACGGATTCGCATTATGCATGCTTGCCGATCTGCCTAAGAGTGCACACATTTTTAAATCAATTGCTGAGGGAACGACAACTTTAGACGGAGACATTTTTACAGGTCTTGATATAGGTTCTGGAACCGGTGTCTTAATGCTTGCAATGGGTGTTTTCGCAAAAAGAAACGGGTTTTCAAACACTTCTATTGTCGGGATTGAGCGTAATCAGATTGTAGCTGAAAGAACGAATGATCTTATGGGAAGGATGGGACTTGGGAATGTTATTGTTGCTGATGCAAAAAAAACTGATACTTATGGATTTCTTGAAAATAAGAAAGTCCATTACGTGACCAATGAAACTTTGCCGAGCGTGAACAGGAGTCTTTGGAAAGAAGATTTTATTTTTATATGCAAAACTCTTTATGACGATTTTTATTCCCAGATTTCAAATGCAAACTTTTTCCCTGATGCTGTATTGGTAGGCCGCAGTCAAACGGAGATGCTTACTGTTTTAAACAGCAGCAACAGTTTTCAACTGCTTGACGAAAAATATCCACTCAGACTTATGAAGCCTTATGCAATCAGTCTTTCAGGAAGTATGATCCCTCTGGAGTCTGTAGGGCATGCATATGAAAAGTTTATCCCTGAAGTATGGAGAACCGTGCTGACTCATCGCTGGTAGAATCCGCAATTACCCTAGATATTCTTCAAGAGTCGAGATTAACTTTGTCTTCTTTATCGGCTTTGCCAAGTGGTCAGTGCATCCGCAGTTTATGCATTTCTGAGCGTCGTCCTGAAAAGCATTTGCAGTTAAGGCTAAAATCGGTGTTTTTCTTATTTTGTTATCAAGTTCGAATTGTCTGATCGCTTTGGTTGCTTCGTATCCGTCCATTACAGGCATCTGAATGTCCATAATTACAAGATCATAATTCCCGCTCATAAATTTCTCTACCCCTTCTTTGCCGTTTTCAGCCATCGTTATTTGGTAAGGGGATTCTTTAAGGTACAGGTCAACTACCATTCGGTTGTCTTCAGAATCTTCAATTAAAAGGATGGAAGCCCTTTGCTCTGTGCAGAATGTGTCCGCTTCTGTTTCATTTTTGGAATATGAACCAAATTCTTTTAAACATTCAACTGTTCTTTTTGCAGTATCCGGTTCATTGATTTCACAGGCAATAGCTCTGGGGGATACAGGTTTGTGAAAATATGATGCTCCGAGTTGTTTGATTCGAGAAGGATCTTTCGGTGAGGGTTTGGCACTCAAGATCACGATTAGCAACCAGTTTTTGCATAGATCTTTTTTCAATGTTTTTAAAAAAGTACGGCTGTCAGTCTCCCATACCGGTTCACCTAAAATAAGTGTTTTACAGCAACTTTCTGCAAGAGACATCTCCACAGCCGAGCTTGTCGCCTGATTCACTGTCTCGGCAATGTATACAGTCGCCCCTAAATCTGTGAGAGCCCTTTCCATATACTTTCTAGTGGAGCTGTCTTTATCAACTATGAGAATAGATTTCCCTTTCAAAGTGAGCGGTTTTTCTTGCTGAGCCGGGAAACTCAGTTGCATCGTAAAGGCAAATGAGGAGCCTTTACCTTCCTGACTGCTTACAAATAGCCCTCCCCCCATACATTCAACCATTCGTACACAAATTGGTAAACCAAGGCCTGTCCCACCGAATGTCCTGGTTGTTGAGGAGTCAGCTTGAGAAAAAGTGTCAAAGATCAGATTCATCTTTGATTCAGGAATGCCGATGCCGGTGTCCGTTATGACGATTCTAAGCATACCGCTTTCTGTCAGAGAGGCTTCGTAGGTGACGGCCCCCTCATTGGTGAATTTAAGTCCATTCCCGAGTAGGTTTACAAGAATCTGTCTTATCCTTGTAGGGTCTCCACTGATTATTTTGGGTACTTCCGGGGCAATGTACCAGCAAAGATCAATTTGTTTGAGCTGAGCTCTTAGAGCGAAGATAGACCCTATTTCTTCGAAAAGATCTTCAAGTTCAAAATCTACATTTTCAATGGTTAGCTGGCCTGCTTCAACCTTTGAAAGATCCAGAATGTCGTTAATAAGAAGCAGAAGATTTTCTCCTGCATTTTGGAATAATTTTACATAGTTTCGCTGGGTCTTGCTGAGCCTTGATTCCCATAACATGTCAGCCATTCCGAGGATCGCATTCATAGGGGTACGTATTTCGTGACTCATGCTGGCAAGAAATTCACTTTTGGCTTTATTGGCCGCGTCTGCCGCAACTTTGGCCTGCTCAAGTTTTCGAGTTTTTTTCTGCTCGGTTATATCTTCAAGAACTCCTTCCAGACATTGGACTTTGGTGTTTTCGTCCAGATGTAAGGACGCTGTCATGCTTACCCATATGGGAGTACCGTCTTTTTTCTTCATCTGGATTTCTCTATTGCGGACCTTACCACCTCTAAGAAGCTCATTCAGAATTGAATAGTGAACTTCCTGATGAACAAGTAATGATTTCATCGGGTTCATTTTAAAGCCGGCCCAGTCTGGATATCCGAACATTTCCGCTAATGCCCGATTGCCTTTGATAAAATTCCCTTCAAGATTGGCTTCAGCCAGATATACTCCTACATTGATGCTCTCCAAAAGAGTGCGGTGCTGAGTCTCCGATTCTCTAAGATCTGAATACAAACTTGCATTCTGGATTGATATTGCGGCTTGAGAACAGAGCAGATTTAATACTTCGAGTCTTTTTTCATTGAAAACCCCGGGACTTAGATTGTTTTCAAGGTATAAAACTCCGCGCATAACCTGTTGATTAATAATCGGCATCGCCAAAACAGATTTCGGCGAATGTTTAATAATATAGCTGTCGATAGTGAAAGGTCCCTGTGAGCTGGCGTCTCTAAGGACAATATGATCTTTTGAGCGGAAAACGTAATTAACGATACTGTCACAATAGGGTCTTTCTTTGGAATCCAGTTTTATTTGAGTTGAAACACCGTTTTTAGAAACTTCAGCATGAGCGATAAATTCCAGCCTGCTCTTGTTAGTAAGTAGAAGAGATGCTCTTTGTGCTCCTGCATTTTCAATAACAATGCGCATCAATTTATCGAGCAGGCGGACAAGGACTATTTCTCCGGATATGGCAAGTGATGCTTTCATTACAGCTGAAAGATCCAAGGAGTAAGAATCTTTTGTGTTGTTGCCGAACTGTTCGGATTTCATCTCCATGTGAGACTGTGAAAAGTTTTCAGGAAGTGAGCTATAGTCCGCTGTTAACTTTTGGACTTTGGCAGAGGCTCCCCAGGTCTTATAGTGCTCGCACGCCTCAGCCATTAAGGCCGCCCCGGATCGACTGCTGTTGATTGAAAAGTGAAATTTAGCAGCCAATTCACAAGAAAGGGCGGCAAAATTATTGAAGTTGTTTTTTATGCTTGTACGTATAGCCTCTTCGTAAAGAGGGAGTGCCGAGTTATGCTTTCCTGTCAGTGAATGATACTGCGCGTTTGCAAGCAGAAAAAGATGTCTGAAATTTTCAGGACAAGTCTTTTGCCAACAATCAAGTTTACCAAGCGATTTTTTAATACGGGGTGTGTAAATTTTTTGTTTTACCGTTGAACAGGAATTGTAAACAGCGGTCATATTGATAACACTGAAAAAATGGAAAATAGGAACGCTGATCATTCCGAATAAATGAGTTTCAACGTCTTTTTGTATCTCTTCAATTTGTTCAAGAGCTTGTTCATAGTGGCCGAAAAACGAAAGAGTGATAATCTTGGAATTCTTGGTCAAATATTCAATCACGTGCGACCCGCTGTCTTTTGCCAGCCCGATCAGTTCTTTCTCCTTAAAAAATTCATCATTTAGATAACCCGGGGTATAAGTTTTTCCTTCAAAACTTTTGGACATTTGCTTAATCAGCTTCAGAACCCCGGCGCGAAGTGCATTCGGAATGTTCTGGCGAAGGTTTAAATACTTGTCAGCATCAGCAGACACAACGCTCAGAGGATCGCCTTGAATAAATTTATAGTAGACCGCGAAGTAGCTTGCATATCGCCCATAAGTTGCATCCCCGTTTATTTGTCCGGTTTTAAAAGCTGTTTCAAGTGTACGGATGTTTTCAGTTATTGGCGTGTGCCAGTGATCGTGAGTACAGCCGCGAAGCAGAAGTATTTTGGTGTCCAGTTCGTTATTTTTAAACCTAGTGTTTAAATCAACAGCTAACTTTGCAAATTTATTAGATTTTTTAAATGAAAATTCTTTGGCAGCTATAAACATTGCGTAAAACAAATAACCAAACGCGGAAGAAGGAGCATTGCCGTATTTTAATGAAACACGAAGCATTTTTAAAACAATGAAAAATACTAGTTGCTTGTTGTACATGTACGCCGGAGCAATTGTGTGCATTAAAAGCTTCACTATTTCCAGCTTGTCTGGATCACTCATTTCCGGGAGGGCATAGAGCTCTTCAATTGATTTGCTGTGCAGTAATATTTTTATTTTGAACAGTTCATAGGTGAGGGCTACTTTTCCCGGGTGCTCAGGGATGACCATTCCGAACAATGCCAGAAGTTCAAGAACAAGTGTCACCGCTTCCTGATACCTGCCTTGGTCAGTGTAAATCAATATTTTAGTGAGCTTAACTTGCGAGATATCGTGTCTGGTTGCAGCATTTTCGAGAATGACTGTAAAAATTTTCTCAGCTTGTTTTGTTTCTCCGCTAAGATATTCACATTCCAGTAGGTCAAGGTGCATGTCAAAGGTCAGGTCATAATTTGTTTTCCAACAATCATGGGTAAGTAATTTGATTCCGGCGGCAAAATAACTGCTTGCTAAGCTGAATGCAGAGCTCCTTTTGGCTTTTTTGCCTGCGCGGCGAAAAACATCGGCGACCTGAACTTGTTCTTCTTTATCTGTTAATTCAGATATGGACTCGCTAAACTGCATTGCAACGTCAAAGATGATTTCTTCAATTTTTGAATCATCAAAAAAAAGCAGCATGTTGCGGCCTATTTTCAAGTGCAGAGCGGATTTTTCCTGTGCCGTGAGCATTGAGTATGTTGCCTGCTGAATCCTGTCGTGCATGAAGGAAATCGAAGGTGAAGATTCAAGGGTAGAGCTGATCTTCTCTGAATTCTCAAGAGGATTATCATTTAAAAACAGTAGTCCTTCCCTGACCGCAATATTCATAAAAGAGACTACGTCTTCTTTGGGGATGTCAGTTACAGACATTAACGTTTCCGTATCGAATTTATTGCCGAGACATGAAGCTGTTTTTAATAATTTCTGACTGACAGGGCTGAGTTCCTCAATTTTACTAACCATGAGCTCAACGATGTTTCCATCCATGGAAATTTCGCGGATAGCCTCAATATTCCAATCCCATCTTGTTTTTTCGTAGTTGAATTTAATCAGTTCCTCTCTGTAAAGGTTGCGAAGGTATTCGCGAACAAATAAGGGATTTCCTCCTGTTCTGTTGAATACAAGTTTTGCAAGCTCTCCGGCACGAGATCTGTCAGTCCTGAAAGTAAGGCAGATAAAACCTAAAACCTGTTGGTATCCAAGCCTGTTCAGGGTGATTTTTTTTATATTAGGGGAAAGAGCTTCAATCTCAGTAAACATTTCAGTTACATTGCTGCTTAAGGCTACGTTGTCTCTGCATGCACCGATAAGAAGGAGATGAGTAACTTCTTTATCGGCAACAAGTTCGGTTAGCAGGGCTGTTGTAGAGGAATCCGCCCACTGAATGTCGTCAATAAATAAAACCAGAGGATGGTCAATATTAAGAAAAATTTTTATAAAATTTTTAAAAACCAGATTGAATCGATTGCGGGCTTCTGTCAGAGGAAGTTTTGCAGGTGAGGCCTGCGGACCGATAAGCAGCTCCAAATCTGGAATCACTTCGGTTATCAGGCCGGAATTTGATCCTAGAACATTGAGAATGTGTTTCTCCCACGCGTTTACTATGGGGGCAGGATCGGTTAATTTTTTGCGAATCAATTTTTGGAAAGCTTGAATCAATGCGCTGTACGGAATGTTCCGTTTAAATTGATCAAATTTTCCGGAAATAAATTCTCCCTGCTCTGCATCAATTTGCTTGTAAATGTGTTTGATAAGAGAAGTTTTACCAGACCCCGTTTCACCTTGGACTATGACAATTTCACTGCTGCCTTGAACAGTTTTTTCAAATGATTTAAGCAGTAACTGTTTTTCCTTTTTCCTGCCGAATAATTTGCATGATAAGGTGAATGTGTCCGATATGTCTTTCTCACCGGGTATGAACCCTTCAAGATCAACTCCTTTTTCATGTATTTTGAGACATGTTTTTAAATCCTGCTTAATTCCGCGGATTGATTGATACCTATTCTCAGGATTTTTTGCCAGAAGTTTCAAAATTACAGCTGAAAGTTGTTCAGATATTCCCGGATTGACCAAATGCGGAGCAGGCGGTTCATGCGCAAGATGTTGATGTATCAGCTCCAGTGCATCTTCAGTTGAAAACGGGAGTAAGCCAGTGAAAAATTCAAAAAGAGAAATGCCGAAAGAATAAAAATCCGATCGATGGTCCGGGTGTTCACTTATTCTCCCGCTCTGCTCAGGTGAGATGTACGGGAGAAAGCTATCAGCTTCCAGTACCGTATGCGCTCTTGAAATAGAATCTTGCAGGCGTGAACAATGCTGCAAGTTAGTCATTACAACTTCTTTCATGTCGTGAGAGATTGCAAAGCTTGCAGGCTTAATGTGTCGATGCAGAAATCCTTTTGAATGGACGTAGCCTAAAGCCGTCAAAGCCTGTATCGCTAAAAAAATTTTCCCCTTCAGATCAATGTCAGTCCTTTTTATGACATCGCTGAGTAAAGAATAACCCTTGTCGTCAAATATTATGGCAAGAGAAGTGTCTGTCTGCTGGAGAGTTGTAGGATACAGTGCTCCATATTTCCCGATTTCGAGGGAAACCGCATATTCATTTTTAATTTCTGAGAGAAGTTTCGGAGATGGAAATTGTGAAGTAGGACATTTGATTAAAACAGTTTCCTTGTCATAATCTCGGATAGCTCTGCACACAGAAAATTCATCCTCTTCAAAAAAAGGACTGACTTTTTCATAGCCTGCGAGATTAATCATAAAAAGAAGCCCCCGGAGTTACGTAACCGCAACAGAAAGAACTTTTTATTTAGTTATTCTTGAGCGGGTTTCTTTACTTGAGGAAAATGTGATTAGAATATTTAGTATCATTAATAAGAGGAGCTGTCATGAAAAGAGTGGGATTATTGTGGATGGCAGTGTTTTTCGTTTTATCGTGAAATTGGTTCGTTATTTAAGATTCTTATTTGAGGTGAGAGTATAGCATTAGGATTCCGAATAAAATAATTATTAGTGAAGCTAAAAGAGATATAGCTTTGTAGAGTATTTGTGCCGTTTTTCTTTTTGCTGCTTGGTCCATGGCAAAGCTTGTTTTTGCAGCGAGAATGGCGAAAGTTGACGTCGTTAACGCCATTCCTGTTGCAAGGAACAGCATGGCTGTTAACCCTGCCCATAAAATACCTGTTGAAAGAGTATACACCAGAATAATGGCGGCTCCGGGACATGGAACAAGTCCCGTTACAAATGCAACAATTGTAATCTCTGTCAGCGAAGCGCATTTGGCTGGCTTGGAACTGTGCTCCTTACGATTTTTTTTAAAGAATGATCTGAGCACACTATAGAAAATCCATAGACCTATAAGTGAAACCATTGCAAAGCTTGCTGTTTGCAAATGGTAACTGAAATTTTCAAAACCGGACATCCCACTGCTTAGAAGTAGATACGCAAGACATACAGCCGCAGTTGCAGATCCCACATGTACCAGAGTGATAAGCCATGACATAAACATTGCAGAGTACATGGTTCCACGGCGTGAAAGGAAAAAAGCACATACCACAGATTTACCATGTCCGGGACCAATTGCATGAACAACCCCGTATGCAAAGGAAAATACAAGGAAAAGCCAGAAAGATTTGCCGAAATTATTTTTCTTTATATCTTTGGCAAAGCCTGCCAATTTTATCCGTATCTCTTTTTGCAAAACGGTTATTTCGGTGAGGATAGAGTCGTAAAGAGTTCTTGAATGATTGTTTATAATTTCAATGCGTTCAGTTGGGGTATTCTTTTCTGTCGGCTTTACAGACTCAACACTCCCCGCTTTGGGTGTTAGAAAAGGGTTGGTTGCTGCTTCGGCTATAGGTGAAAAAAATGTTACCGCAGCAGCGAGCATCAGAGAGAGCAGAAGCGAAAAAGATATTTTATATTTCATTTCGGACCAAAGGTAAGAAAGGCAGCTTCAGGTGCCATTTGAGTAATAGGGGAGGTTAGCTCTTCTGCAATATCAAAATCTAATCGAGCTGTAAGTGTAGGTGGAATATTTTTAATTTTATTTTGCGGGTTCATTTGAAATGCAGTGTATAAACTTTTATCTATATTAGTTGCTAACACAGTGTGTTTTTTATTGTTTTCCAATACTTTACAGGGAATAAAAAATTCATAAACAAGAGTGCCTTTCTCAATAGATGGATTAAACTCTGTTGCTTCAGTCGCGGTATAAGGAAGTCCGTCAATCAGGATTGTTGTGAAGAAATTGAATTTTTTGAGATTAATAAAAGCTCCGTCCTTAAGGGCTTTTGCTTCTTCCTCAGAAAGCTTGTTGTTATGATCTGTATCGAAATCTCCAAGGATCATGGACGCAAACATCTCGTCAAACCACCATTTTTCTCTGATCCCTTTAAGTCCCTGTGAGTCGAATTCAAATGTTAAAGAACTGTCCACAAAAACATGTGGATGCGCTTCGGCTTGATTCGGGGCAAGCAGCATTAGTTGCGGGACCATAATTAAAAAAAACACTGAGAGGGGACAGCTGATTTTTTTAAATAGTATCGAGGCATCATTTTTCATGGGGGACCAATGGAAGAGGTGGATTATTGTGTCAAACGTATAAAGGAGAATACGAAGAAAAAAAGCCTCTGCTGAATAGGAGCACAGGTCTTTTCCTCTTAGTCATTCTTGCCGGAATATCTTAACGGGATCTGATACTTCTGGTAACGAATTCTGTTGTTTCTTCATACAGATTAGGTAGATCGTACGGTGAAAGAAATCTGGTTCTAACAGTACCGACAATATTGGAATAAATTATAGTGGTAGTATCATCAACCGAGACTTCCCTGATGGAACCGTCTTCAATCCCCCGGTTAACACATTCCCTGATAATATTTAAAAGCTGTTGAAATTTAATTGTAATCTTTGTCCGGTCCATATCAATCTGCACGTCACTGAAAGGGGAACAACGAAGCAGAATCGGGAAAGTGTTGCGATATTTCAAGGTGAATTGCAGGTAACTTCTCATGAAGGTTGCAACACCATCAATTCCTGAAGTTGTTTCACGGATTTCTGCGGTTAGATGTTCCATTAGACTGTCAACAAGGGCAATGCCGGCTGTTAGAAACAGTTCTTCTTTTGAACCGAAATAGTGTGAGACAAGTCCGAAAGCCACCCCAGCCCGTTCGGAAATCATTTTAACGGTTGTTCCCGCATATCCGTACCGCCCGAAAGTTTCCTGCGCAGCGTAAAGTATGGCGTCTTTTTTGTTTTTACCTTTCATAGACTCTCTCTGGCAAAGTTGAGGTTGACGGTCTACTTTTATCCATAAAGAACATGCAAATGAGCAGGCCGGAGATCATTTAAAATTGTTCGCTATTTCCATTAGTATTCTTTCGTTTTCCGGTCAAACTCTCTGTAAAATGTATGGAAGCATTATTTAATCATATTAACGGGCTGGTTTTTCGAGTATTTTCATGGCTGATAAGCAGTAAGCAATATGATATTATTACATAATGCAAATGCAGTTTGAAAGCTAGGACGCTGTTTTTATAAAATGGATTGAAAATAAGGAGAAACTGAAATGTCAGAATTTAATGCTGGATATATACCTGTTATATTATTGATTATCGGGGCTACTTTTATTCCTATATGGTTAGGGTTACGGCTTAGGAAAATTAAACCGAGAATTCTTTGGATAGGTATGCTGCTTTGTTTGCTGTTCGGTCCCCTTGGACAGGTTTATGTGAAGGGCTGTATTCCGTGGATTTTAATCCTTACGGGAGTACTTGTCGGAGTTCAGCAGATAGTTCCGCAAAATATGGCCCTGCTTATTATGCTGCTTTCTTCACCGCTTGTTATGTTTTACAGGCTTAGCCGTTAAAAATGCATTAAAATATATTTTGCCTGTTAATATTTACGGGAAAAGTAATCCCTTGAGCATGCAATGCATGGCATGCTCAAGCCTTTCCCAGCCTATTTCATCCTGCAGGCTCACCCCGCCGTAGGTCTTGGTGTTTAGTGAACGGATGGCCAGGTAAGAAATCCCGCCGCCTAATAGAGCTATTGCTGCCGCAAGGTCTACTTCGTCAGGCACGTCAGGTCCTAAATGTTCAAAAAATTCCAAGGCTGTTCTTACGCGCACATCTTCCAGCTCGTCTGATAAATCTGAGCGTTCAAGCATTTCCCAAGCCATTATTCTTAAGGTCTCGGGCCTTTCTTCCAGCTCTTTGCGGAGTGAAAGGAAGAATGCAGCGACCTGCTCTTCAGGACAGATATCCGGGAAGTCCTCTGGAGCATTGGCTAAAAGTTCTTCTGTGCTTGGCCAGTAGAAACTTGATTCGCCGAGGTCGCTTAAAAGATTTTTAAGCCCTTTATAGTAATGGAAAATAACTTTTCTTGAAATCCCGGATCGTAAAGCTATTTCATCAACAGTGATACGGTTGAAGCCTGTTTGTGCCAGACATTTATATGCTGCATGAAGTATTTTTTTGCGTGTATCAGTTAGTGTATTTATGGGAACAAGTTTTAGGACCATTTAAATCCGTCCGCAAAGTTTAAGTTATGAATCGAAAGTTCAATCCTGTTAGAACTCATGAATGTCTGCTTGATCTTAGTCAAGGAAGTTTCGCTTTAAGGTAATGTAAATTAGCGCGTAAGACATAAAATCCATCAAAGTAGTAGGAACTAAAAAACTTTAATTTTTTCCCTTTTTCTCGCATAGTGACACGACCATACGTGAAAGATTCTTATGAGGAAAAAAGATGGAATATAAAATTCTTGTAATTAACCCCGGTTCAACATCTACAAAAGTTGCAATTTTCTGCAACAGTGAACTTTATTTTGATGCAGAGGTACAGCATCCTCGTGAGACTATAGATAAATATTCTACAGTAATTGATCAGAAAGGTTTCCGCACTGCTCAGATTTTTTCACTGATTGAAGATTCTTTAAAAGAAGGGCCACCTGATATTGTTGTAGGAAGGGGCGGTTTACTTAGACCGATTCCAGGTGGTGCTTATTTAGTAAATGATGAAATGATTACTGACCTTGAAAGTGCAAAGTACGGTTCTCATCCTTGTAACCTGGGTGCAATTATTGCTCGCGATTTAGCCGCAAAATGGTCCGTGCCTGCAATGATTATGGACCCCGTTGTTACCGATGAGATGGACCCGGTAGCAAAAATTACGGGTTTCCCAGAAATTACTCGCAGAAGCGTTTTTCACGCGCTCAGTCAAAGAGGTGTGGCTAGGACTGTTGCCGCAAAGCTCGGCATTGAATATGAGAAAGGTAAATTTATTGTGGCTCATATCGGGGGCGGCGTCTCGATCGGTGCGCACAGATACGGACTGGTTGTAGACGTGATAAACGCGCTTGACGGGGAAGGCCCGTTTACTCCTGAGAGGTCAGGGAGTCTGCCGCTTCTGCCGGTACTTGATTTATTAAACTCAGGTAAGTTTTCTTATGAGGAACTGCGCAAAAAAATCACCTCCGGTTCAGGTGTTTTCGGCCTGCTCGGGACAAATGATTTGCGGGAAGTTAAAGGTCGTATCGACGCTGGAGATAAAGAAGCAAAGCTTGTTTTTGACGGGCTTACCTACAATCTTTCAAAGTATATAAGCTCATTTGTTCCGGCCTTGATGAAGGATGATGTTAATAATCCTGTGAACGCAATTATCCTCACCGGCGGCGGAGCCAGAAGTCAAAGGCTTGTCAGTGCGGTGCAAGGTATGACCTGCTCTATCGCAAAAGTATATGCGGTAACAGGGCTGGAAGAGATGGAAGTAATGGCGCGCGGAGGGTTGGCTGTTCTTCGTAACGACTTGAATCCTATTGAATATTTGGCAATTCCTTCTTCGAAAGTTGAGAAGTAAGTATATTATTGTTGCACACAAAATAGTTTGAGCGTAAAATAATCTATACCAAAAAGGTATGAAACAGTGCGTTCTTTATCATGCTTGAATAGTAAGATGATTCTTGTCGTGTTTTTTTGTCTTCACAATAGCTGAGAAGTGCGTATATTTTAGGTAGAACAAAGTCGTCCGGCCTGTTCCGGAATCCGGCTTATAAATATTCATCCCTGCAATCGGGACGCGGAGAAGATCATGTGGGAATATACAGACAAGGTTCGAGAACATTTTTTGAATCCAAAGAATAGCGGTACCATTGAAAATGCAGATGCTGTCGGTGAAGTAGGAAGTCTTTCCTGCGGAGATGCATTACGCCTTTTTCTTAAGATAGATGACGAAGGCCGTATTGAAGATGCAAAGTTTCAGACTTTCGGTTGTGCAAGCGCCATTGCCTCAAGCTCGGTTTTAACTGAGATGGTAAAGGGAATGACAATTGAAGAAGCTGAAAAGGTCACTAATAAGGATATAGCTGAAGCACTTGGCGGACTGCCGAAGGAAAAGATGCACTGTTCTGTAATGGGACAGGAAGCTCTTGATGATGCCATCAGGCGTTATAGAGGACTGGATGCCGCTCCTGCTCCGGAAGGTGAAATCGTTTGTAAGTGTTTCGGCGTTACCGACTTGCAGATCAAGAAGGCCGTCCTTGAAAATAAGCTGACCACACTTGAAGAAGTAACCAACTTTACCAAGGCAGGTGGAGGTTGTGAGGAATGTCACGGCAGAATCAAGCAGATCATCGACGAAGTCCGCTTTGGTGCTCCGGGTGTGAAGCCTCTTGAGGTAAAGCCGGTCAAGCTCACCAACATCAAGCGTTTCCAGCTTGTTTCGCAGACAATTGAAGAAGAAATCCGCCCGGCTCTTCACAAGGACGGCGGGGATATAGAACTTATTGATATTGAAGGAACGGTCGTAATTGTTTCTCTGCGCGGATCTTGCGTGGGCTGTCCTTCCAGCAATCTGACGCTTAAGGATTTTGTTGAGCGCAGGCTGAAGGAAACAGTTGAAGAAGCTATAACCGTTCGGGAGGCTTAAGATGCGTCCAGTATATCTTGATAACAACGCAACAACAATGGTTGCCCCTGAAGTTCGGGAAGCAATTCTGCCCTTGCTTGAATCTGAATACGGAAATCCTTCCAGTATGCACGGCCTCGGCGGAAATTCAGGAAGATTATTGTCTGAAGCCAGAGAAAAGATCGCGGCCGGACTCGGTTGCAGTCCCTCAGAGATAATATTCACTTCTTGCGGAACTGAAGGCGATAACACCGCAATCCATTCCGCAATTGAATCACAGCCGGAAAAGAAGCATATTATCACTACCCGCGTGGAACATCCTGCGGTCTTAAATGTAGCTAAGCACCTTGAACGCAAAGGGTATGACATAACTCTCCTCGGGGTTGATTCTGACGGGCGTATGGACCTCGACCAGCTTCGCAGAGCAATCAGGCCGGACACTGCTCTTGTTTCAGTTATGTATGCAAACAATGAATCCGGTGTTATTTCTCCCATTGAAGAAATGGTCCAGATTACAAAGGAACGCGGCGTTCTTTTCCATACTGACGCAGTTCAGGCTATAGGAAAAATTCCTATTGATTTGAAAACTTTACCTGTGGATTATCTGGCTATGTCAGGGCATAAGATCCATGCTCCCAAAGGAGTAGGTGTTCTCTTTTTACGTCGCAACACTCCGTTCAGACCATTTATGCTGGGTGGACATCAGGAGCTCGGACGCAGAGGCGGAACAGAAAATATTCCGGGTATTGTAGGACTCGGTGTGGCTATGGACCTTGCGGTTAAGCATATCGGAGAAGAAAATACCAGAGTCAGAGCAATGCGCGACAGGCTTGAAAAAGGACTCATGGCGACTATCCCTGATGCGATGGTGAATGGTGTCGGAGCTGAAAGGCTGCCTAACACTTTGAGCATTGCGTTTAAGTATATTGAAGGGGAAGCAATGCTTCTTCTGCTTGACCAATTCGGTATATGCGCAAGTTCCGGATCCGCCTGTACTTCCGGAAGTCTGGAGCCTTCGCACGTACTTCGTGCAATGGGAGTTCCGTTCACTTACGCTCATGGGTCGCTCAGATTCTCCTTGTCTGTTTACAATACTGATGAAGATATTGATCTGGTTCTAAAAGAGCTTCCTCCGATCATCAGCAGATTGCGTGAATTTTCACCGTTCAGACGCGGCGATGAAGGTTTAGACTGGGTAGAAGATCATTAATAAATAAAGCTTCTTAGTAATCTGATTGTTATTGCGGACGGGGAACATTTTAAACAGGTTTCTCGTCCGTGTTTTTTGGGTAGGAGTTGACTCTGCAAAATAAGTTGCTACCTATATACCTCAAGCGGAAACGGCTGTTTTTTAAGCTCTAAAACTAAAACGAGGGGCAGATGAACATACATGACTCAATGATTTCACTGGTTGGCGATACTCCGATGGTTAAACTTAACCGTACTGCAGATGGCTGCGTAGCCACTGTTGCAGCCAAGCTTGAGTTCTTTAATCCGTGTTCGTCCGTTAAAGACCGTATCGGTGTATCAATGATTGAAGAGGCTGAGAAACGGGGAGATCTAAAAAAAGGATCTGTAGTTGTTGAGCCTACCAGCGGAAATACCGGAATA
This sequence comes from Desulfovibrio gilichinskyi, assembly GCF_900177375.1. Taxonomy (NCBI): domain Bacteria; kingdom Pseudomonadati; phylum Thermodesulfobacteriota; class Desulfovibrionia; order Desulfovibrionales; family Desulfovibrionaceae; genus Maridesulfovibrio; species Maridesulfovibrio gilichinskyi. Next base: position 181,091 of record NZ_FWZU01000004.1, on the reverse strand, counting down.
GGTCTTGCCTTTGTATGCGCTGTAAAGGGGTATAAACTTATTTTGACTATGCCTGAGAGCATGAGTCAGGAACGGAAAGATTTGCTTAAAGGGTTCGGAGCGGAACTTGTTTTGACTCCCGCCCCTAAAGGGATGACCGGAGCTATTGAGAAAGCCCGTGAAATTGCCGCTGAAAATCCCGGTTCTTTTTTACCCATGCAGTTTGCCAATAAAGACAACCCCAAAGCTCATCGCAACGGAACCGCAAAAGAAATCTGGCGAGATACCGATGGCAAAGTTGATATTTTTGTGTGCGGAGTCGGTACCGGCGGAACAATCACAGGAGTCGGTTCTGTCCTGAAAGAACACAATCCTGCTGTAAAAATTGTGGCCGTTGAACCTTCTAAGTCCCCAGTCCTTTCGGGTGGCTCTCCGTCACCTCATGGAATTCAGGGTATCGGCGCCGGATTTGTGCCTGAGGTGCTCCAAACTGAAATTATTGACGAAGTATTCAAAGTTGACGACGCTGACGCTTTGAGAGTCGCTCACAGGCTTATAGTGGAAGAAGGCATTTTATGTGGAATTTCTGCCGGAGCCGCGGCCCATGCTGCAATTGAAATTGCAAAACGTGAAGAAAATAAAGATAAGCTGGTTGTTTTCATAGTTCCCGACACCGGTGAACGTTATCTAAGCACCGCGCTTTTTAAGGATTAAGGTTAATAGAATGGTAAGTAAGCTTGCAGCTCCGATGTTGTCAGATGTAGTTGATGCCCTATGTGAGGAAGAGTCATATCAGGCTGTTTATCATATGCCTGAGCATGATCGCCCGATGCCTTCACTTGATGCTTTGGGGGAACTTGTTGAACGTCTTCGCGCCGTGATTTTCCCCGGATATTTCGGTGATTCAGAGATTCGCCCGGATACCATGCGTTATCATATCGGCGGCAGTCTTGATATCGCTTACAGAATACTTGTGGAGCAGATTTCACGCGGGCATTGCTTTTTTTGCAATACTGACGAACGTAATTGCAATGATTGCGATGCACAGGCAAGGCGTATTGCCGGTGAATTTATGTCCAAGCTTCCGCAGATTCGTAAGCTTCTGGCAACTGACGTACAAGCCGCTTACGTAGGTGACCCGGCCTCTAAAAGCCCTGGCGAAACTATTTTCTGTTATCCGAGCATCACAGCTTTGACTCATCACCGCATTGCGCATGAACTTTATAAGTTGAACGTGGATCTGATTCCTAGAATTATCGGTGAAATGGCTCATTCTAAAACCGGAATCGATATTCATCCGGGAGCTCAAATCGGAGAACATTTCTTTATTGATCATGGAACGGGTACTGTTATCGGTGAAACCTGTATTATCGGTCGCAATGTTCGTCTTTATCAGGGCGTAACCCTTGGGGCTAAGAGTTTTCCACAGGATGATTCCGGTAATTTAATTAAGGGCATCGCCCGTCATCCAATAGTAGAAGATGATGTAATTGTTTATTCCGGAGCTACCATTTTAGGCAGGATTACTATCGGCAAAGGTACTGTTATCGGTGGTAACGTCTGGATTACGAGATCTGTTGCCGCCGGAGAAAGATTGCTTCAAGACAGGGAGCAGGATCTTAATATGTAATTTAAGAGTTTGCTTAAGTTTTATATTGAGAAGGGCGGGAAGTTTTAGCTTCCCGCCCTTTGTTGTTACTGAGCTTTATTCAAAATAAGTTTCCGTAATGGATCGCTTGCGGATATGTTCAGCGTTTCTGTTACGCAATATTATCGCCTGAAAGCTGTGATTTATTCAAGTCATTCGGTAAATCATTAATACAGTAATTTATATAGTAAGCAGAGAATATAATAGTATATAAATAGTTCATTTTAAGTTTAATTTTGTATTCATTCAAGGCATACGCTTGTAAAGCTTTTCGCGCGTTCAGTGAAAACATAACATAGAAAACACCTAATACTACTTCTGGTATTATCAGCAGTAAGTCTATCTGTATGTCAAATCCCGCAAAGCTCTCAAGCCCGACACATACCGCCATTATAATAGTGTAAGAGTCTTTAAAAATGCTTATTTTTGTAACTTCACTTATGATGTTATGGTTCTTATGTATCCACATGAGTGGATATATTCCAAAAGTTACGATTGTAAGTAACAAAAAGTTCAAGGTTTTAGTGTTGATTCTATTTTTTAGTTGATTAATATCATTCATAATTTCCCCTTTGTGAATTTGGCCGTTACCCAAATTTTGTTCATCCCTGAATTTAAATTATTAATCAAAAAAAGTTGGTTAAGTTATTATCAGGATTAGTCCGTGCAGTGTTATGCAATTCGACTTGCAGGTCAATTCCAAGCTCATTGTTGTTTCCATTAAAAAAGTCCCTTTAGTGTTCGTGCACCAAAGGGACTTTTAATATTATATTCTGAATGAATTTTATTTATAATTTTCTTCGTCTTTAGCCCTGATCTCAGCACGTTTAATTTTACCGCTGATTGTCTTAGGCAGTTCAGTCACGTAATCGATAACTCTGGGATATTTGTAGGGAGCTGTTACCTTTTTTACATGGTTTTGCAGTTCCTTGGTCAATTCATCTGATACGGTAAAGCCTTCTGCCAAAACAACGGTAGCTTTAACGGCCTGACCTCGTACCGGGTCGGGAATGCCTGTCACAGCAGATTCAATGACCGCAGGGTGGGTAATGAGTGCGCTTTCTACTTCAAAAGGCCCGATGCGGTAACCTGAGCTCTTAATGAGGTCATCAGTTCTACCGAGGAACCAGAAGTAACCGTCCTCGTCCATCCATGCTTTATCACCGGTCTGATAGTAACCGTCAACAATTGCGCTTGCAGTCTTTTCAGGTTCATCAAGATACCCCGTGAACAGTCCTATCGGTTTGGCAGGATCTATTCTTACACAGATCTGGCCTTCTTCACCTGCTGCGCATTTATTCCCTTCTGTATCTATCAAAGCAATATCCCATCCGGGACAAGGTTTGCCGATAGAACCTGGCTTTGGAACCATGTGGGGGAATGTTGCAATCTGCAAAGTGGATTCAGTCTGACCGTATCCTTCGTAAAGAGGGAGTCCTGTTGCTTCTTTCCACGCTTCAAAAACAGAAGCATTAAGAAGTTCCCCTGCGGTTGTGCAATGAGTCAGGGAGGAAAGATCGTATTTGGTGAGATCTTCACGGATCATAAATCTGTAAACAGTCGGAGGAGCGCAGAAAGATGTGATTTTTTGTTCAGCAATAACGTGCAGCAACTCTGCAGGGTCAAATTTACCACGGAAATCCCAAGTGAAAACAACAGCTCCGGCCATCCACTGCCCGTAGAATTTACCCCAAACAGCTTTTCCCCAGCCTGTATCGGCAAGAGTTAAATGAATATTGCCGGGCCCGAGGTCATGCCAGTATGCACCTGTGGTGAAATGTCCAAGAGGATAGTTGTGAGTATGTTCCACCATTTTAGGCAGTCCGGTGGTTCCTGATGAAAAGAAAATGAGCAGAGGGTCGTCACCGCAGGCGCAGTCGGCCGGACGGGGAAAATCGTCTGAACTTTCGGCCCGCAGGCTGTCCATATCCAGCCAGCCTTCAGCAAGTTTACCGTGGCCTGCCTGAACAAGTACTTTTAAAGAAGGGCATTTTGCCTTTGCGGCTTCAACTCTGTCTGCAACAGAATCTTCAGTAATAATACATTTAATTTTTGCAAAATTAACGCGGAATTCAATATCCTTAACAGTCAGCAGATTGGGTGACGGGACCGGAACCGCACCGACTTTATGACAGGCAAGCATTGAAATCCACCAGTCTATGCGGCGATACAGGATAATCATAACTCTGTCGCCTTTGGATATCCCCGCTTTGGTAAGTCCATTAGCCAGTCTTGCAGATTCCTTGGAGAAAAATTCAAAATCTTTTTCAGCGCGGACTCCGTCAGGATCAATGTGAATCATTGCCGAACGTTTTGGTGTTTTTGCCGCAAATTTATCGACTACATCGAAAGCAAAGTTGAAATTATCGGGGACTTCAACTTTGTACTTTTCACAGAACTCCGAGTAGGAGCTGAAATTCATTTTCTGCATGTGATGCTCCTGACTGAATTATAAAATTACGTCCAGCATACGGGCGGATTTTTCGTCTAAACCGCGCATAGCATGAGGGGTATTGGAGTCGAAGTATAAGGAGTCTCCGGCTTCAAGTATCAGTATACTGTCATCAAGCCTCAGCTCCAACTTGCCCTCCAGAACATAAATGAATTCCTGCCCGCGATGTGTGGTAAAATTCATATCCTCAGGCTTTTTAGCCGGAACTTCAATCATGAAAGGTTCCATGCGCCTGCCGACAAAGGTTGAAGCAAGATTTTTGTAGTCGTAGTCTTTACGCCTGTCTACACTGAACCCTTTACCCTTGCGTACAAGAGCGTAGTTCGTCAGATGGGATTCATTGCCGGAAATAAGGACAGTGAGATCCACACCGCAGACGTGTGCAACGTCCATTAGGTAACTGACAGGGATTTCATGTTCACCTGATTCATATTTTTCAACCAGAGACGGTTCTACACCGACTTTTTCCGCCAGCTGCGTTGTAGTCATATCCACAGCATCTCTAATCCCTCTGAGTCGCGGAGCAATTTCCTTGTATGCCTTATTATTACTCATGCAGCAGCCTCCCTGAATTGATGGATCATATTAAAAAAACGGGGACTTTACTGATCTTGATAAAAATCCCCGTAAATTTATAATTTAATCTGGTAATTCAGATTAAAAGATTTTTAAAATGCAGTTTTCTTTGTTTTTTAAGCATCTGGGAACATTTCTCTAGCAAGTTCTCTGAGCTTATATTTTTGAATTTTGCCACTGGCTGTCATGGGGTAAGCTTCAATGAACGCAATGAATTTAGGAATTTTATACTTCGATATTTTTCCTCTGCAATAGTCTGCAACATCTTCAGGAGTCATCTCAACGTTGTCTTTAAGAATGATGAATGCCCCTACCTGTTCCCCGAATTTTTCACTTGGAACTCCGGCAACTTGAATATCCAGTATGCCGTCCATTGTGTACAGGAATTCTTCAATTTCACGCGGGTAGATGTTTTCTCCGCCGCGAATAATCATATCTTTGAGCCTTCCGGTAACAGCGACATAGCCCTGCTCATCCATAACACCGAGGTCGCCGGAATGGAGCCAGCCGTTAATGTCAATATTAGCCGCAGTGGCTTCAGGGTTTTTGTAGTATCCTTTCATAACATTGTAGCCGCGACAGCAGATTTCACCTGTTTCGCCGTAAGTGCATTTCTTACCGCTTTCAGGGTGGATAATCGCAACTTCAATTTCAGGCATAGCGCGGCCTACGGAAGCAGTTCTGCGTTCTAGATCATCGTCCATACGAGTCTGCGTCATAACCGGTGATGCTTCGGTTAAGCCGTAACAGATAGTGATGTCTTTCATGTTCATTTTGTCCATGACCGTTTTCATAACTTCAACAGGGCATGGAGAACCGGCCATGATTCCGGTGCGCAGGGAGGAGTAATTGAATTTATTGAAAAGTTTGTGGTCAAGAATAGCAATGAACATTGTAGGCACGCCGTATAAAGCCGTGCACTTTTCCTGATCAATGGAAGCCATGACTAATAGCGGATCAAATCCTTCAAGGATGACCAGTGTCGTGCCGTGGTTGACGGCGGCAAGCACACCGAGCACGCAACCGAAGCAGTGGAAGAGTGGAACAGGCAGACAAAGCCTGTCGTTTGACGTAAACCCCTGATTTTCTCCGATCCAGTATCCGTTGTTAGCAATATTGTAGTGTGTGAGCTGTACACCTTTGGGGAACCCTGTGGTTCCGGAGGTGTACTGCATATTGATAACATCATGAGGATTCAGGGATGCTTGTCTTTCTTCATATTCTTCGTCGGAAGTAACTGCAGCGAGGTTTATAACTTCAGGCATGGAGTACATGCCGCGGTGCTTTTCCTGTCCCAGAAAGAAAACTCTTTTAAGGTCAGGGAATTTATCACTTTGAAGATAACCCCTTTCATGAGTACGCAGTTCAGGGATTAGTTCATAGGTTGTGTTGATGTAATCAATTTCTCTGAAACCGTCGATTATGACTAGGTTCTCGCATTCGGATTGCTTGAGAAGATATTCCAGCTCAGTCGTGCGGTAAAAAGTATTAACTGTAAGAAGAATCGCTCCGATTTTGGCTGTGGCAAACTGCAAAGCTACCCAGTAAGGGACGTTTGTTGCCCATATCGCTACTTTTTCACCTTTTTTGATACCTAGAGCCATAAGCCCCATAGCCAGATCATCAACCATTGTTCCGAATTCACGGTAAGTTGCTCTGAAATCCCGATCAACGTAGACAACAGCTTCATTGTCAGGCCATTTTTCGACGGTCTCATCAAGAAGAGCACCGAGAGTTATTTCCCTGAGATGTGATTTTTCCATGTTATTCTCCACTTTAATCTCTTATTCAGGGAAATACAGGACTGCGTAAATTTCGCACTTGCTGTCGCCGTAAGCTGCAACACTGTGAGGAACTACAGAGTTGTAATATGTGCTGTCACCGGCTTCCAGAATTGATGTTTCTTTGCCGTAAACAACTTCAAGCTGTCCGGAAACAACAATTATAAATTCTTCTCCTTCGTGAGAAGTAAGCTTATGCTCTTCATTACTAGGTTCAATTTGAATGAAGAAAGGCTCCATGTGACGGTCTGTTTTTCCTTTACCAAGGGCAAAGTATTTCAGAGAAGCAGCTGTTTCATCATCAGGATGCATGGTAAGTTCCTGCTGACGTTCATCTAACCTGATAATGAGTGGATCTTTGCTGATGTGATCATCAAGAAAAGTACCGAGTCTTACACCGAGAGCTCTTGCAATCTTCAGCAGCGGGCCGAGCGAAGTATACTTATCTTTTTCTTCAAGTGCTTCGAGAAAATCGATGCCAAGGCCAGTACGTTTTGAGAACTCTTGAAGACTGATATTCTGCTTTTCTCGGAAAGTTTTAATACGGTGTCCTATTATAGTTTTTGTCATACTGCCCTCTGCTGGTCTGTTTCTGCTCTACACGGGATTGTGTACAGGTGATTGTAAAGTCTTTTGTGATGAGTACTTACATTAACAATATTAATTTGTCATTATTCAGTTTAACCGGGCTGAAATGCCATAGAGAAATGGTATCTTAGCGGCAGGTTGTACAGTACTGTTACAAAAATGTATGTTAAAGCGCAATTTATAAGATAATTTCATAATTCGCTGTAGCAGATCCGGATTCATGCCTTTTGATAGAATTTGTTAGTGGCCTTCTTTTTAAAAATTATCTATGTTTGTTCTCAAAGTTTTGAAATAATCAAGGAAATATTAATGGGCGCAGCAGAAGAGAATAAAGATAGAAAGAAGATTCAAGGTGTTTTTTCCAGTCAAAATGTGCAGAAGATTGGAACAGGAACAACCGTGCGTCGAACCATCAGTAAAATGTATTGGATGGCGGAAGAAAAAGATGACGGAAGTCTGGAAGTTCAGGCGCTAAGCACCAACTATGTCCCTTCCGGTCCGAAGACTACGGTTACAATGGAAGAATTTTTATCAAAATATTCCCCTGAGCCTGAATTTTATGTTTCAACCGTATATCCTAAAATGCAGGAACTTAGCGGGGCTGTGCAGCGCGGAGAAAAAGCAAGGCAGGCCGGAGCCACGTACAGTGCTGAATTTGAATTTCAAAATGCACTGGGCGTAGATGAAGATAATGTCCGGGCAAACTTCGGGCTGGGTCTTACCTACATGGAGCGTGGAGAATCCAGCAAAGCTAATGATATATTTGAAAGGCTTGTCGGGCTCGATGCTGCTTTTGAAGCTGAACATAAGCACCTTTTCAATGAGTTCGGTATCAACCTGAGAAAAACAGGTATGCAGGATCAAGCCATAGATTATTATAACAGGGCGCTTGAAATGTCTCCAAATGATGAGAACCTGCACTATAACATGGCTCGTGCGTATTTTGAGAAAGGATTGTTTGATAAAAGTGTTGAGCATTTAGAAAAAGCTCTCAGCATTAATGCTGACCACCCGGAAGCACAAAAATTTCTTGATTATATCAGAAACATGCAGTCCAAAGCGTAGGTAGGAATAAATATCTCTTTTTGAAACTGATTCTTATTAAAAAAGCAACTACTCTTTCAGAATAGTTGCTTTAAATAACGTAGTAAATAGTAAGATTCTATCTATATCTTTTCCAGCAGGGCAGAATAGAAAAATTCTTTCAGCTGTGAATCAGGAGATGTAGTCCATTCCTTTTTTAGACGTCCATCTTTATTTTTCTTTAAAAAATTAGCGATTTGCTCATTATTCTCTGCCGGATTGAGTGTGCAGGTTATGTATGCTAAAAATCCACCCTTACGAATTGTTTTCCAGCCGTTATCAAGTATTTTAGACTGCAAAAGAACCAGAGATTCCGTATCTTCAAGGGAACGCTTGAACTTGGTATCCGGTCTTCTTGATAAAACCCCAAGACCTGAGCAAGGAACATCCAAGAGCGCGGTTCCGATTGATTCATGAGCCAGCGGAGGATTGATTGCAGATCCTCTGAACGCTGAAATTTTAGGAAATTCTTTTTTAAGTGCACTGAGTCTGCCGATATTTGGATCACTGGCAAGAACCGGTGAAATTTCGTTGTGCATCAAGTAACGGGATTTACCGCCGCGCCCTGAACAGCCGTCCCACACCGGTGTCGGCCAGCTTGAAGGTTCAAGTATGGAAAGCGCCACTCTTGCCGCGTAACTTTGTCTGGTAAGAACTTTTTCCGAAAGCCCGCTTAGTGCTTCGGGGCGAACTCCTGAGTGAAAGGCGAAACCTTCGCCGTCAGAAGCAATAAATTCTTTTTCCATGAGCATGGTAGCCGCCGCCGCTTGTCCGGCATCATCTGAAGTATCAATTGCAAATCCGGCTGCAGGAGGACAAATTTGAGCCTCAAGGTATTTAATAGCTGTATCTCTGCCGTAACTGTCAATCCAAAGCTCAACAATCCACTGCGGACACGCGTAGTAGGCAGCTAGAGCTTTCATTTCATCATGAATATTTCTGCGGAAAAATTCGATATCTACGCCGTCCTCAGCTAGTCTTGCCACTTTACGCAGCACCGCATTGGCGAGACCTCCAAGTTTTCCCTGAGTAAGCCGTTTAACAGAATCAACACCCCAGTCTACGGAAGCATAGGCTGGAACATCCATATGCAGAATTTCGTAGGAAGCAATTCCAAGTACCTGCAGAACAGGAGCAGGAAGCCCTTCAGGTCTGGAGAGAAAACAGCCCAGAACATGTTGCAGACGGATTCGCATCCGTAGATAGCCGTATAAAATTTCGGTAATAAAGCCGCGGTCACGTTGAGCCAGATCATTTGATGAAAGGGCTGAGTCCAGTATGGCCTGAGCATCCATTCCACTATCAAGAGCTTTGGATACACAATCAAAAGCCAGCCCTCTGGGACCCGGCAAGGATATATTTTTCATCAGATAATTTCCGTTTTTTAGAGGCCGCTAAGTGGCGTCATGCCGACATTCTTGTCTGCATCCGCAGGTAGTTTTTCAGCTTTAATAAATTTACGCAGTGCATTTTCAACTGCTATAATAGACACTTGAGTATCAAGACAAGGGCCGTGCGGACGCTCGTTGAGGACTCCGAAGACCGGTAGCGGATAAGTGTCCTGAATTCCGCTGGCAAGGTCGCGTTCGCAGGCTATAGCAATGATAAGCTGCGGCCTTTTTTCGACAACAATACGTCTTGCAATGGTTCCGCCTGTTGCAACCGCGAAGTGTGCTCCGTATTTATCGCGGAGTTCCAGAAGACCTTTTATGGTACAAAGTCCGCAGCGTTTGCAGTTGTCCACATCATAAGTAAGGCGCATATCGCATTTACTGTTTTGCAGACAGTGAGGCGTAAGCATTAAAATTTTATCAGGGTCGCATGTTCCGGCTTTTGACTGCACCAGCTCATTGTTGACCTTAATAAAGGAAGCTCTGATTTTACGTTTGGACAGGCCGAAAATTCTTCCAAGTATCGTCATCAGCGGAAGAAACAGCTTTATTGTCAGGCCGCGAGCTTTTTTAGAAAAAGGAAATGTCTTCCCAAGAACTATACTCGCCAACAAGGCCAGATAAGCCCATCCGACAAGCAGTATAAGTGCTGTAACGACTATACCAAGTATCCATGCAGCCCATGGTCCGAAGGAGGATATCCCCACATACGGCACATACCATAGCGAAGCTAGAAACAGGCAGAGCAAAAAGCTCGTGCCGGTAATCAGGCCGATGAATAATCTTTTTTTAGATTTTTTTTCAACACTCACTTTTAGCAATCCGAACCGGAGGATAAAGACTCCGTATTAGTTGGCTGTGTACGCAAATTGCTCATATATCCGCACATGAAGGCACGTCCGTCCATGTCTTTTTTCCCTGCAGGTTTTACTTTTTCTGCAAGGTAAATTTTATCTTTGCAAGCTATTTCCAGAAATCCGTCAGATTCTCCGATGATTGTGCCCGGAGTGTAGTTCCCGGAGTCTTTATCGCTGACTTTGCCGGGAGTTACTACTAAGCGCAGTGGCTCTTTGCCCTCGCTTTTTTCATCATCTGGCTGCCAAAAGAAATATGCACCGGGGGAAGGATGCATAGCGCGAATCTGATTATGCACTTCCTTTGCATCTTTATTCCAGTCTATTAATCCGTCTTTTTTGGTAAGCTTGGCGGCGTAAGTGGCAAGTTCATCATCCTGCGTCATTACAGCGAGTCTGCCTTCCTGATAGCGGGAAATTGTTTCCATGACCAAAGGACCGCCCATAGCGGCCAGCTCATCATGAATTTTGCCTGCGTAGTCGTTCCATGCAATCCCGAGCGCCTGCTGAAGAAGCATCGGACCTGTATCAAGTCCTGCCTCCATTTTCATAATGGTGATGCCGGTAGCGATATCTCCGTTCTGAATGCAACGCTGAATGGGCGCAGCTCCTCTGTACTTAGGGAGCAGGGAACCGTGTACATTGAGAGGCATTACCGCAGGTATATCCAAAACTTCCTGCGGGAGGATCAGTCCATATGCAGCCACAACAAGGAAATCAGGTTTCAGTGAACGCAATAGTTCCACATCGGCCTTGTCTTTGAAATTCAGCGGCTGAAACACGGGAATACTGTGTTTCAATGCTGCTTCTTTCACAGGGGAAGGCTTAAGTTTATGGCCGCGTCCGCATGGCCGGTCCGGCTGGGTATAGACTCCGATTACATCGCAACCGTCCCATTCCTGAAGATATTCAAGAGTGGTGGAGGCGAAATCCGGAGTACCCATGAAAACTATTCGCCAGCGTCGATCTTCTCTTGTTGCTGCCATTTTTTAATCTTCTTATCGTACATTGATTTTTTTAGACGGCCCACTCTGTTGACAATGAGAGTTCCGTCGAGGTGATCTATTTCATGCTGCAGAACGATAGCCAAAAATTCATCGGCTTCGATTTTTAGATCATTACCGTTTTCATCCATTCCGGTCACGGTAACTTTTTCGCTGCGCTTGATAACGCAACTGAAAGTAGGGCAGGACAGGCAGCTTTCTTCGGAATCAACTTTGCCTTCGCTGGCAATAATCTCAGGGTTGATAATTATTTGCAGATCTTCTCTGTTTTTAGGGCCTGACGGATCAATAACGATCAGGCGGATCTTTTCTCCGATCTGCGGCGCGGCAAGTCCTACTCCGTCATCTTCGTACATAGTCTCAACCATGTCATCGATGAGTTTTTTCAGCTCAGGAGTAATTTTTTCAACAACAGCGCATTTCTCTGCAAGATTAGGATCAGGATATTTAAGAATATCGAGTTTCATCGTACTTGAGATTCCCTTTGGATATTCCGCACATAAAGTTGTTTCGGAACTCCGTAGTTATTTAAGGCATATAATGGTGTCTTAGCGACATTTCCACTCCGGCCTGCTCTATACAGGCCGGAGTGTTATCTTTTAATCATTTAATTTGTAAAGACGCCCGTTTTTTAGGCTTCTTTCTTTTCGCGAAGTCTGATTCCAAGCTCACGAAGTTGTGTGCTTGCAACAGCAGACGGTGCTTCCGTCATCAGGCAGGTCGCCTTCTGGGTTTTAGGGAAGGCGATAACGTCTCTGATGGATTTTGCTCCGCATAATATCATAATAAGTCTATCCAGACCAAAGGCAATACCACCATGAGGCGGTGCTCCGAATTTGAGAGCGTCCATGAGGAAGCCGAATTTGGAGCGGGCTTCTTCTTCACCGATACCTAAGGCTGAAAACATTTTCTGCTGCATTTCCGGTGTATGGATACGGATTGAACCGCCGCCGATTTCGTAACCGTTGATTACGATATCATATGCACGTGCAAGAGCTGCGTCCGGATTTTCGGTTATTGTGTCCATCTGTCCGACCTGCGGAGAGGTAAAAGGATGATGTCTTGCAACATAGCGTTTTTCCTCAGGATTGTACTCAAGCAGCGGGAAGTCGGTAACCCATAACGGAGCAAATGCGCTTTCATCAATGAGTCCGAATCTTTCGCCGAGTTTAAGCCTCAGTGAACCAAGTGCGGTATTGGCAATATCTGCTGATCCGGCCTGGAAAAAGAGGATGTCTCCGGGCTGTACTCCGGTAAGTTCTTTGAGTTTTGCTATTTCATCTTCGCTGAAGAATTTAACGATTGGTGACTGCCATTCGCCGTCTTCTTTGATTTTGATCCATGCAAGACCTTTTGAACCGTATATTTCAACAAACTTTGTGTATTCGTCTATTTCTTTACGGCTGAGTTCCGCTCCGCCGGGAACACGCAGAACTTTAACCAGTTCGGATTTACTGAAAACTTTGAAGTCTGAACCTTTGAATATTTCAGTTGCTTCCTGAAGTTTCAGGTCGAAACGAACGTCCGGTTTATCAACACCGTAATCTCTAATTGCTTCTGCGAAGGTCATGCGCGGGAACGCTGCAGGAAGTTCTTTCGCAATTGTTTCACTGAAAACAGTACGAATCATGTTTTCAGCCATGTTCATGATTGTTTCTTCGTCAGTGAAGCTCATTTCAATATCAATCTGAGTAAATTCAGGCTGACGGTCTGCGCGCAGATCTTCATCTCTGAAACATTTAACAATCTGGAAATAACGGTCTAGGCCGGAAACCATGAGCATCTGCTTAAAGAGCTGCGGAGACTGCGGAAGAGCGTAAAATTCACCGTTGTTCATGCGGCTCGGGACCAGAAAGTCACGCGCGCCTTCAGGGGTACTCTTAGTCAGAACAGGTGTTTCAACTTCAAGGAATCCGAGTCCGTCCAGATAGCGGCGAACTGACTGTGCAGCTTTGTTGCGCAGAATAAAATTCTTGGCAAGGATAGGGCGGCGCAGGTCTAAAAAGCGATATTTAAGACGGAGCTGTTCAGCCGCGTCAGTACGATCTTCAATAGCGAAGGGAGGAGTTTCGGAAGTATTAAGAAGCTTCCACTCGTCAACGATGATTTCAACTTCGCCTGTAGTCAGGTTCTTGTTGACCATGCCATCTGGGCGCAATCTGACATTTCCTTTAATAGCAACAACATATTCAGAACGGATAGCGTGAGCGCGTTCATGAACATCTGTGTTGTGTTCGGGGCTGAAAACAACCTGTGTAAGCCCTTCGCGGTCACGCAGGTCAATAAAAATCAGGCCGCCGTGATCGCGGCGAAATTGAACCCAGCCCATCAGCAGGACTTCTTCACCGAGATTTTTTGCAGTTACTTCATTACAGTTGTGAGTTCTTTTCCAACCGCCAAGGTCTTCAATAACTCTGTATTCGTCGTAACTGCGCTCTTCTGTTTGTTCAGACATTGTTATAGTCTCTCCCGGGATTTTATTTGAAATATTCGTCGCGTGGCAGGGATTCCTGTCCGCCTTCAATCATGTCTTTGACAGTAACCGTTCCGTTTTCAACTTCATCAGTTCCGAATATAAAACATTTCTTTACTTCAAGCTTGTTGGCCTGACGTAATTGACTTTTCATGCTGGTGGCGACAAAAGCCGCTTCACCTTTGAGTCCTGATTTGCGCAGTTTTTCTGCAAAAATCAAGGCGTCTCCGGCAGCCCTCTGATCAACCAGAGCTACATAGAAATCAAGTTTTTCTTCAAAATTACCGCTTAGCAGCATGGCGAGTCTTTCCATTCCGCAGGCAAAACCTATGCCGGGAACCTGTTTAGGCCCACCAAGGCTCTCAACAAGCCCGTCATAGCGACCTCCGCCTGCTACTGCTGTCTGCGCACCGATATCACCGGATGTGACTTCAAAAGCTGTTCTTTGATAGTAATCAAGCCCGCGTACAAGGCGAGGATTGAGAGTGTAGACCAGTCCGGCTTCATTGATAAGAGCAATTACCGCATCAAAGTGATCTCTGCAATCTCCGCAAAGGTGGTCAGGTATGGAGGGAGCATCTTTTGTCAGTTCTGCGCATTTTTTATTTTTACAATCCAGAACTCTGAGCGGGTTGGAATTTACGCGACGCTGGCAGTCTTCACAAAGCTCTTCTTTATTTATACTGTTAAAAAAGTCATCAAGAGCTTTGCGGTAAAGCGGTCTGCATTCCGGGCATCCAAGAGAGTTAAGCTCAAAGGAAAGTTTTTCCAGACCGATTTTATTTAGAAAAGTTGCGAGCATGAGCAGTACTTCTGCATCAGCCTGAGGTTCGCTGGCTCCGAAAATTTCTGCATCAAGCTGATGGAACTGGCGCATGCGGCCTGCCTGCGGTCTTTCGTAGCGAAACATGGGGCCGTAAGTGTAAAGCTTGGTTACTTTGCCCGGCTGGTAAATTTTATTTTCCACGTAAGCGCGGACGACTCCGGCTGTGGCTTCGGGGCGCATGGTTAAAGAGCGGCCCTTGCGGTCAGGAAAAGTGTACATTTCTTTTTGTACAACATCGGTTTCTTCACCGATGGAACGACAGAAAAGTTCAGTTTTTTCCAGAATCGGAATTCTAAGCTCGCCGTAACCGTAAGCTGAAAAAACTTCTCTGGCGGTTCTTTCCATGAAGGCATATTTTGCACTTTCTTCAGGAAAAAGGTCTGCAACACCTTTTATTTTTTGTATTTTTGCCATAACTCTTCTCTTTGCTTATTTCCAAGGTAATTAGTAACAAAACAGGCTCTAAATTGGTTCGGAGCGTGGAACCAAATTTCGTTAGTCCAATATGCTGTGAATGTCAAAAAAAGCAAGCTTTGCGGGAAATATCAGATCTATCGGGATTGCCAAATTTTTCAACGTACGGCATGAATCAGGTAATGTTAGATTTTAGATAAAACAATGATAATTCAAAAGACTTCGGAGAATATATTATGAACGTGATAAGTACAGATGATTATGCAAGTTTTATAGGTCCTAATGCAGGGAAATATCTATTTAATTTCGCCAAGTTTCAATCACTGCGTGATGGTTTTGTCGCCACATGGCACTGGCCTGCATTTTTGTTCGGGTTCTGGTGGTTTTTGTACCGCAAAATGTATTTCTGGGCTTTTGTCACATTTTTAGTAGGCTTTCTTCCTTTTGGAAATCTGATTGCCCAGCTCGGGTACGGTCTCAGTGCGTACTTTTTTTATTACCGCGATACCACCTCTAAAATCGCTGGCATAATGTCTATGTATCCAAGCCAGAACACCCGCATGATTCTGGAAGATACCGGCGGTGTACACGGCTGGGTTAAGATTGTGGGGGTAATTTGTTTCTTCCTGCAACCGGCATGGATCTTTTTTGTGTCGCTATTTTTCGGCGGGGCATTTCTTTTTTCATTTCAGCATGTGATGATGTAATGTTGGTTGTGGGGCAACACTTAATAATCCATGGACTGGCGCAAAAGTGGAAATTCACATCAATTAGTTTTTTATTAATTCTAATTGTGATTTTTTCTGGTTGCCAAAGTTCGTATGCATCAAAATGATGCCTCGATCTTTTTAGGCCCACCCCTTGGCAAAACACTTGTTCTTAGCCGTGACGATGGAACAGTGATAAAAAGAACTACCACTGCAATCTCTGAAGCAGGCGTTTATTTTATTGAAGATAAAACTAGGCTGCCTGTTAAAAAAATTAAGGGAAAACCGATACGGCTTCCCCTTAATTAAAATTTCTCTTGTAGCAACTGCGTCTGTTAAGGACGCCGATCTTTATAGGCTGTCAGATTATTCGTTAACAGCTTCAAGCTGTTTGCGGATATACTCCAACTCATCAACGGATTTTTCTGATGCTTGTTCGTCTAAAACCTTGGCAAAAAAGGTAATCAGGTTTTCTGTATCCACTCCCAGCAGAATAGATCCATTTGAAACCAGACACATTTCACCTTGATCTTCCATTAAATAAGCACGTTTTTCGCGCTCATCCCCTTTTCTGGAGGACACAGAATATCCGGTGCGACCTTTTTCGCTTAAGTAAATTTTTTCTGAAACAAGCTCACCGCTCCGCTCGCAGTAATTCATGGCCTCGTTTTCAAGCTTTCCGGCAAAAGAAATCGGACCACCGAAGTCGTTTTCTAAATTGACTCGCTTAAGTCTTCCTTTTTTTTTCATGATCACGTCCACCAGTTTTGCTTAAATGGGCAGTTTCAGTTGTTTAGAACCGGTCTTTTCGTCTTTTTCTTTGCTCCGCGGTGCTTGCAACGCAGACTCAATGTATTCCAGCAAAGAGCTTTCAGGTACGCGCCATTGGCTCCCTACTTTGATACCGCGAATCTTCCCTTCCTGAATCAGCCTGTAAGCCGTTCTGGAGTGGATTCGAAGCGTATCAGCGATCTCACGCACCGTGTAGAGAGTAGGCGACGGAGTCAAAGACTTATCCTAATTTTTCATTATTACACTACAATTAGTATCCTATGACACAGTTTGTCAAAAAAAGTCAAAGATTGTCATTCCTGCTCACATTTATCTGCAACAACACTCCAACATGCATCAAGTTCATTAAAATTACAGACAAAATAATCACTCATGAGCAACCAAAAGGATCGCAACCACAAACGTGGCTGAAAAAAATATTTCCCTTTTTTTCATATTTCTACGAAAAAAACGGTTATCTCAGCATTGCAATGATCGTTTCACAACAAAATCCCCTCAGAGGCAGATTGCCTCTGAGGGGATTTTGTAATTGATTTAATGGATCAAGACTTTAAAATCTGAGCCGTTTATCTCTGGGCCAGTAACCTTTGTAATCATAGCACAGAAAAATTGTGAATTTACGTGCAGGTTTACCTCGGAAAGTAGTCTGTAAATGAATAGGAGGGCTAATGCGTTTAAACATTTTCACAAGCTCTCTATCCGGACTTTCTTTAAAATCTTTAAGTACATAGATAGAATCCCATCCTATCTTATCTTGCGGCCCTGCCCACAGGTCATACTGATTCATACGCCTGTCTATCCATGCGCAGTAAGTGCGGGGCTGCCCCGGGACATAGAAGGCCAATGCTGCTGTCATATCATACTGTTCACTCATTATAAAAACCTTTGAAGGGTCTTTAAACTGTGTTTTTTCGAGATTCACCACCTGCTCACCCAGATCTGTCCATCCCTTAAGACGATGAGCCGGATTAAGATTATCAGGTATTGGAACAAGATTCTGAAAATGAAGCAGTAAAAATATCAATATACCGAGGAACAACCAGACAGACCGTAAATGTCCCCTTCTACTCCAGAAGTGATCGAAACTGAGACCGGCAAGCATTACACCTGCCACATATGAAATAACTGCCCAGTTGCCGAGAACCTTGGCGTGAAAACTCCATATAAAAAAGAAAAGCCATACAGGAATAAAGAAAACGGCAAGCAGTGCGCCCTGTTTATTGCTTAATCCTAATATATTTTTAGGTTTTTTCTTAACAACAACAGCGATTGCGCTGCATCCGCCAATAACCATAAAAACAAACCACCATGGACTGACCATGCCGATTTGTTCTCCTAGGTAAGGCAGCACTCTATCAAATCTGATAAGCTGTGAAGCTTTTGAACCTTCAGCTCCAATCAGATATAGAACATGCTTATATCCCACAAAATTATTCTGACAGTTCCAGATCAAGGTGGGCAGAAAACCGATAAAAACACCTGATCCGAGAGCTGCAAGCAGCTTCTTGAAAAATCCGCTTGGAAGTCCTTCTTTCTTAAGCAAAATCAATGCATAAAAGATTGAAAGTCCTATGAAACCTAGCATTGTATATTTTGCAAGTATGCCTATAGCAAGGAATACAGCGATAAGAACAAAAGGAAGCTTTCGGGATTCATTTGAGTCCCGCTCAAGGCCCGGAGGATAAGGAATGGTTGCGGAATATAAAGCAAATAAAGCACATGTCCAGCACAGAATAAACGGGTTATCTGTAGTCATAAGTATTCCAAGCGCGAGAAAAACCGGCATGGAATTATAAATAATGAGCGTCCAGACGGCAGCTCCGGGGCGTTTCCAGAGTTTTGCCATTCCCCAGAAAAGGACAATCTGAGTCAGCATAGAGCCTACGACAGATCCGAAACGAACTCCGAATTCAGTGTTGCCGAAAACGAAAGTCCACGTCGAAATAATGCAGGCTATCAGCGGTCCTTTGGAATAATAGGTAAGCTGCATGTTGCGGGTCCAGTCCCAATACTGCGCTTCATCCTGAACAAGATTAAGCTGACCTGACCCTAAAAACCATATCCGCGCGAAGGTTGTGAAAACAATTATTATGACAGCCCAGATCATAGGCTTATTTTTAAAAGAATTCGATAATGATGACACTTAAGAGGACCTCCTTACGAGGATAATTTTATCCGAGCCTGTCGAAGTTTATAACAAGGCGGCAAAGATTCGAAATAATATTAATCTTGAAAAAACAAAACCCCCGGAAATCGGGGGCGAAAACCGACAAAAAAGAATTTATTTAAATCAAAGACCAAGGCTTTTAATACGCTCTTCAGGTGTGATTATCTGAGTGATTCTGAATCCGAAATTTTCATTGATAACAACGAGTTCTCCACGAGCGACCAAACGACCCTCCACATACATATCCAGAGGTTCGCCAGCAAGCTTATGTAACTCGATCACAGTTCCCTGACCGAACTGGATGATTTCGTTAACCAACAGTTTTGTACGTCCCATCTCAACTTTTACTTCAAGAGGGATATCCAAAATTCGTCTAAGTCCGTCTTCCCTTCCCATACGGCTCCAAGGTGGTTAATAGTTGAACTTTTGAAAATATACCCCAAAAGAACACAAACAACCAGTAAAACCAAACACGCCCTAATTTAAGCGTAACCAGCTGCTATTTAACTCTTTCTATCTTAACGCCGGATTCTCGATCCGGCTCAAGTGCAAGGATACTTTCCGCGCTGTTTGCAAAAAGTTCCAGAGGGTGATGGCTTATGACCAGCACCTGAAAATCAAGCCTTTTCGCAATAATGCTTATCAGCTCCATGAACCTAGGTACAAGATTAGGTCTTAACCAGCAATCCTGTTCATCTAACACAAGAAAAGGACGATGTAACTCAGGATTAAGCCTTGAAAGAGCAATGAGCCTGAGCCCTACAGAAAGGATGTTGCAGACAGAACCGCCCTGTCCGACCATGATATCTTCCTCGCCGCCCTGATTGAGAATCTGAAAATCAACCTGCAGTTTTTTATCGCGGATAGAAGCAATCGCTTTGACCTCGCGCTCCTGCCCGAGAATCTCTCTTATAGCGTGGGTGAGATTTGTTTCAAGCTCGCTTAGAAGCTCTCCGAACAGTGCAGTTGTAAGCTCTTCCATCCTCTTTTCAGCTTCAGGAGCTATTTGAAGGAATTCATCAATCTTCTGAATTCCAGCTCGCAGCTTAATCCAGTCATCAGCTCGTGCGGATGCTTTTGCTGTAAGTTGTCCGGCTCTGCGCTCAAGAGACTCTAAAGAAGGAAGTTCTTCACTGAAATTCACAGCTATTGTCCGCCACCGTTTTCAAGCTTCTGCAGCCCGTCTACGATAGAAGTAATATGCGCCCTGTATTCTGCGACGAGTCTGGAATTTTCAGTTCTTTTTTCTTCAAGCAACTGACTGAGTTTTTCAGGATCGGATGTTCCGTATTGCTGAGCGGCTTGTTCTTCCAGCTCGGCAAGTTGCCTGCCTATATTATCAAGATTCTGCTCAGTACGGACTTTATCCTCACGGAGTCTTTCATATTGCTGTTTAAGCAGATTAAGTTCCTGCTCAAGTCCATTATCATTTACTGCGTTACCTGTTGCCATCCGTTACCTCCGTATATAAATCCCAAATCAGCTTACTTTCCGGCTGATCAGGATCAATGTTCTCTTCCAAAAATTGTTTAAGACCTGAACCTTCATGGGTTCTCTTCCATGCAAGTCTCTCAAGACCCTGCAAAAACTTGGATTCAGCCGCGTCTGCATCATCCTGCTCCGGCAAAAATTCCTGATTTGGAAAGACCTCGTAAAAACCGCGATGCGGGATGTCCCATCTTTCCAGGTCAGTACAGTGCGGAGTCCAGATTGTTGCTTGCGGCTTGCGCTCTAATGAAAGCCTGGTAAACGCCATACGTGATATATTACCGGGGTTAGCCCATGTTGTTCCGCCTGCGGTACTACTTGGGCGCGGACCATGAATATGACCGTTTATCAGCCAGTCAATTCCGGGAATTTCTTTAATGGCATAATGAGGCTTTTTATAATTTGGGAAAGCCACATTATGATGAGCAACCCATACGACCTTGATGAATTTACCATTCTCCCTCTCAAACTCCTCACGCTCAAATTCTTTAGGAATAGGAAATCCGTCAGGACTTGCGCCTACGAGAACATTTCCTTCAGGAGTTTCAAGCACAAAAGCCGGTCCCGGTTCGCTCATCAATCTGACAACATTTGCAGCGTCCAGTACGGCCATTGAAACATCAGGTGTAAATCTGGCCTGATACTTGTCGTGATTGCCGATAAGCACAAAGGGTTTATACGGACCGAACAAAGCGATTAAATCTACCAATAAACTGTTTGAATTGTCACGAGGCCAATGAAAAAGATCACCTAAAATAAGCGGAACAAGGTTCAATTCTTTTGACCGTTTTAGACACGCTTCCAGTTTATCCAGAATATCTGAAGTATAAGAGCTTAAACGTTGTCCGGGTGGAGTTGCCGCAATATGCGGATCACCAATCAAAAAAAGCCCGTCAGCTTGTATATGCTCAAGATTCATGACCGATTTCTCCGATAAGTTTATCCGCAGTGAGTTCATTTCCGCACAGCGGGCAACTGCCTATTTCGGCTAATCTTTTTTTAATTTTAGATTCAAGCATCACTCTGGATTCTTCCAGTTTTTCCAGTACACATCTCGACTGTTCCTGACTTTTTTTAAGAGAATTGATACTACCGATTATCTGGATTAAATTTGAATTATCAAACAGTTCAGGAGCAGAAGCTAACGGCTTTAAAGCCTGTGCTCTGCGGGAAATATTTTCGGCAAAAATTTTGTTGCGTACAATATTGCTGATGGTTGCGCAAAGAGCTGAAAGATTCTCCACCATAGGAGGAGATGCCAGTAATGACAGAACTTTTTGTCTCTTACTTTGAGCCTTTACTGCTGAAGAGAGTTGCTTATAGCGTACAATTTTTAATTCCAAATCTTTAACAGGAAAAAGTTGAGGCGGCTCCGCAAGTTCTTCTAAACTGTGTGCCCTGCTTTTCAGGTTTGAGCTCTGATGGCGGAAATTTCCAAGCTGCAAATTTGTTTGCTCAAGCCCCCTTACAGGGAAAAGGTCAGGACCTTTTTCAAGTCCGCACAAACTTTTCTCTTTCGCAGTAAGCTTTACTTTTTCACTTTGGAGCTGATTTTTACGATTTAATAAATCCTCAATACGCGGAATTTCGCTTAAAAATTTTTCTGATCGCGCTTTTAATTCGTGAGCAGTTTCAAGCTCAAGATTAGCCTTTGGTAAATCCTGCAACTCATTAAGTTCAGCTGCGATATAATCCATTTTTTCCTGCTGAAACTTTTTATCACGATTCGCATTTCTAACGCGACTCTTAAGCTCGGTCTGCATAGCGAGCAGATGTGATGCTTCCGATGAAGATGCAAAAAACTGGGCCGCAACACTTGCAGGCTGGTCAAGCAGGAAGATCGGTTTACGCTGATCTCCGATATGGACATCTAAAAACTTATCACCTTCCAGCAACACCTGATTAAGACGTAAAATAGCCATCACATCTTCAGGAGGCTTACGCCCGAATTTTGCGTAAGTTTCATGCTCCTGCTCACCGGGTCTTGTAATTTCATACCAGGCGGTCGCTTTTTTACGAATCCAGGCAACTTTTGTCCCGTCATCCATCTCAAGTTCAACCCGCGCAACTTTTGCGCCGTGCCGCACAAAATGCTTTGGCAGCGGATTAGTAGCAATACAGCGCAACGCCTCAACAACAGAGGATTTACCACTATTATTTGGACCGGTCAGCACCGTCATACCCGGTCCCAGTTCTATCTCGGTATGTGCATGGGCCAGAAAATTTTTGAGGATAATTTTTTTAATCATTTTATATAAGAAAAGAATAAGATTTCGCTTTCAGCTGGACCAAAGAGGATAATCCCCTTTGGAAACCCTATTAGTAAGACTAAGGTTATTTTAAAATTATAAAGATTAAACAGCTATAAATTTACAATAATTTAATGCAGTTTGTCGATAAACTGAACCTTCTTTTTTCTCATCGAATAAAATTAAAGGCTGTTCAACTATTAATCCGGATTTACCTCTTTTAACAGCTTCGACTAAAACCACCTTAGCCGGACGATCAATTCGGCTGTGCACAAATTTTATTCTTTTGGGTTCCAGTTTAAAATAAGCCAGTGCGGCTAAAAGTTGAGTAACTCTTTCCGCAATGAATACAAAGCAGACTTTGCCTCGAAAACGGACCATTCGCGCCGCGGTCTTTACAAAATCTTCTAATTCAGTTTCAACTTCAAATCTGGCTCTATTTCTATCCGTGTCAGGACAGGCTCTCCCTCTTCCTTCACACCAATATGGAGGATTGGACACAACCATGTCAAAACTTTCAGCAGGAGCAAAAATTGGATTTGAAACATCCCCTTCGATAATTTTAATTTTATCAGCAAAGCCCAGCAAATTTATATTCTGTTCAGCTGATTTTAGCATATCGGGGCTGATATCTACGCCTGTGAGGCTTAACTCAGAATCCGGATTATTGAGCGCTATGCCCAGCGGGATAACTCCGCACCCTGTACCTAAATCAAGGATATCCGTTTTCCCTGAAACCGGCACAAAGCTGCTGAGCAGCAACGAATCTATAGAAAATCTGAATCCTGTTTCCGGCTGCTTAAGCCCTTTCGGAAACCTCTGCCTTGCCTCACTACTCACGTGCTAAGCTCTCCTGCGACGCAGAGCATTCATCAGTATCAAAGCGTCATCAGATTTAAGAAGCAAAGAACCGCCCCCGTAAATCAGTATCCAAACCGGAATCAGCAAGAACCATAATATCCCGTAAGAAACAGAACACCAAGCCCCTGCTCCGACAAGACAACTGAGGAAAAGACTTTTTGATGCACCAGCCCACGGCAAAGGACAGACTCCTGTCCTGCGCCACATGATAGCAGCTAGTAATAAGAAATTAAGCATAGAGGAACAGGACACAGCTAAAGCCAAACCTACATGAGCAATGGACTGCATGAGAATATAACCGATGCTCACATTAGCCGCGAGGCAAAGGATCGCAACTTTAACGGGAGTTTTAGTATCTTCCTGAGCATAAAAAGCTGAAACTAAAGGACGGGACATTGCGATAAAAGGAAGCCCGATCCCGTAGGCCATCAAAGCCTGCGACGTTGCGGTAACAGCCATCGCATTAAAAGCTCCGCGCTGAAAAAGAAGCTGAATAAGCGGCTCGGCGAGAGTCACCAACCCGGCCATTGCCGGCAGGCTGATAAAGAGAGTCAAGCCTACCGTATTTTTCAAAGTTTCAGCAAACTCACGGTCTTTCCCTTTAGCACAAAGAGCGGAAAGACTCGGCAGTGCAGCGGTTCCGACAGCAATTCCGAAAACACCAAGCGGGAACTGCACAAGACGGTCTGAATAATAAAGATATGAAACACTGCCCACCGGCAGAAATGAGGCCAGAAGAGTGCCTAAAACAATGTTAATCTGATAAACAGCGGCTCCGAAAACAGTCGGCAGCATGAGTTTACCCATGCGTTTAACACCGGGATTGGCAAGACTGCGACTTCCCCGCCATGAAAGACCGAATTTTCGCAAATACGGCTGCTGCAAAAACCATTGTAAAAGCCCGCCGATTAAAACACCCCAAGCCATAAATACGGCAACATTGTTTCCGGTGTAATATCCGGTGAGTGCGGAGCCGATGAGCGCGAGATTCAATGCACACGGAGCAAGGGCAGGAGCCAGAAAATGGCCCATGCTGTTCAAAATACCCATGCACAACGCAACACCGCAAATAAAAATTACATAGGGAAAACAAATTCTTAAAAGAGATACCGTAAGGGACATCAATTCAGGGTTACGACCAAAACCCGGCGCAATCATCAAAACCAGCGGCTTTGCGCCCGCAATTGCCAAAACAGTTATCACTCCTAAAATCAGCAGTAACCAGACGAGCGCAGAACGAGCCATATCAAATGCTGCTTCCTGTCCCTGCTCATTCTTTACACGGCTGAAAACCGGAACAAAGGCCATGGTGAGAGATCCTTCCCCGAATAAACGGCGAAGCAGATTAGGTATACGAAATGCGACAAAAAAAGCATCGGCAGGCAACCCGGCCCCCAAAGCAAAAGCCACAATCAAATCACGGACAAATCCAAGTATCCTTGAAAGCAAAGTCGCTCCGGCAACAACCGAAGCGTTTCGAACAATATTAGCTGATTCAGCTGTCATATATAAAAAGGCCTCCGCTAAATTGGGGCTTTAGATAATGTCATAGGATACGGGCATAAAACTATTAAAACGGTCTTATGCCGCCGGAGGCGATAAATAAAAACTTGTTAATCGCTCATTTTTTGGCATTTGGCACAAAAAGTCGACCCGCGTCCGGCAACAGTTCCGGTTTCAAACTGCTCGCCGCACTGAGGGCATAATTCTCCCTTTTTGCCGTAAACTTTAAAACTGTTCTGAAAGCCGCCGGAATCCCCGCCTGCATCAACATAATTGCGGATAGAGCTGCCGTTCTCGCTGATTGCCTGTTTCAGCACCTTTTGAACTTCTACGAACAAATTTTCAAGACTCTGCTTTGAAAGATCTGAAGGCTTGGCTTTGGGATGAATGCCGGCGCGGAAAAGGGACTCATCAGCATAAATATTGCCGATTCCGGCAACTATGGACTGATTCAGCAATAGTCCTTTAATATTTGCTTTCTTTCCAACCAAACGTTCAGCAAGATCTGAAACAGAAGTTTCAAGCGGCTCCGGCCCGAGCTTGCGGTAAAAAGACCATTCTTCCAGTTCTTCCGTACTTAACGCGCGGACCTCTCCGAATTTACGGGTATCGTGAAATTCGATGGAGCCGCCATCTGTTAAATCAAAAACAACACGTGTATGCTTTTCCGGAGAAGTTGCACTTTCATGCGCAAGCACTCGGCCAGTCATTTTAAGATGGAAGGTTATATGTAAATCATCACCAAGATCTATAATGACTAATTTGGCACGTCTGTGGACGCGGGTAATGGTGCAGCCTGCAACCCTTGAGGCAAAAATCTGCCAAGGCATTTTAACAGTGCCGTGATTTAAAATACTTACTGATTTAATGGTCTTACCGACTAGAGCCTTGGCAAGACCGCGTGAGATAACTTCTACTTCTGGTAATTCTGGCATTATAAACCCTGATTTCTGATAATTTATTTAGACCGGACTGCTATTTTTTTGTGCTGACAAGCAGCCCTAAATCGATATTAAACGTATTTCCTCTTCTATTCATTTTAAACACAAGAGGCTTATTTTCTTTGTGCGCTTTTGATCCTGCCATATGCAAAGCTGAAAGTGAATGCACAGGAATTCCCTGAGCTTCAGCCAGAACATCTCCGGGACGGATGCCGATTTTGAACGCTTTTTGATCACGTTTAACAGCAACAATCACAGCTTTTCCCTGACGCATTTCCACGGTCATTCCAAGTCTGCTTTCATACGAAGGAGGGCAATAGAAAAAAGAATCTGCTTCGGCGGGATAAAAATCATCTCCACGCCACGGCATAAACATGAAAATTTTTGCTTCCGGATCAAGCTTTTTAAGCCTGTGCGCAATACCCCAGCCCTGCTCTACATGCCCGGCTCCTGCGAGCACAACAACAGGGGTTCCGGCACTATGCCGAAGGCTGACAGCGCGCTCAGCCATTGTTGTATCCCATAAAGACTGAATGAGTAAAAATCTTTGGACCTGCTCAGAGTCAGACGGGTCACGATTGGGGTGCATGGAGAGAACTTCTTTTAAGCCTTCTTCCTGCTCCTTCGGGGGCATAATAACGTTCTGAGGCAATAAAGCCCGATCCGCTGCTGATAAGCCTTCAAGGCCCTTTGTATGAACTTCTTTCATGAGCCTGAAGGGGAAATTCAGCGCAGCTACAGTAAGTTCACGTTCCTTTGCAAGTTCAAATACAGGGCGGAAGAAATTGAAGTCATATCGCCACTCGTTTTTCCAGTCCAGCTTTTCCGGCAAGTCGTCCAGACTGAGCTGTCCAAGGTTGAAACGGTTGAGAACGCCCTGTTTGTCTGAACTGACCATCTCAAACCCGATAGCTACCTTGCGATGATTCTCTGTCAGCCCCTGTATCAGTTTGAACTGAACGTCATGATCACAGAGGCTTGTGTGCCCTTCACCTATCAAAACATAGTCAGCGCGGCTGGCATTGTGCACGACATCTGCAAGAGAAAGTTTATCCCCTGCGGAACTGATAAATTCGCCCGAACAGGGCAAAAAAGACACAGCCATATCGGAGTGAATCTGTTTAGAACACCCTGATATCATCAAAATAAAAAAAAGCGCGCAAAGGGCCCGAAGACCCCCTGCGCGGATATCAACAATATATTGGAACATGCAGAATTCCTGGTTAATCCCAGATACGCTTGTCTTCAATCGGTCTGACCTGCGGAGGCAGTGAACCAGGAGTCAACACCTTGAGGAGAGGACGCAGTTTAATCTTTTCGCGGAACATGTGCAGAAGCTCATCTTCACGCTTAAAGTTTGAAACCTCGACATTGAGAAT
The DNA here is from genome assembly GCF_900177375.1 of Desulfovibrio gilichinskyi. Lineage (NCBI taxonomy): Bacteria > Pseudomonadati > Thermodesulfobacteriota > Desulfovibrionia > Desulfovibrionales > Desulfovibrionaceae > Maridesulfovibrio > Maridesulfovibrio gilichinskyi. Next base: position 153,935 of record NZ_FWZU01000004.1, on the reverse strand, counting down.
TAATTCATCAATACCGCCCGGGTTGGTAACTTCGATCTGCCAACGTTTAACTTCATCAAAATAAGCCATAACCTGCTCAACCTGATGAGGGTAAACAAACATACCCTTGATACGGGCAGTTGTGTCGACGCGGCCGACAATATTTCCGAGTCTCGGAGTTGAACGTCCGCAAGCACAAGGAGTGCGGTCGATATAACTGAGATCTCCGGTTGCAAGTCTGATCAGCGGATATGTTTTATTGAAAGCGGTAATAACAATTTCACCGACTTCGCCGTCCTTAAGAGGAATACCTGTGTCAGGATGGCATATTTCAACATAAGCGCGATTAGTAATATGCAGACCGTTTTTATGATAGCATTCGTAACCGATACAACCGACATCAGCAGTTCCGTATCCTTGACGCATGATAAGGTCGAATTTTTTCTCAAGAGAGGAACGAACCTTTTCTGAGAATTTTTCACCTGTAACAAATGCAACTTCAAGGTACAGATCTTTACGCAGGTTGAGTCCGGCTTCTTCAGCCTTCTGCGCAAGATGCATTAGGTAGCTCGGGGTTCCGACATAACCGGTAACTCTGAGCTTCTGCATAATTTCCAGCTGGCTGTTAGTGCTGCCAGGTCCGGCAGGAATAACGGCACAGTTCAGATTACGCAGGGGCTCTTCAAACATCAGTCCTGCAGGAGCCAGATGATAGTTCAAAGTAATCTGAGCAACATCACCGGAACGGAATCCGGCAGCATAAAATCCTTCAGTCCATCCCCAGTAATCTTCACTGCGGTCTTCAGGATCAAAAATAGGACCGGGGGAAAGAAAGACGCGGCGAAGCTCGCCGAGATCTTTAGTTAACAATCCGCCAAGACGCGGTCCCATGGATTGCAAAAATATAAGTTCTTTCTTTTTTAGTATAGGAATAAGCTTGAGGTCAGAAAGGTCTTTAAACTTTTCAACCTGAAACTGAGCTCTATCGAAACGCTTTTTAACGTCTTCAGAATAGCGATAGGCATAAGTCAGAAGCTCTTTAAGCTGCAAAGCGCAATATTGACGCCTTTCGCTCTCATCCAGCACTTCTCGACGGCTGTATATGCCTTCGGTGCGGTCTTTACGAGTCATTAATAGGTTTCCTCCAAAGTTTATTGCCAAGAGAAGAGCGGGCTCTTCACTCAGCGTATGCAACATATGTGAATTTTACTTATTTGTCAAGCATCTTATGAATATAACATTATATTTCAATATCTTATAGTCTTTTTTTACTTTTATCACATTTAATTATCTAAGAATCAAAAAACACACTTTAAAGGAAAACAGTAATAACTTTCATTGATTAATAGGACTTCACTCTTTAAGTAATTATTGAGTTCAGCGTATGGAGAACATTCGCCCCTGCAATTGTAGCATAAATAACTCACTGAACCAATAAGATATTGGTAATTATGGGCTGAAATCTCGCTGGTTATGCATCTTTTTCTTATTTTTTTATATTTTTACTTGACAGTACTCGACTGTCTAGATAGACACTACTTCGTTCACACGGAGGGCCGTTAACTCAGTTGGTAGAGTATCTGACTTTTAATCAGAGAGTCGCTGGTTCGAACCCAGCACGGCCCACCATGAATTTTATTATATACACCCTCGCAGAAATGCGGGGGTTTTATTTTGCAACAAATCTGTTTTAAATCTCTGTAGTTCAGCGCTATCGATAAAAAGTTGTAAGAAAAATTACAAATCTGCATTGTATTGCTTGACACAAAGAGCTACTATCGTTAAACCCCTACTTCGTTCACACGGATGGGCCGTTAACTCAGTTGGTAGAGTATCTGACTTTTAATCAGAGAGTCGCTGGTTCGAACCCAGCACGGCCCACCATGAATTTATTATATACGCCCTCGCAGAAATGCGAGGGTTTTATTTTGCCCTTTAATATTCAATATCAGTATTAAAATAGCTTTTACTGTTTTTTTTAATCTATATAATAGATCATTTTATGACACATAATACACAACATATTTGACATTATACATATAATATTGATAGAAGACCCTCTACTTATCGTAATACTTATAGATATGAAGAAAAGGGGGCGGAAGATGGGGAGTTCATTTTCTAAATGTAGTATCAGCAACTTTACTTCACGTAAGGGCGGAGTCGGCAAAACAACTCTGTCTCTCCTGAAAGCAAAAGAGATATTGGATGCCAGCAAAGATCAAGATGCTAAAATAATTTTTTTCGACTTAGACATCAATGGAACAGACACTGTAAAAACAGTAAACAGGCTTAACAAAATAGGATTTTGGAATAAGAGCCTTGAAGTAGGATTTTCCCCTAAAGATTCAAATAATGACCTTCAAGAACAGAACTCTTCAGATGATAAAACAAATCCGTTAAACATTGTTTCCCTTTTTGAAAACTACATGGCCGGAACAGAGTTCTCCGTTGAGTGGATATCTCACGGCCAAAAAAAAAGTTTAGAATATACGAACTATCCTACAAAACAGACCCTCTTTTTAACCAAAAATAAAATTAATGTTATTGGATCATTTCTTAATAAGAACTCGGTCTACACTCCAGATGTTCTCTTCGACCAGATGCACTCCATCTGGCTTATTGACATGATCAAATCAATAATCGGTTCAGCTCTTAATGGTTCAGAAACTTCGCTCTACATAATTTTTGACAACTCTCCGGGATATACAGGATTGCTGCCGGCACTTGAAGACTGGTTGACGGACTTAGGACCAGTTATTTGTAAGTTTTATTTCATAACAACTTTAGACGGACAGGATTTTATCGGAGCGGTAGACTCTCTCGAAAGAGTTAAAGGACAAATTCAGGCTAAAACATATGCTGTTCACGACTATATGCTTGCAGTAAATGAAGCAAAGTCAACTTCCGATAAACCTGATCCAAACAAACGCACGCTATTCAGAGATTCAAAAAAACAGGAAATAAAGAACTACCGCGAAAAATATGACCTTTTCTATAGTAAACTACTTTCTCTTGGGGACGAAGAAACATATTGCCCTTTTTGTGAGACTTCAAACGACACACATTCAGAAAATTCGACTTCAGAAAAGACATCTTCAGAAAAAACAGCTTCTAAAAATAAAAAAACACACAAATGCCAACGCTGTAATTTTTGCTACTATAGACAAATAGTTGCCGAAAAAGTCGCCGAAGCTGATAGTGGGTCATCAAATAATGATAAAGTGGAGCCGATTTTCGATGTTAAGGGCTTAAAATTCAGCATTATAACAAATAAGGCCCTTACTACCTTTGCAGCGCGGGCATTATATAATGAATATTTAAAAAATGAAGAAAAAAAAATTGAAGACTGCAACACAACCAAATTAGACTCAAAAGAAGAACTCATGTTCTTGTATTCTCTTGCAACACTTTCAGAGGATAACGATGATAAAACCTTTTCTAAAATTCAGCCTAGCGACATTCGTGACTTAAAAGAAGCATGGCAAAGCGATCGTAGTAAAAAATCCGCCTTAATACTGACCGAGCAAGACTCCTCAAAACCTAAGTCTACAGCTTCTATTATCAAAGATTTCCATGGAGCTATAAAGTGGCATGACACAACATTAAAAGATATTCTTGATAAAATGAGGAGATATTCTGATGTCGCCAGTTTAGAACAGGAATTGAGCTTACAGTCGATAATTAAAAAGTTCATTAAAGATTATGGCAGCTTTCGTGTTGATGAAAATCAGGGTGACAAATCATACGGAACTGATTGGAATATTAATGAACCTGACTACATTGAAAAATCCACAGAACTTTACCGTCAAAATAATACTAAGCATAACATTTCACAATTTGAAAATCAGGAAGCAAAAGAAAGTTACACCAAGTTAGCTGAAAGCATTAGAGCAGTCATAGCATGTATCAGTGCATATAGCCCTGAAGACATGGACATGAGTAATGTGAACTCCGCGCTTTTGAACTTAATCATGGAATTTATATATTCAGCTAAAAATTCACAAATCAAAGAATTTCACGTCTCTCCATGGAATGCAATTTATGAGTATTTTAAAAAGGAATCATCTCTCACTAAAATAAAAAATGCTGACGAGCTTGATATGCTTCTATCCACTATTAATATCATTGATAATGCCAGCAGGAAAATCTTTTCCATAAAATTCATATGCGATAAGCTCTTTGAGGAAGAAATAAACAACAAAAAAAAACAATATATGCTACGGGTGCTTCATTTACACAATAAAGAACTTTGGGATCCCAAGAAACGAGAGAGCGACATCTGCAACTCATTGCAAGAAGTTTTTCGTATAGATAACCTTGAAACTATTGCTATCACTACTGTTCTAATAGACATACAGCAAAAACTTTGTAATCCAGCCGCACGCTTGAGGTGGTCGGAATGAACAAAGATATACTATCTAGCTCAGGAATTAATGAGACTGATCATGATAAAAAAGAAGACATTGTTTCAGAAATTTTATCAGAACAAAGTTTTAACATGTTCATCAGACACCGAGGAAGGCCCCTCACAACACCACAACATTTAAGCCCGTTTATTAATGTAGATCGGCAAAAATATTTTGATTGGGAACAGAAGAACTCATTTAACAAAGCCTTTATGGACGACTTTGAAAAACGTATGGATTCATCCTCTTTCGCAAAGATGCGTGGAGGAATCAGCCATACGATGCTAACAGCGCAGCGTAGTTTTCCAGCATATAAATTTCTTGTAAAAGAATTCATTAATGATGAATGGACCTCTGCCGTAAGCCCTCATAAGGCATTTCATCGCGACCACATTGTACACCAACCGATGACAGCCTATGTGGCCATGGTTCTGCTCGGAGAAAGCAGCATTGACAGTTCAACAACCGCCACTGATCCAAGTTCTTCATTCAACCTCAATCTTTTAGGTAAGGCCGCAACATTATTAAGGGAAGGTCCGGACTGCCAATATCTCCGTGATTATATGAAGGAGCTACGATTTCCTAAACTCGTATATAGTGGACAATTCTCACAATATCTTGCGGAAATGTGCATAAAAGAAACTACATACCTTGCTGCCCTTTTTCATGACATAGGGTATCCATATCAATTTGTCGGTAAAATTCAAAACAACCTGCGCGAGCATTCGCAGGCTCTGGTTTCACTGGACACGCTCGCTAAATCAATTGGAAACACATATAAAAACCGGCTGGTCTTTCACCCTCTTGATGGATACCGAACTCACTCACGCTCTGCTCCCAGCACTTGGGGTGAAAAATATTTTGAAATTATTAAAGAGAGTCTGCGCAGTACCCATGGAATGCACAGTGCTCTCAATTTTCTTTTTTTAAATGACAGAATACGAAAGTTCCCGGATGACCCTGAACAAAGCCCGCTCAGCAGATTCTGCCTTGAATGGGCGGCGAAAGCGATCCTTATGCACGACATGTGCGGGCTCTACATAACGAAAGCTAAAAACAAAGAAATTACATTTAAACATAAGCATTTAAGGGTACGATTTCGCACCTCTCCACTCTCTTACATTCTTGTACTAGCGGACTCCATACAGAACTTCGGAAGAATAAATGCAAAATTCTCTAAAAAAGAATCTACAACGGAAAGTCCTATAAGCATTGAGTATGGATCAAAGTGTTCTAAAGTTAAACTTCAGTTTAATAAAAAGAGCAAAGAACTCACGATAATAAGCTATTATCCGAGTATTAGAGACGTGATAGAAAACAATAAAAAATTCATGCCTGAGCAGGAACAACTCTTTTTCCATCCTGACTTCGGATACTTAGATTCCGAGGGGACTGGTATAAGCAGGATACGCCTGAGAGCAGCACACGATGTTTAACACCCAACTTCCATAAGACTTTACATACAAAAAATCCCGCCCCGGAATATTCCCAGAGCGGGATTTCTTTTATAGATGCTATCTAAATTAAAATCTATCGAATCCGTCTTCATCGTCAGTGCGGCCGCCTGAACCGGCTGAAAGCATTCTTGCACCACCCCTGTCCAGTTTGAAGAAGGTCATACTTTGCTGCAACAGCTGTCCTTGCGCAGACAATTCTTCAGCGGTTGAGGCCATTTCCTCAGATGCAGAAGCATTCTGCTGAATGACTTTATCAAGTTGCTGGATTGCCTGATTGATCTGAGTAACACCGGTATTCTGTTCATTACTGGCCGCTGATATTTCCTGAACAAGATCTGCAGTCATGCGGATACTCGGAACCAGTTCTTTCAACATTCCTCCGGCCAACTCTGCGACCTCGACGGATGAAGCGGACAAACCTCTGATCTCTGAAGCAGCTATTCCGCTTCTCTCAGCCAGCTTTCTGACTTCTGCCGCAACAACAGCAAACCCTTTGCCGTGTTCTCCGGCGCGAGCAGCTTCAATGGCAGCATTAAGAGCAAGCAAATTAGTCTGCCTCGCTATTTCTTCAATTATCATAATTTTTTCAGCAATGCTCTTCATCGCAACAACAGCTTCGCCTACAGCTTTACCACTCTGCTCGGCCTGAAGCTGCGCTTTTTCTGCAACACCTTCAGTCTGCTTTGCATTATCTGCATTATGCCTGATATTAGCTCCCATTTCTTCCATTGAAGATGAAACTTCCTCAATAGAAGCGGCCTGCTCAGTCGCCCCTTGCGAAAGGTCCTCTGCAGAGCCGGACAGCTCTTCGCTCCCGCTGGCGACATTTTCAGTAGCACTGTTCACGCTGGCAACAACTTCTCTAAGCCTGCCGACCATGTTACGCATGCCCTCAGCAAGTAAACCCAGCTCATCCTTACGATCCAGATCTACCTTGGCAGCAAGATTCCCTGTGCTCACCTCGCGGACGAAATCAAGTCCCTTACGCAGCGGGCCAAGTATACCGCTGGAAATAAGCCACGCCATAAAAATACCTGCAACGGCAGCGACAATAACAACAATAAAGATAACTTGTTTCGTATTTGCAGCATCATGCAACATTTGTTCGTCTGTCATAATATTGTTTGAAACAATAGATCTGACTTCTGTCAAAATTTCCTGAACAGATTTAAGAGCCGGGACCGTCTGGGTAGCATAAATATTAGCGGCTTCATCAAGAGATTTTAGCCTTCCATCATGCCACAAAATTACCTTATCAATTTTCGCGAGCGTGTCCGCAGCGTCTTTTTCAACTTCTGTTGCGAAATATTTTTTAGCAGCGTCGCGGTTCCCATTTGCCAGCAAACGATTCAATTCTCTCACTGAATCATGCAAATGAGCATGCGGCGTCAGAATTGCACTCACTAACGCGCCATACTCAGGATCTTTATTACTATCTTCCTGTGTTTTAGAAGAGTAAAGCCATTTACCAAGCCCGCATTTATGGTCATCAGCCTGAACATCAATAACGTTGATATCGGGGTCCATCAGCTCTTTCATCACTGTGTTCATCCATTTAAGATGATCCAGTTTCTTTTCTCTCAAAAAACTGCCGAGAGTCGGGTCTACCGGCTGATATTTTTCTTTAATAAGAATAGCCGACTTATGAAGCTGATTATGAAAATTTTCTACTTTACCTAAAAGAGGTTTAATTGCAGGAACAAGCTCTTCAGCCGCTTTGCGGGCGTCACTATAATACCACTTACCGAATCCGCATTTGTGAGGGTCTGTCTGGACATCTAGTGTGTTAATATTTTTATCAGTAAGTAAACTGTTTACCTTATTGGCCCAGTTGAGATGGTCAACAATTTTCTGAACAAAATCCCCCCGAAGTTTGTTCCCGGCAATAACTTCTTCAGCGTTATGCACAATGTCTCCGATCCCTAAAACGGACCAAACACCAAGCATAATCAGCAAGACGATGACAGAACCAAAGCCTACTGAAAATTTATATACTAATTTTAAATCCTTCCAATTCATTACATACTCCTCAAAACTATTTTCTAAAATCGAAGACACCCTATTACTTTTAGCCAGATTATAACAAATTATTTTTTAAGCAATGAGTACTCACACATTATTATGTATAACACAAGTTCTAAACAAATAACAAATCCCTTCATACTGTACTGAAATTCATACAGTCGCTTGACTAAGGAGTTATTCAATAATATTAATAGTACTCCCATCTAAACAGCTATCTACTCAAATACCCACGTATTTCATGAAGAAAACGCAGCTTTTCACAACACAATTCAATCTCACAGATGATACAATCATTAAAAATATAATCAGCTAATCTTAGAGGTTTATATGTTTAAGCCTATCAAAAAAGAATTGTGTAAGGCAGGTCTCTCTGAAAATTGATATTTTTAAGATGGTTCGAGTTCTCTTCGGTGGCTGTAAATCAGGACTTGCTGACCTGAGCTATTTTGAAGTGCTTTGAGGTTATACTTGGCCGTTTTCTATCAATTAACTTTTTTGCAAAAGGAGGCTGCTATGGTTTCGGGTGGGCTGGCTGTATTATTTCTTCTGTTGTGTGTCGGGATTATCATTCTTTTGACGTCCCGCTACAAGGTTAACGCCTTTGTCGTACTCATAGGAGTTGCATTTCTGTTCGGGCTACTCGTCGGTATGCCACTTGATAACATTGTAAAATTTATTCGCGACGGATTCGGCGGAACTCTGGGATACATCGGTATTGTTATCGTGGCAGGGACTATTATCGGAACAATTCTGGAGAAAACAGGTGCAGCCCTTTCAATGACCAGAGCTATTCTGAAAATTGTAGGTAAGGAGCGTGCTCCTCTGGCAATGAGTATTGCCGGATATGTCGTATCCATTCCGGTTTTCTGTGATTCAGGATACGTTATCCTTACCCCTCTCAACAAAGCTCTTGCCCGTGAAACAGGTAAATCCATGGCGGTTATGGCTGTTGCGCTTGCGACAGGTCTTTATGCCACACACTGCCTTGTTCCTCCAACTCCCGGCCCCATTGCTGCGGCAGGTATCCTCGGCGCAGATCTAGGACGGGTCATTGGATTCGGTCTTCTTGTTTCCGTTCCAGGCATGCTCGCAGGCTATTTCTGGGCAGTACATTTTGCAAAACGGTACACAGTTGATTTAGGCGAAGCAGAATCATATGAATCACTGGTGTCTAAATTCGGAGAATTACCCGGTGGACTTCATGCTTTCATGCCTATTCTTATTCCTATCTTGCTTATTTTATTAAAATCCATTGCAGCATACCCTACAAAACCTTTTGGAGAAGGATCACTGGCGCATTTCCTTGCTTTCATCGGTGACCCTGTTACGGCATTGATGCTCGGTATTGTGATTGCTCTTACTCTGGTTAGAAAAGAGATGATGGGCGAAGCTGTTTCCGACTGGATGAGCAAAGGAGTTAAAGACGCAGCACTTATCCTTGCCATCACCGGCGCAGGTGGGGCTTTCGGTAAAATTTTGAAGTCATCGCCTCTTTCTGACTATCTCGGAGCCACTCTTTCAACCATGAACCTCGGGATTCTGCTGCCGTTTGTAATCGCGGCGGCAATTAAGACTGCTCAGGGTTCGTCAACAGTTTCAATTATCACAACAGCATCTATCATGGCTCCGCTCATGGCGGGACTGGGCCTTGATCCTGCTTTTACTGTTCTTGCCATCGGCGCAGGAGCTATGACCGTCTCACATGCCAATGATTCATACTTCTGGGTTGTTTCCCAATTCTCAAACATGGAAGTCCCTGTTGCATACAGGGCCTACACCTCTGCCACATTTGTGCTCGGCGTAGTTTCTATTCTTTGTGTTGCAGCCTTGTCTGTTGTATTCTAGTAACAGTAAAACTCTCAGGCAGGAACGGCTGCAGCCGTTCCTGCATTCTGATTAAATACAACATGGTGCATAATGTTTAAAAAATTTCGCTTAAAATACCATGAAAGAATGGCCTTAAACGGTTTCGTAAAATCTGAATTTGAAACTGCACTGAAACATTTCAAGAAAATTGCCGCCATCGCACCCGACAAAAAAGGAACCGACTTCAATACAGCCGTATGCCTTATTTCACTTCGCCGGTATGAAGATGCTGAAAAATTTCTGCAAAAAGAACTTGAACACGGATCGCCCAGCCTTCCCCTACTTCAGGCTCTGGCTGAAAACTCTTTTCTATGCGGTAATCGCAAAAAGGCCCTCAGTTATTACGAAAAAATTCTTAAAGAAAATCTGCCTGAAAAAACACGCAGATTCACTGAACTGAAAAAGAAAATCATGGAAAATGAAACAGCTTTTAAAGAAGCCTTAAAAAGCCGTGACTATATGGATAAAGGTGACACTCTTCTTGAACAAGGAGACTACGTTAATGCCCGCAAAAATTTCACCAAGGCCACAAAGCTGGATCCAACATGCTTTCAAGCTCATAATAACCTCGGGGTGATTGCGATGAATCATTTCAACGATTACAAACTGGCCCTGACTCATTTTGAAAAAGCTGATGAGCTGAATGATATTCCGGCTGTTCAAATGAATATTCACAAACTTAATGAAGCGATACTTAAGGAGCAGAACAATGCTGATGACTAAAGAACAGGAACATCTTGCACAAATATTCTCCAAAGCTCTCGACCAGGTTGACCCCTATAAAATCATCACTAACCGCTTAACCCTCTCAAACGAAGTACTCACGGTTACTATGGATGAAGGGAATATCTCGGTTAATCTGAAAGACTTTGAGCGTATTCTTGTTATAGGTGCAGGCAAGGCCACGGCAAAAATGGCCCGCGCCATTGAAGATATTTTAGGGGATCGTATTGAGTCCGGCATTATTTCAGTTAAATACGGACACACCGAAAATCTTAAATACATTAAAACAATTGAGGCCGCGCACCCGGTTCCTGATGAGAACGGAGTCAAAGCCGCTCACATGATCGAAAGTTTAGCCTGCTCCGCTACAGATAAGACTCTGGTTATCAATCTTATTTCCGGGGGGGGATCTGCTCTTCTGCCCAGCCCCATGAACGCAGAAGTTGAAGGAGAAAAGATTACCGTCACGCTTGAAGATAAGCAGAATGTAACAAAAGCCCTGCTTGCATGCGGGGCCGATATCAGCGAGATCAACTGCATCCGCAAACATCTGTCGAACCTTAAGGGTGGACGGCTGCTGCGTTGTCTGCGTCCGGCGCGCTCTCTGAACTTCATTCTTTCCGACGTGGTAGGTGACAATCTCGACACCATAGCCTCAGGCATGACCAGCTTTGACCACTCCACATATTGTGATGCAATTTCTATTATCGATCACTACAAGCTGCGAGGTAAAATACCGCCAAACGCACTTAAGGCTCTTGAACTCGGTAATCACGGTAAGCTTATTGAAACTTTAAAAAAAGATGAATTCAATGCAGAGCGGGCCGAGAACATTCTTATCGGAACTAACCGTATTGCGTTGCTCGGAGCTCGGGATAAAGCCATAGAGCTTGGCTACAATGTTCAAATTCTGACCTCTCGCCTTGATGGTGAAGCCGCAAATGCAGCGGATATGTTCTGGGCTATTGCGCAAGATGAAAGACAGTGGGAACTGCTTGAAAAGAAACCGGCCTGTATCATCGCCGGCGGTGAAACAGTTGTCACCATCAAAGGAAACGGCAAGGGCGGACGCAATCAGGAAATGGCCCTGTCGTTTTTAATGAGACTCGGGCAGGATAAACTTGAAGGAAAAGATATACACTTTCTTGCCGCTTCAACAGACGGCAATGATGGTCCGACCGATGCCGCCGGAGGTTTTGCAGACGGCGCAATTCTGAATAAATCCCGCCAGATGGGACTTTCCATCGCTGACTATTTAAAAGACAACGACTCCTACCATTTTTTAGATAAGGTGGGAGCACTCCACAAAACAGGACCGACAAACACAAACGTCTGCGATGTGCAGATACTTATAGTTAAATAGTTCTTAAAAGAATCTGCTAAAAAAAGAGCTCACTTTGATATAATTACCAAAGTGAGCTCTTTTTGCTTATTTACATTAAAATTATTGATTAAGCCGCCAGACCCCGTCATCTCCGCGGCAGGCTTTCGCCATGATCTTTTCCCCGCCGTCTGCGGTTATAGTTACGTCACGGCATATTTTATCCTGGTTCATGTAAGCAGGCGATGGAACCGCAGTGTATGATTTACCGGTATCAGGATTCTTCCATGCAACGGTTTCACCTGATCTTGTGTTTTCCAGAGACTGCGCTACTTTCTGCTCATCGTATTTATCCCATTCATTACCGACAATGTACCCCATCAGAAGTCCGACTCCAGCTCCGATGGCCGCTCCTGAAGCCTTGTTTTTAAACGTCAAGGCTCCGATTGTTGCTCCTGCGAGTGCTCCTATTCCAGCCCCGGATTGAGCTTTATTCGCACAGCCTGATCCGAGCATAAGAACACAGATTATTGCAAGTAAAATCATTTTTTTCATCTTAGGAATCTCCTGATTATTTAATTCTTTTTTATAGTACCAGAAACCTCAGACAAGGTCACGCATAAGAAATATTAATCAAAGTAACCATTTTAACACTTTTATTTTTCCAAAGAACACTTCGACCCCCGATAACATTCCGGCTTTAAGTCTTTGCGTTTTGCAGAAGACATTCCGGCGGGAGCTGATTTCCATGCATGGAGGGGGTTAAGAGGAATCCTGTTGCAAAAATCTACTCTGCAGCCGGTGAAAGCTCCTATATAAGGAGGATATATAAAACCGTTCAGATACTTCCAAGGGACTTTTGTTTTCCAGCTCCACATAGGCCCCGGCAGAACAGACCGTGTAATAGACGGCTTGTACCCAGTCCCTCCGTATAAGGCTCCCCGCATTTCAGAAGGAGAAAACCAATGGGACATTCTTAACGTATTTGCAGAAGCCCACGGCCACATTTTACCATGAGTAAAATAATATATGGAATGACGATTGAGAAAGCCGACAAGCAGACCTCCGGCGGAAACCCTTGCGGCCTCGGTTATCAGAGCCTCGGGATCGGAGCAGAATTCAAGAACAGTCCAGATCACTGTAAAATCAAATTCATTGTCATCAAAGGGAAGGATTTCACCGTTACATTGGTAAAGGGAAGCTCTTTTACCAAGTCTTTCTATTGCGCCGTCAAGCATCACAGAAGATTTATCAACTCCTGTAACGTCAAACCCGCTTCGATAAAGATGTTCTAAAAAAATTCCTGTTCCGCAACCTATTTCAAGTAATTTCCTTTTACGGCGCGGCCAGCTTGAGATCAAGTGATCCATAAGGTTCACTTCCTGCTCAAGCGCGAAACGCCCTTCAGGAGTTCTGAACCACGTATCAAATTTTTCGGCGTCAGATCCGTCCCAAGTCATAAGTAATTACCTTCAAATTTTAAAAACCATATGTGCTAAAAATTAAGCCCACTATATAGATATAAACAGAGAGCGGATTCCGGTCAAACCTTATCGGTGACTGAAATCCGCTCTATAGCACTATGGAACCATACTTAAAGCATCAACTTGACTGTAATTAACGCTTAATGGAGGAGGCTGAGTTTTAATCGTTCAACTGTTCGTAAACTTTGCCTACCAACTTTTCAGAAGGAGTCAGAGTCTTTTCACCCGGGGTCCACTTGGCAGGGCAGGCTTCAAACGGGTGATCTTTAAGGTAAACATTTGCTTCAACCTTACGCAACAGTTCATCAGCATTACGACCGACGTTATAGAAGTTGATTTCTGATGAAACCAGAACACCTTCCGGATTAATGATAAATGTTCCGCGCAAAGCCAAACCTGTTTCAGGATCATAAACTCCGAAGAAGTCAGAAACTTCACCGGTAGGGTCTGCGGCCATTTTGAACTTTACGTCCTGCAGCAATCTTTCATCATTTTTCCATGCAAGATGAACAAATTTGGTATCTGTAGAAACAGAAACTACTTCACAACCAAGTTTTTCAAGCTCTGCATGTTTTGTGGCAAGGTCTGCCAGTTCTGTCGGGCAGACAAAAGTAAAGTCTGCCGGGTAGAAGAAAAGGATAGTCCATTTTCCTTCTTTCTGGATTTTTTCAAGATCAACTTCGCAGAAACCGCAATCTTCAGGATCGAATGCTTCAAGTACAAAGTTTTCAACTTTTTGTCCGATTATTGCTTCAGGAAGAAATTCAACTGAATGATCATGTCCACAACTCATGGTGTATCTCCGTTTATTTTAAATATTTAATTAATATTGAATTAACTTTTAACATAATTATCTCGTTGCCTGAAAAAGAGATTATTAAAATCTCATTCTGTTGTCAACGATAATCATAATCTTTCCTATTATGATACTAACATTTTGATTATATGTGGTTTCGTAATAATTTACACTTTACTTGATGTGTTGCCTTCAACATTTATTTTATGTAATTTCAACTGATCAAAAAACATGGAGCATACACAAATGACCAAAGTTTATGGATTCAAAGAAATATCACGCGAAACTCTTCCTGAGTTAAACGGTGATGCCGTTATATATGAACATGAAAAAACAGGCGGCAGGGTTCTATCTGTCATTAATGGAGACGAGAATAAAACATTCGGAATAAGCTTCCGTACGCCTCCGGCTGACAGCACGGGGCTTCCGCATATTCTTGAACATTCAGTCCTATGCGGATCAAAGAAATATCCTGTTAAAGAACCTTTTGTAGAACTGCTGAAAAGCTCTCTCCAAACCTTTCTTAACGCAATGACCTATCCCGACAAAACAGTGTACCCCGTTGCCAGTCCGAACGAGCAGGATTTCCGCAATCTGGTAGGAGTTTATCTTGATGCGGTTTTCTTCCCCAACCTGACTCCGAACACCTTGATGCAGGAAGGCTGGCACTACGTTCCTGAAGAAAACGGCAAACTCACATATAAGGGTGTAGTTTTTAATGAAATGAAAGGAGCCTATTCCTCACCCGACAGCCTGCTGTATGAACATGCACAGCATTCGCTTTTTCCTGACACGACTTACGGCCTTGATTCCGGCGGTAACCCCGAGGTTATCCCTGATCTGACTTTTGATGATTTTATTAACTTTCATAAAAAGTATTATCACCCTTCCAATTCATACGCTTTCTTCTACGGAGATGACGATCCTGAGCATCGTTTAAAAATGCTTGATGAATATTTCTCTCAGTTTGAAAAAATTAATCCTGAATCTGAAATAGAAATTCAAACCCCGTTTGATACTCCTGTTGTTATTGAAGATAAATACGATGTATCAGATGACGGCAATCAAAAAGCCCTGTTCGTTGTAAATTTCGGACTTGGGCATGAACGCGATGCCAGAATTGACCTTGAACTGGAAATCCTTGAACTGATTCTCATAGGTCTGCCCTCTTCTCCTTTGCATAAAGCACTTATAGACTCTGAACTCGGTGAAGATGTTGCCGGAGTAGGATTGGAGAATGAACTTCGTCAGCTCTACTTTTCCACAGGTCTAAAAGGCATTGAAGCCGAAGACGCACCGAAAGTTGAAGAGCTAATCTTTTCGACTTTTAAAGACCTTGTCGCAAACGGAATAAATAACGAAGACATCGAAGCGGCTATCAACACCATTGAATTTGATCTGCGCGAAAACAATACCGGATCTTACCCCCGCGGTCTGTCTGTAATGACCACAGCTATGACTTCATGGCTCTATGACGGAGATCCTCTTGAACATGTACGCTACGAAAAGCCTATTGCTGATCTGAAAAAACGTTTGGCTGACGGTGAAAAGATCTTTGAACCGCTGATTCAGAAGCTGTTTATAGATAACAATTACCGTTCCACAGTTCTGCTGACTCCTGACAAAAACGTCGGCGCGGCAAGAGAAAAACGTGAAGAAGTCAAGCTTGAAAAAGCTCGCAACGCAATGAGCGACGCAGAATACAAAGCAGTCGTAAAAAAAGCTGAGGAACTACAAAAAGAACAGGAAGCTCCTGATTCTCCGGAAGCACTGGATACCATTCCAAGACTCAAAGTTGCTGACCTGCCCCGCGTGGGAACTGAAATTGATTGCGAGAAAAAAGGTGAACTGCTTTTCCACGATCTGGATACCAACGGCATTCTTTACCTTGATTTAGCTTTCAATTTCTCAGGACTTCCAGACAGGCTGGTTCCTTATATACCTATTTTCGGGCGTGCCTTACTGCAAACCGGAACTAAGTCCACAGACTTTGTAACCATGACCACACGGATGGCTGCCAAGACGGGCGGAATTTCACCTTCCTCCATTGTTGCAACCAAACATGGTACAACTGATACTTTATCCCGCTTTGTTCTGCGCGGTAAGGCAACCGCAGATAGAACCGGAGATCTGATTGAAATCATCAGCGAACTGATGCTTGAAGCCAATCTTGATAACCGTGACAGGGTTCGTCAGATTGTTCTTGAATCAAAAGCCCGCATGGAACAGCATCTCATTCCGTCAGGTCATATGATTGCAGCGACTCGCATGAAAGCACGATTCAGCGAAGCCGGATACATCAATGAACTGATGAACGGTGTTTCAAGTCTGCAATTCTTGAGGCAGCTTGCAACACGGGTGGAAAATGATTTTGCCGCAGTTGTTGCTGACCTTGAAGAAATTCGCGCAACAATCCTTAATCAGGCAAACCTGCTTTCAAACGTCACACTGGACGGCAAAACTTACAACACTGTCAGCTCGGCCCTTGGCGAGTTGTCTTCCGCATTACCGGCAGGAACCAGCTCGGCAGTAACGCGATCTCCCCTGTCATTTGAAAAGATGGAAGGATTATGCATCCCTGCGCAGGTTAACTATGTTGCCAAGGGAACCAATGTTTATAACTACGGATATAAATATTCAGGCTCCGCACAGGTTGTCAGCCGATACTTACGCACCGGCTACCTGTGGGATAAAGTCCGCGTACAGGGCGGTGCTTACGGCTCTTTCTCCATGTTCGACCGCACCGCAGGAAGCCTGAGCTTTGTATCCTACCGCGACCCTAACGTAGCCCGCACTCTGGAGACTTACGACGGTGTTGCTGACTACCTTAGAAAGATTGAAGTAAATAATGATGAGCTTGAAAAAACCATCTTAGGCGGAATCGGTGATATAGACAGTTATATGCTGCCGGATGCCAAGGGTTACACCTCAATGGTACGCCATCTGAGCGGGGAAGACGCAGCTTTCAGGCAGGAGCTTAGAGAACAGGTTTTAGCTTCCAGTGAAAAAGACTTCCGCCTCTTTGCAGAAGCAGCACAATCTGTTGCAGATAATGGAGATGTTGTAGTCCTCGGTAGCAGAAAGGCTATGGAAGAGTCAGGACTCGACCTGAAACTCGTCGACATCCTATAATAAATCATAAAATATAAAAACCGTTAGCAGCCTTTATTGTATAAGGGGTGCTAACGGTTTTATTTAAATAAAATTCGCACGCGGATGGGTGCTGAGACTTATACTTTTCAGTTTATAACATTCAAAAACCGCAATCCGTCCCGCAACAAGAACAAGGCAAAAGTGAAAAGTGCCAAACCGAGCACCCGCATAATGATTAAATATGTGCGACTCGAAAGCAAAGCTCTGAACCGCCCTGCAAGGTAAGCGACCGTAATTTTTGCTCCGATGAGAGACACAAAAAATCCTGATAAAAATAGTGACGGAGCTAGCAAGCCAGACTCCGAAGCCCGAACAGCAGTCGGCGCGCCAACAGTTGCCCAGAAAATATAAACATGGGGATTCATATAATTGGCAAGAAGCCCTTTTTTAATTGACCTCGGCTTTATATTCATTTCGGGTATTGCTATTGCGCGCGTTTTAAAACACTCATACCCGAACATAGTGACAACAAACGCGCCCACGATAGAAATAATACCCATTACGGATGGATGGGTTTTCATCCATGACATAGCCAGAAATGATGCGCATAAAATAGGCCCATCAGTAAGAAGCGGCGTAAAAGCGACTTTAGCTCCTTCCTTGGTCCCATGAGAAAAAGTCTGGGTCAAAACAAGTGTAAGCAGTGGCCCGGGAGTTAAGCCTGCACCAAGGCCGAGTGCGGCACCGGCAGCCATATATCCGAATGCATCAGAATTCATATTTCTTCTCTAGTGCAACATGTTAATAAATATAATAAATTTTCTTTTTTAAACGAGTTAACGGATATCTCTGCGTGGTATCCTTTAATACTGAATTAAATTTCATAAGTAGCTAGCCTAATTTGAAAAGACAATGCAAGTCTCCCTTGGCAATTCAAAGCGGTTGATTAATGCACTTAACTTTGCAAAAATCTAAGCTTAAGCCAAATGTATATAAAATGAAGCAGCCTTAGAGCTTATAACCTTTCGCCATAAATCACCTTTTCATGGCAACTTAGAAGTTAATATTAATAATTTAAATATATTAAATAAGAGAAATCATATTTTGAATATCCTGTTTATTACCCAGTCAGGGCCGGATCTTCCGAGTGTACGCTTTAGAGTTCTGCCATTTGTGGAACATGCCAGAAAAGAAGGCCATACTGTAGACTGGAAAAGAATACCGAAAGCTTTTCATAAAAGGCTCGCCTTCTTTCTTACCATTCCAAGAAACACCATTGTAATTTTACAAAAAAAAATGCTTACAGGGTTTCAACTAGCTTTGCTCAAAAACAGACGCTCTGCTCTTGTTTTCGATTTTGACGACGCCCTTTGGACCTCTCATCCAAGTGTTCCGCTCGGACCTAGACGGGACCGGACAGATAAACGCAATGCAATACTGCTTAAAAAAACTTGTTTAAAAGCAGACTTGGTTGTGGCCGGAAATAATTATCTGCGTGATTATATAAAAAGTTTCAATCAGAATATTGAAATAATTCCGACACCTCTTGATACAGATAAATATCTTCCTCCTGAAACAAGGGACAATAATAAAGCCCCCATAATTGGCTGGATGGGGACATCATGCAATCTTTTTTTTCTTCCGGATGTTCTTAAAAGCCTTTCCGCAAACGTTACACCATCAAGAATAAGTATAATTTCAGATAAGCCCTTGCCTAAACATATTGCCGGGTTAGCTCAATTTGAAAAATGGTCAGGCGAAAATGAAGTTAAGCAGCTTCAGAATATGGACATAGGACTTATGCCCCTGACTGATGATGACTATACCAAGGGCAAATGCGGATTTAAGCTCTTACAGTATATGGCTTGCGGAGCGGTCCCACTAGCTTCAAACGTAGGATTCAATACTGAAATAATCGAGCACGGAGTAAACGGATTTCTGATCAACGAACATGACGAATGGGCAAAGTACGTAGAGCTACTTTCTAATGACTCTGATTTAAGACATAGCATGGCTAAAAAAGCACGCGAAACAGTCGTTGAAAAATTCAGCTTAGATCCTCTTGCCAAAAAACTCTGGGCCAGACTTGAAAAAATAAGCTGATCAAATTTAACACATTAATATATCACTATATTTTAAAATAAAAATTTTATTCTAAAATACGGCTAAATTTCTACTGGAATCAACCGATACTTAAAGTAAGGACTGCGATGACACATATAACGACAACTTAAGAAATAATAATGGATCTTGGAGTCAATATGCCTTTCCATGATAAAAACAATGAACTTATGACTATTTCATGCGGCCTTACATCTGAAATAAATGAGCCGGAAATGGTAGATGAAGAATTGCTTGAGCGGAAAAAGATGCTCTTAAGTCTTAAAGAACAAATTCGGGCAGGAACGTACAAGCCTACTATCGGTGAAATTGCTATCCATCTTGTAAGAGGCAGATATGGAGCTGAGTGCTTTAAAATTTAACGTTAAGTTAATCATCTAAGCTCCTTTTGCTTCTAAATTCTCATTGCTATAGCTTTTTAAGCAACTAATTACCCCTTTCGTTACGCAAAGCTTTACCTTCTCCACACATAGATTTAGACTATCGCCTTCTCAAACCGGAGGTATAATGCTTGTTGTAACCAATGTGGACGATCTGGGATTACACCCCGCAGTGCGCAGAGCTGTAGATTTACTGGCTAAAGCTGGAGTCGTAACGTCATCAACGTTGCTGGCCAACGGCCCTGACCTCTCTGAATCTGTATTGCTTCAAGATACACACCCCTCGCTTGGACTGGGTGCGCATCTTAATTTGCTACGCGGAAAACCGATTTCCAACCCAGACCATATACCGTCTCTTGTTGATGATGACGGATTACTGTTCGGCAATTACTCGTCGCTTCTCATGCGCTACGCAACAGGGCAAATAAAGCTTTCAGAGGTTGAAGCTGAATGGTCGGCCCAAATAGAATACCTTCTTGATCACAAAGTAAGACTGACACACTTTGACAGCGAAAAACATATACATGCATGGCCCGGACTCTTCGGACTTGCCGGAAAACTCGCCCGTAAGTACGGTGTAGGCTGGATTCGCAAGCCTCTGGAAAAAAACCCTGCCAGCCGTTTAGATAAAGGAATGCTTAGAACTCGCTTTCTACAAATATGCCTTCTCGGAAGCAGATCTTTTGATACACCGCGCACAGCTGATTGCGTATGGGGTATTGCTGACCAAAAAGACAAATTGGACCCGATACTTTTTGAAAAGTATATTAATATATATAGACCTGATGTTATTGAGATTGTATGCCATCCTGGTTATCCAGACGCAGGAGACGGACCGCTGCCTTCTGATTTCGGCCCAATGCGTGTAGAAGCTCAGTGGAAAGAAGAATTCAACTCGCTGTCTCAGAAGGGATGGCTTAAAATATTCGAAAAAATCGGTGCAAAGCCCGTAAACTACGGCCAACTTGATCCCCGAACCGGAGAATTTAAGTAATGCAAGATAAAACAATAAAAGAAATTGAGATCAGTATAGTAACCCCCATGCATAATGAAGAAGGTTGCGTAAGAGAATTCCACAGCAGAATTTCCGCGGCTCTACAAGGCATGGATGCTACATACGAAATTTTACTGGTTAATGACGGTTCAACAGATAGTACCGAAGATATTATCCGTGAACTGTCTGCAAATGACCCTCATCTCAAGGGGATTATGCTTGCCCGCAACAGAGGACAATGCACCGCAATATACGCAGGCATTCAGGAAAGTTGCGGCCGTTACGTTGTTATAATGGATGGAGATCTTCAACATAAACCTGAAGAGATCCCCTCACTTATCCGCGAAATACGCAAAGGATATGATCTGGTCTCAGGTTGCCGCACTAATCGCGGTGAATCCATGATTAAACGCAAGCTACCCAGCAAAATCGCCAACTATCTTATGCGCGCAACCAGCGGCTGTCAGGTTCAAGACATGGGTGGCCTCTCCTGCCTTAAGGGCAAGCTCGCACGCTCCATGACCCTCCGTGAAGGACAGCACAGACTTATTCCCGCTCTTGTTTATTCAATGGGCGGATCTGTATCCGAAGTACCTATTTCCGCGCCTCCGCGTTTTGCAGGCAAGAGCCATTACGGCATCGGCCGCTCAATAGATGTCCTCTTTGACATCGTTATGCTGTGGTTCCAATCTTCTTTTAAACAAAGGCCTATTTACCTTTTTGGACGCATCAGCCTGCTGTTGTTCATGGTTGCCTCGCTCATCATGGTCTGGCTGCTTTATGGCAAAATATTTTTCGGAATCCACATGGGCACACGCCCTCCGTTCATGGGGGCAATTCTGTTGTACCTCAGCTCACTAGGATTTATGTCCACAGGATTCATCCTCGAATCTTTAGCAAATACCTATGAAGCCGTTATGGGGACAAAAACCTACCAGATACGCGAGATTATTTCGCAGGTGATTGCAGATAGTAAAAAGGATTAGGTTAGCCAAGTTTTGCCTATACAGGGTTCCGGCGGCCAGCGGGCTTTGCCCTTTGGAATCCCTGTTAAAAGATATTCATTTTAAAAAGTAAAAGGCTGAGTTTTCTCTTTTAGAAAACCCAGCCTTTTTTATTTTGAAAGATATCAAAAACACCTTCTTCTAACTTTTCAACTGTTGACACAGATCTACGCAACTGCTTATACAACAAATCACATATACTTTATCAAGTATTTTCATCAACATAAGCCCAATAATTCGACAACGAGCCACACGATATGAATAAAAAGAAATACCAAATTTTTATCAGTTCTACCTACAAAGATTTAATAACTGCTCGAAATAAAGCTATGGAAACAATTCTTGGCCTTTATCAATTCCCTATAGGCATGGAAATGTTTAGCGCGGATGATTCAGAGCAATGGGAAGTCATTAAACAAACTATTAATCTTAGTGATTATTATATTATTCTTATCGGACATCGCTATGGAAGCCTAACGCAGGAAGGAATTAGCTATACAGAAAAAGAATATGACTACGCGAAAGAATGCAAGATACCTATTCTCACATTTATCCAAGATAGAAATGTTCCCACCACCACAGATGAAAGAGAACAAGATCCTTCAATGTCCATCAAACTAAATAACTTTATTGACAAAGTTAGTGCTACAAAAATGTGCGACTTCTGGAAAAAACCTGAAGAGTTACCAGGTAAAATAGCTATAGCTCTTGTAAAAGCATTTACAGCAAACCCACAAATTGGATGGACAAGGGTCAAAGGAGAAAAACTGCAAGCAGTATCGAGTGAACTTGCAGAAACAATTTCCGAAAATAGGAAACTAAGGGAAAAAATTGAAGAATTAGAAAAATTACTAGTAACCCAAAAACCTGTTCTTAGTGTCAGCCTTAATTCTAATGACCCGATAGAATTAACTGTTCCAACTCTCCCCTCTCCCTCGAAGTATCCACAACTATTAAGAAGAGATCACATACCTGCTCATCTTACTCCTTATATAACAGACTATGACATTACTTCATACAATAACTCTCTTCCTTCCAAAGAAGAATTCGAAGAATACAACAAAAACACTAGATATTATCATTTAAAAAAAGCTTCTATTGATTTTGATATCTCAATTAAAAACGATGGAAAACTAAAAGCAAAAGATATATTTGTAACAATTGAATTACCTGATTTTGTTGAGGTTCAGGATAAATTCGACAGCTACAAAAATGTTTTACCTAAAAATCCTATTCCTAAATCTCTACTAGAAAAAGCTAAGGAAAAATATATTAAGGATAATAATATAAAACCGAAAACATCTTTCGGCGTCACAGGAGGTCTTGTTGCGCTTGGTTCTATAATAAAACCATACAGTCTCGAGTTCTCCTCAACTTATGATGACATCATCCCACATTTAACAAAATCTCAGAGTATAAATTCTTGGTCTTCTGTAAAAGACAAAACTATTACTATAAACGTAAAAAATTTAATCCATACTAGACAAAAAACTTTTGATGATTTTGTCCTATTACCTTTAAAAGCAGGATCTGGATTTATAAATATTAGTATTATTTGCGAAGAATATGATGAGGCTGAGAACTATACTTTTCCCATTAACGTATCTAAATAGAAATAAAACTAAAAGTTTAAACGGAGGTTACTTAACAGAAGCTATTTTCGGCGGAAATATCAGCAGAACAACTCTGCGGTTGCGCTTTTGATTATCAGGAAGGGCATTTCCTTTTTCATCTTCATTCGGCCACATAGGACTGGTATCCGCCATTCCTAAGACTTTTATTCTTTGCTTATCAAAACCGTTCGCAAGCAAGTATCTGGCAACGGCGCTTGCTCTGGCGGCGGAAAGTTCCCAGTTAGAAGGAAACTGTCTTGATGACATCGGAATATTATCTGAATGACCTTCCACAACTACATCATATGGAGATTTAGCAAGGGCCGGAGCAATCCTGGCAAGTACATTTTCCGCGCGCGTCGTCAGATCAGCTTTACCGAGACCGAAGAAAACATCGCCCTTGAGTATAATAGCTACCGAATCAGATCTGAGCTTGATTTTCAGAGCATCAGCCTCTTTACCGACGAGTCTGGACATCTCCAGCTGCATCTGAAAAAGATTTCTCTGTTCATTGCTGATTGTTCTTCTGGCAACAGGTGCACCTTCTTCCGTTTTAACTTCTACCTCGCCCTTGGGTGGAACTTTAACGCCCATTGCGCTTGCAAGAGAATCGGAAACATTTTCATATTTACTTTCGTCAATGTCAGCGATTGCAATAAGCATTACAAAAAAACACAGCAAAAGCATCATCATATCAGCCAGCGTCAATGCCCAGCCAAGATCCTCTTTATGCTTATTTCTTCTATTCAGTAGGAATTCATCGGACATTGATCTTCCCTGCCACTTTACTTAGAAGCTTTAACTGTCGCCCACTTGCGTGGAGGCAGATAGCCTTTGAGCTTATCCATGACAATGGCTGACGGAGTTTTGTCTTTAATAAAAAGGATACCGTCACGGATTACACGCATAAGAAGAGTAATTTCATCAATCCTGTTTTCAACCTTAATTGCGATAGGCGTAAAAAGCATATTTGCGAACAAGGCTCCGTAGAGAGTTGTAGTAAGAGCTGTAGCCATTGCAGGCCCGATTGAGCCGACATTGCCGCCCATACCCTGCATCATAGCAATAAGACCGATAAGGGTTCCGATAATCCCGAACGCAGGTGAAAGAGTCGCCATTGTTCTATAAATCCCGGCAGCACAATGTTCCTGCTCATTATATTGCTGAATACGGTTATCTAGGATCTCTTTGATCTCTTCCTTAGAGTATCCGTCCACAAGCATCTGCAACCCTTCACGCAAAAATTCATTTTCAATTGATTTAAGGCTTCCTTCCAGATTTTCTTCGCCTTTAGCCGCAACCTGTTTGGAAAGATTAACAATAACATTGATGTAGTTCTCAAGCGGCAGTTCATCGGCTCCCATAGCCATCATGAACACCTTTAACACGCGCATAACTTCGCGCAGCGGGTAACAGATAAAAGTCGCCGCAATGGTTCCGCCGCCTACAATCGCAATGCCGGGAATATTGATAAAGACACCTACAGAATCAGTAGAGGTATAAGTTGCCACAGCCAAAATGGCTATACCGAAAATAATCCCGAATATGGTTGCAATATTCACTATTTACTGCCCCCTTTTATCTCACGTACCATTTCAAAAAGTTCAAAGACAACATCTTCCGCCTCAGCTTCATCCACACTTCCGCGAACTTCATCTTGAACAATCTGAGCTATTTTTCTGGCAAGATTCATTAAAATTTTCTTACGGGCATCATCTTGTGCAATGCTTATTAGCACACCTAACTTATGGTATCCTAAGCGATTGAAAACTTCTTTAAGAGTTCCGTTATCAACAAAAATTATGTCTTCAATATCTTCCAGTTCATCAAGCCCTTTTTTCTTTTTCTTAACCTTGCTGAAATATTCAGGCTCCTTATGAGCGGCCCATTCACTTACTTTACAGCGGTCAAAAAGGAACATTGTTTCTGGAAAATCTTCGTTTGCAATCTTCTTATACAGGATCTTTGGATCGCTATTGAGCATTTCAGCTACTTCATATATGTCGACAACTTGCAGCTCTGATGTTGAAGTGTAAGCCGTTTTTTGCAGTTCTTTGAAAAGGTTGTTGGATACTTCAAGAAAATTTAAGGGATCGACGATCTGAACAAATCTGTCAGGGAAAGCTCTGCCTGTACGGATGTCGCTGATCTCAAGAATTCTCAGGCTCTTAAGCTTGTTAATTACAGCATCAATCTCTCCCTGAGAAACCAGAATTATTCCGCGAATGGTCTTGCAGAGTTTATTATATTCAAGCCCCATATCGTGGTTGCGCTCTTTTTTGGCTTGTTCACGGGGCAGATTCAAATGATTCTGATAGCAGAGATCTAAAATTCTACAAATACTTGTAAAATTGCTGCGGTGTCCCTTAGCTGAAATCATCTCCCCAGTACGGGCAAGACGTTTTACGAAAAGACGGATCATGTACTGGACGGTTTTAGGGCATTGTTCAAGGAGCTTGAAAATGATCTGATCGGTAAGAATAATTAAATCACAGTAATCAGCTGCTTCGGCATTAGCTGAGCGTGTTCCTTTCGAAATAACGCCCATCTCGCCAAAAATCTCGCCTTCGCCAAGCCTTGCAAGAATTATTTTTTCGTTATTGAGGACCTTATAAATATTTACCGCGCCCTTTTTGATCATATAGGCAACGGAGCTTTCCTGTCCTTCTTTAAAAATCTCCTGACCTTTGAAAAAGGATTTAATATTCGGACTACTGGGCCCCATAAACGACTCCCCAAATAACGCCCCGAAGCAGGGGCTGAATAAAGTATTTTGACTAAGATAATTCAGTAAAAATTGGTGAACTCTATTTGACAAACAATTTCATTCTGCCACAATAAGATTTATGTTTTCTAGCTATATGTAGCTTAGTTTATTATAAAGAACAATATGGTTACAATTAACGCACAATGAAACGAGATAAGCCAATTTCTAAAGCAACCTTCCCTGCAATTTTCATCAGTTTTCTAAGGCTAGGAATGACCGCATTCGGTGGTCCGGCGATGATCCCGTACATCCGCAATGAAGTTGTGGACAAAAAAAAATGGGTATCCGAAGAAGACTTCTCCGCCGGAACAGCTTTGGCACAGCTGGTACCCGGAGCAACGGCTATGCAGGTTACAGCGTGGGCCGGGCTGAACACAAGAGGTCTTGCCGGATCTTTCGTCGCATACGTAGGGTTCGGACTACCTGCTTTTATTATGATTTGCGCACTGTCAGCAGTGTACATATCTCTTGGTAATATTCCGGCTATTGAAGCAATGTTTGGCGGATTAAAAGCCGTTGTTACAGCTCTTATCGCGCACGCTGCCATCAATTTTTCACTACGCTACCTCAGCAGAAATTCAGCAAAGTTTATGGCCTTTGCGGTCGGATGCTGGCTTGCTTTCAATGGTAATCCTATTATAATTCTAGTCGTAATGTGTGCTTTATCCGCTCTTATTTTTACCGACATAACAGGGCTGAATCCAAAAGAACATTCACAAGTAAAATACGGGGTAAAAGGACCGTTATTTCTCATTGCAGGAGCCATTCTAATCCTTACAGTATTGTTCCTTACAGGAAGCAGATTTTTCCACCTAGCCTTCACCATGGCCAAGGTCGATCTTTTTGCCTTCGGAGGCGGGTATGTATCCCTTCCGATAATGCTCCACGAAGTTGTAAACAACTACCACTGGATGACACAGTCCGTATTCATGGACGGAATAGCTCTCGGACAGATTACTCCAGGCCCCGTTGTCATGACCTCCGCCTTTATCGGCTACATGCTAGATGGGGTTCTCGGAGCGGCTGTTGCCACAATTTCTGTTTTTGCACCGTCATTTATTATGATCAATCTTGTCGCGCCTTTTTACGACAGACTTCGCTCCAGTGCTATCCTGCAAAGAGCTTTATACGGCAGTTTAATCTCATTAGTCGGACTAATGGCCGCCATGACAGGACAGTTTCTTCTGACCGTAAAGCCGGAACCAGGAGATATCCTTATACTCATTACGTCTTTTATATTATTAAGACGGGGAACGAACATAGTTATTGTCGTACCTTGCTGTGCCCTATTGTCACTTCTTTTCAGTACTCTTTTTTAACGATAAGGAGCTGCAATCGTTATGGAATGGAATTTACTTTTCTGGCATTTTGCTGTTGTTTGCGGTTTTTTACTTGCCGCTATTCTTGTAATGTCCATTCTGCGCAAGCAGAGGACTTCATCCTCCGCATTTGCATGGTTGATGGTTATCTTTTTCGCACCATATATAGGAGTACCGCTCTACCTTGCTTTAGGCGGGCGGAAACTTAAACGCGATGCTCATACCAAAGAGAATATCCACCTTGTCGGTCAGGATACCATTCCACTGGAAGACGCCGACCCCATTGATGCTCTTCTGCGCGAATATGGAATTCCAGGCGCAACATGCGGCAATGAAGTCCGGCTTTGTCAGAACGGGGTGGAAACATATAATGAACTGATCAAACTTATTGATACAGCCGAGCACCAGATTCTCATCACAACTTTTATTCTTTCCCGCGATGAAATAGGAAAGGCTGTTGTTGAAAAACTGGCAAAAAAAGCTGCCAGCGGTGTCACCGTAAGACTGCTGCTCGACGATATAGGCTCGCTCTTTACTTCCAGAAGATTTCTTGCCCCTCTGCTTAAAAATGGAGGCAAGGTCGCCTACTTCATGCCTCTTCTAAGAGCTCCTTTTCATGGACGGACCAATCTGCGTAATCACCGTAAAATAGCAATTGCCGACCAGAAGCTTGTTCTTGCCGGAGGGACGAATATTGCCAAGGAATATATCGGACCCACTCCTTTTGAAGACCGCTGGCTGGATCTTTCCTTTGTTTTGAAAGGACCGGCTGTGCGCCATTATTTAGAAGTCTTTCAGTCCGACTGGGAATTCGCCTCAGGAGAAACAGTTAATATAATTCCTCCTTGCAGAAAAGTTTCTGAAAAAAGCGGCAAAGGGGTTGTGCAAGTTGTTCCTTCCGGACCTGACGTTCCTAAAGATCCTGTCCATGACGCCCTGCTGACTGCGGCCTATACTGCGGAAAAGCGTCTCTGGATTGTTACACCTTACTATGTACCGGACGAGGCTCTTGCTCAGGCCCTTAGACTTGCGGCTCAGCGAGGTGTTGATCTGAGGGTTCTGGTTCCTGAAAAATCAAACCACAGACTTGCAGACCTTGCCCGTGGAACGCACCTGCGCGAACTGGCTGAATGCGGCGGCAAAGTAATTAAATATCCTCACATGGTCCATGCAAAGGTAGTCGTGGTTGATGACAGACTGGGAGTTGTAGGATCGGCAAACATGGATATGCGCAGTCTTTTTCTGAACTACGAAATAGTAATGTTTTCATATTCCAAAGCAGAGATTAAACCTGTGCATGACTGGGTCGAAAGTCTCATGAAAGAAGGCAAGCAGGGAGTTCAAGCGGTCGGTCCGATGCGCGACACAGCAGAGGGAGTGGCAAGGCTGATTGCTCCGCTTCTATAGAAGTGGTTCATTTTTATTACCCCTTGACCACGAACCGAGGCGGCACTACTCTTTACAATTAGACCTTAGTTAAAAGGTAAACAGCTCGCAACGCTTGGAACAAAATCTGTAAGGAATATGAAAAAAACAGTTCTGGTTTTATTTTTTACTGCGCTGACTCTTCTGGGGTTTGCGGCCACATCTTATGCATGGGGCCCCGGAATCCACATGGCAATAGGCAACGCAGTGCTTGCTAGGCCTGAACTCCTTCCTGCCGGAATAGCAAGAATGCTGATCGCGAACTCAGCTGTTTTTTTATACGGGTGCCTGAGTGCTGATATCTTTATAGGCAAAGGAAGCAAAGCCAAGAAAAAACATAGTCATAACTGGCAAACCGGATTTGCTCTTTTAGACTCAGCGAAAGACCCACACCTTACGGCATATGCCCTCGGCTACCTCTCACACCTTGCGGCGGATATTGTTGCTCATAATTATTATGTACCGAATCTTATAAAACAGGCTCCATCCGGCGGCAAGATCAGTCATGTATATATTGAAATGCTGGCAGATGATCAGGCCAACTGGTCATCGCAGCAGGCGGCGAGGCTGTTCAAGCAACCCAATCATGACGCGGATCTCAGTCTGCGTGAATATATGGATTCCAAGAAATTAAGCTTTTTACTGAAAAAGCGGGTCTTCCGGCAAAGCATAGGATTGTTGGAAAAAAAATCCATTAACGCCTCACTCAATTTTTCAAAAAAGGTAGTGCCTGCGTATCAGGCTGAGTACCTTGAGTCCATACTCGACTATTCATATAGGCTTGTAATTAACATGCTCTGCGACCCGCATAATGCGATTGCTCTGAACTTTGATCCCATCGGCAGCGACCACCTTGCACTTGCTAAAGCAGATAAGACGTGGCGAAATTCATTAAAACGCCCGCTTAAATTTGCGCCTAGATTTGAAGTATCTAATATTATTACTGAGCTCCCGAAGTGTGAAGGCGTGGACTGCCTACTTAAAGATCCATCACTCCGGATTCCTCGTCTCTTTTCTTAAACATTTCTATTCATGCCCCTAGCGCACTTACAAATGCGGCCTCCTGCTTACGCAAGAGGCCGTTTCTATTAACTCTTAGTAGCTGAAAAGAGTATTAAATCACTGTTTGCGTTTGGCCACTCCGTATGTTTACGCACCCCTACAAATCCTGCACTACGAAGTAAAGTTTCAAATTCATCTTCAGTCCATGCTTTTGTTGTGCTTCTGTACGTAACATGATCATCTCCATCACCTGTAATCACATGGAACTGCTGGAAAGATGTTGTTTCGTCAGCAAACCATCTGTTTTCAGTTAGGCAAATATGCGGAGATTCAGTAAATAACCCGGCTTCTGCGCTACTCCAAGTGTTAGGACTTTGAGCCATTCTTTCTATTGCATCAAAGCTTTGAACTTCGATTAACAAAGTCCCTCTTAAAGCAAGAGCTTCATATGCTTTTGAGAGAATATGTCTGCAATTTCTTGGAGAAAAGACATTAACCTCACCATAAATCATCATGGCAAGATCATAGTTCGCTCCAAAATCAACCTCTAAGATATCACCCAAAATAAACTCGCACTGTCCTTTGATGGCGTATTCATGCTGAGCATACTGGATAGATGCCGGACTGAAGTCAAAACCGGTATATTGGTGAAGACCAGCAGTAAGTTTACGCGAATAAAGACCAGGGCCGCAGCCTAGATCAAGAATATTCATCGAAGAACAGTTAAGGAAATTGTCGCTGATCCATTTAACTTGTGCGTCTATTACTCCAGTTTTACGGCTGGCAAGTTGATGATTTTGCGAAAGGTGTTCTCTTAAAATCCTTGCACTAAAGACAGGATCATTCCATGGGATTTTGTATGCGGAGTTCCAAAGAGAAGCTGATGAGACGGGACTATTAACTAACCTTATTAAATTATTGATCATTATGTACTCCAAGAAAATGCTCGTTTTTTAAATACACAAATAACTGCACCAGAATCTTAAAATTCGATGCATTACATTCGTGCTTCTGCACGCTATAACACTCAGGTGATCACCTAAAATGTAATCATTGGATCTTCGTACTAAGCGCATAGAGACAAATTACGATTTAACTTATAGCGAATTAGGAATACATGCGCTTTATTTATAAAAACATATCAGCACAGTCAACTTCCTAAAAACACAATGTATTACCTAGTTATACCCGACGGACTGAATCCTTCGAAACTTGCGCGTTTCTTCATTTTCAAAAGGCAAATTTAGCAAATAAGATTTTTTTGACCCTTTAATATTTTTTTATTTACCTATGACCTAAAAAAACAGACCATTATTAAGAATAAAATTCTAATGTTTTAAATAAAACAATTCTAAAATTCTTGTTTATTCTCATACCTACAAATTTTATTCCTGAAACCCGATTAATTTTTGCCATTCTTATTTACAACTGACAAGCAATGTATAATCAATGTAACTTTTTAAAATTTAATGCAACTATTAGAATTACTGCATCAGATATACATCAGTACTGCATCAGATATATCTTCATTGTACTAAAACAATATAAACAGCGTATGATTGACCAATCACTCAAAGATGCCAAATTCGTTTATTGCGAATTACAAAATTGGCAAATAATTATAGCGTAATTTATTAAACTTAATAAAATCAAACTATTAATTCATCATAATTCTTACCATTATTGTTAAACATAAATGTAAGAATCATAGCAACGAGTACTTTAGTCTCTGCAATGATTACAAAATCAATTCCAAAAAAATTGACTAAAAACACTTGTAAAAAACAGGATCTACAATATTAATACTTATATTTTAGCATGTTATATTGTGCAAAATATGCTGAATAAAATTTACTATACTTTTTAAGTTAATACATTGATTGCTGTTGACTTGCATTGAGACCGGACATAGTTGGGACTTGCAAACGAAACAAAACTAACCAGTTTTTTGAGGATATAAAAATGTACACATTAAGAACTATCAAAGCATGGGCAGCTAAGCGTCACGCTCTCAGCGGAAGTAATGTCAACCACAGCCTCCACGCTGTTATAACCCTTGCAACTTTCGGATTATGGCTTCCAGTATGGACAGCATTATGCTTCCGTAGCGGACAGCGTGACCGCGCTCAAATGAGAGGAACTCTTGTTAACCTTCGCGACATCGAAAGACTTAACATTTCCCCTGAGTACAAACGTCAACTTGCTCGCATGTCTTAGCGTTCAGCTAATTTTATATATACTGCACTCCTCACTCACATCAGGCCCCTTGGATCTCACTCTCCAAGGGGCCACCTTTTTTTCAGCATTCTCCTGAAGACATCCTTTGCTTAAAAACTCCTGTTCTGCTATTTTAAGTCAAACAAACGGAGTATTCTTAAATGAAAAAAATTTCCCTTTTTATCCTGCTGATTGCAACACTGATTTGTGGCTGCCAACCCAAAATGAACCTTTTCCCGGACGGCACTGACCCTCTACTGGAAAAAACTATTCAAGGTGACGCTTCAGATAAAGTACTTGTTATATCAATTGACGGAACAATTTCCGACCAGGCAAAGGACAGCCTTTTCGGCGCAAGACCAAGTCTGGTCCAAGAAGTTTCCTCACGGTTGCAACTCGCTGAAAAAGACAAAAACATCAAAGCATTGGTGCTGAAAATCAATTCCCCCGGCGGATCGGTGACAGCCAGTGATGTTCTATACAACGAACTCATGCTGTTTAAGAAAAAGACAGGGGCGAAGATTGTTGTCTCCATGATGGATGTTGCTGCTTCCGGCGGTTACTATGTCAGTCTGCCGGCTGATGAGATCATGGCACATCCTACAACTCTTACCGGTTCAGTCGGTGTTATTTTCATCCGCCCGAAATTTGAAGGGTTGATGGATAAAATCGGAGTTTCAGTTGAAGTATCCAAATCTGGACGCAACAAAGATATGGGAGCCCCTTTCAAACCGGATACCCCTGAGCAGAAAGAAATAATTGATGGAATCATTACCAATTATGCGAACAGATTTAAGTCACTGGTAAAAAAACACCGTTCAATATCTGAAGCAGACCTCAAACAAATCTTCACCGCGCAAGTTTTCAGTGCTGATGATGCAAAAAAAATAGGTCTTGTAGACAGCATAGGCTACATTCCGGACGCTGTTGATAAAGCTTGTGAACTTGCCGGTATTTCTAAGGATGCAAAAGTCATCACGTATAAACGTAAGACTTATCCAAACGACACTTTGTATAATTCGGCATCATCACAGGCAGTTGCTCCTTCACTTATTAATGTAGATGCCGGACATTTTCTGCCGCCCAAGGCCGGCTTTCATTATCTATGGTATCCGGCCGCAGAATAGCACCGCAGGTATCCTTTGCTTTAGTTACAAAAAGATGTATGAACTGCAAGTTTGTCGCCAGACGGGGCAAACACTCTCAGGAGAAATTCACAGTGAACAAAATTAAAATCATACTTGCAGTCTTTACTCTGGTCTCTTTTGTTTTGATCGCAGGATGTACTCAGGAAACTCAAAATAAAATCGGCAGATCTATTCAGAACTGGACCGGTGTTAATGGCGTTCTTGAAGTTTATTCCGGCGGTAAACTTGTCAGAAAGTTTGTAAAAATTGATAAGTTGTCCACAGCAACCGGAACCGATGACAAATTCTATCGCCCTTACCGTTTCGGATACGGTGTTCTTGATGCCAACTTCAACGGCATAAATGATCCTGACGAAAAGAAAGTCTATTTTGAATTCAGTGACTACTCCACTAATTATGTCTTTTATGAACAACCATAAAACAACAAACTCAGCCGGGCCATTTGGCCCGGCATTTTTTTGCTTATGAAAAACTGTATCAGAGCGGCTAAAGCCATAACACTTCAGGAAGGAACGGGATTAGTCGAAGACTTTGCCTGTATCCACAACGGAACCGAGATTCTGGAAACAGGAACATGGTCCTCTATTAAAAAATCTTTTTCCGGTGACGTAACCGATTTAGGGGATGTGATTCTTGTCCCCGCCCTTATCAATGCACATGTTCACCTTGAACTTTCGCACCTTGAAGGGAAAACCTTACAGGGCCAAGGGTTCATGCCCTGGATAATATCACTGCTTAGCAACGCCACCTATGCCATAGATGAAACTGCAATCCGTAATGCTGTTTCATCCATGCTTAAAACCGGAACAGCTTTTTGCGCTGATATCTCTACGCAAAACTGCTCTAAGGTTGCGGAACTTCTGCACGAAGCAGGTATCGGATTCTACGCTTTCTGTGAAGCTATAGGACCGCAGATTCCGAAAGAGGGAGCATCATTCTTTCCTGATAAAACATACCCTCTCGGCCGCTTGTCAGGTGCGGGA
The DNA here is from genome assembly GCF_900177375.1 of Desulfovibrio gilichinskyi. Taxonomy (NCBI): domain Bacteria; kingdom Pseudomonadati; phylum Thermodesulfobacteriota; class Desulfovibrionia; order Desulfovibrionales; family Desulfovibrionaceae; genus Maridesulfovibrio; species Maridesulfovibrio gilichinskyi. The sequence continues at coordinate 119,809 of NZ_FWZU01000004.1, read as the reverse complement.
CATGCTCCTTACTCTACTCATGCTGACATGCTCCGCGCTATTAAAAAAGCGGATTCAGCGGCAAACCGTCCCTACTCTATTCATTTGGCTGAAAACGAAGAAGAGGACGAAATAGTAGCAAAAGGAACAGGTGCGTTCGCCCAGATGCTAAGCGGAGCAGGATTGCTGGCAGATTGCGGCAAGAAAGGGTTCTCCCCTGTGGAATACGCTCTTTCACTTGGAATACTTGACGACTCCACACTGGCGATTCATTGCGTAAGAGTTTCAGATAATGATATAAACATATTAGCAGAAACGAAAACCAACGTTTGCCTGTGTCCGCGAAGCAATGAATTCATCGGCGAAGGTCGCGCTCCGTGGGAAAAAATCATCAGCTCCGGTATCAACACCTGTTTAGGCACTGACAGCATAGCATCCAACCATGACCTGAATATGTGGAACGAACTGGAATATCTCTTAAAAAATATCAAAATTCCCCTTACAACCCAGCAGGCTTTGTCTCTGGTTACCAAAAACGGTGCTAAAGCATTGATGGTAGAGAATTTATACGGATCAATTGAAGTTGGAAAAAGACCGGTCTTTGCGACTGTTCCAAGCCATCTTGAAGATCTTTTATTCCTATAACTCCGTTATATACGGCAAACCGCTAATCTCGCCTCAAAAACAGGCGCAAGCAGAGGACAGCTTATGGAGTGGCGACACAAAGACTTACTGGATATTACACAGCTCTCGAAAGAGGACGTGGCTCATATTTTTGAAACAGCCACCTACTTTCGGGAGATTAACTCCCGTCCGGTAAAAAAAGTACCGACATTAAAAGGCCATAGCGTGGTCCTTTTTTTTGCCGAGCCAAGCACCAGAACTAAAACTTCTTTTGATATGGCGGGGAAAAGACTTTCCTGCGACACATTCTCTCTTGCTAAAAGCTCAAGCAGCTTAACCAAAGGGGAAACACTTAAAGACACCGGCCTTACTCTTGAAGCCATGAACATTGACGGAGTTGTTATCCGCCACTGGGCCAGCGGGGCAGCCGCCTTCCTTGCCGAAAGGCTTGATTGCAGCGTTATCAACGCCGGAGACGGCAGACACGCCCACCCGACTCAGGCTCTGCTGGACGGATTCACACTCTATCAGGAATGGGGATCACTCGAGGGCAAAACGGTGCTCATTCTGGGCGATATAGCTCACAGTAGAGTTGCAAGGTCAAACGTAATAATGCTTACCATGATGGGTGCGAAAGTCAGATTTTGCGCACCTAGAACTCTTCTCCCGCCAAATATCAAAAGCTGGCCTGTTGAAGTTTTTTCTGACGTAAACGCGGCGTCCAAAGGTGTCGACGCTATCATGTGTCTGCGACTGCAACTCGAAAGACAAAAAGCCGGACTCCTTCCAGATTTGAGGGAATATTCACGCTATTTCGGACTGGGTCAACGGCAGATGGAACTGGCTTCACCGGATGTTAAAATACTGCACCCCGGCCCGATAAACCGCGGTGTTGAAATAGATTCAGCAATTGCTGACTCAGCCGCCAGCCTTGTGCTAGATCAGGTGGCAAGCGGCGTAGCTGTGCGTATGGCACTTCTTTATCTCTATCTCACCCGCAAGAAATAATAAGGAAAATTGACTATGACCAATCCTGAACTGGTTATCCGCAAAGCGGTATGGAAAGGTGAAGAGGTCGATCTCCTCGTAGCAGACGGAAAGGTACTCGATATAATCCCTTCATCAGACTCTATGTACGAAGGAGCCGAGGTTGTCGCTGCCAGAGGATATCTGCTGATGCCGAGTCTTACTGATGTTCATACGCATCTGAGAGATCCCGGCTTTGAATATAAAGAAGACATTGCATCCGGCCTTAAAGCAGCCGCGCACGGCGGTTTTTCAAACATTATGTGCATGGCCAACACCAGCCCGGTAAATGATAATGCGGTAGTCACTTCTGAAATGATACGAAAAGCCCGCGCGACATTTCCAAACGGACCGCGTCTTTTCCCTATCGGAGCGTTGACCAAAGGGCTTGAAGGTGAAGAGCTGACTTCTATGCACGATCTTGCCTCGGCTGGATGCGTTGCTTTTTCAAATGACGGTGTACCTGTTAAAAACACTGAGCTTTTCCGCAGAGCATTAGAATATGCTTCAGATACCGGAAAACCTGTGATTGATCACTGTGAAGATCCATATCTTGAACTTGGTGCAGGAATGAATGAAGGCGCAGTCTCAAGTCTTCTCGGACTTGCCGGACAGCCTGATGTTGCGGAAGCTGCGCAAGTTGCACGGGACCTGCTTTTCGCAGAATATCTCGACATACATATCCATCTTGCACACATTTCGTGCCGTAAATCAGTTGATCTTATCGCATGGGCCAAAAAACGCGGCGTTAAGGTTACGGCTGAAACATGTCCGCACTATCTGCTGCTTACTGAAGAAGCTGTGCACGGCTACGGGACTAATACAAAGGTAAATCCTCCACTGCGCACAGCGGACGACGTTGAAGCCCTTCTACAAGCTATTCGTGAAGGTGTTATCGACATGTTTGCAACGGATCATGCCCCCCATGCAGCGCATGAAAAAGAAGTTGAATTCATGGTCGCGCCATGCGGAATATCAGGAATTGATTCAGCACTGCCACTTACATGGTCACTTGTTGCTGCCGGAAAAATCACATTTGACGATTTTATAAGAATGTGGACCACTGCGCCGTGTAAAACTTTCTCCCTACCGTTGAACCGTTTTAAAAAGGGTGATGTAGCGGACTTCTTCCTCTTTGCTCCTGACGAAGAATGGACTCTTTGTGCTGAAAACATGCACTCAAAAAGCAAAAACACGCCTTTCTTGAGGCAAACCCTGAAAGGACGGGTGATAAGTCATTTCCTTGGCGGCAAAAAAATAGTATGACTCCATGAAACAGCAGAGACCATTTCTGCAAACTAGGTAAACGATTAAAGATTTAATATATTTCGCCTTAAGGAGAAACTATGAGCGAACCCTTTAAAGACGCGGTTGGAATTTGTAAAACCATTATGCGCAACGGCTATGACGCCTACATTATCAGCGAAAGGCTTCAAAAGCTTACCATTGAAGATAAAGGTAAAGAAATAGTCATTGATATTTCCACCGAACTCGATTTCAAGGGGCTGAGCAAGCTTTTTCCCAATATTCAAATAGCAGGAAAAAACGAAGTAACAGCGATTTTGAAAGAAGGAGAATCCTCCTTCTATTTCTACATGTCTGACACAAGCAACTCTTCTCACCCTGAAGAGTGCGTTTCACGCATGACTCCGAGACTGCTTAAGGCCTTGGAAAAGAAACAAGAAATCCCAATGTCTTCAGCTTGTCCTTATATTCCTAAAGCAAGAGATCCTTACGAAGGATTTGCCTCGCTAAGCACTGGAGAAGTCTGCTTTCTTGGAATTCCTGACCAGACTCTTAAAAAAGATTACCTCATGGGAATCAGAGCACTGCGCTTTGCTGCAAACTATAATCTTCCCATTGAAAGTAATACCAAAGCATCCATCATCAGAGCATGCAAACGTATTTTAGACTATGTGCCAATCCCTGAAATCATGGATGAATGGCGCAAAGTCGAAGCAGAAAACATGTACATATTTGTTTCTCTGCTTTTCGAAACCATGCTTCTGCATGGACTTATCCCTGAAATTGCGGGCCTTTCACGCTTCACACAGGTGAAAAACAGCAAAACAGGTGAAACTGAGACCGTATTTAATCACACCCTTGATGTAATGCGCCTCTACCCTGAAGAACTTCCTTACGACTGGTTCGGCGTGGTTGCATGTCTGTTCCACGACGTTGGTAAAGTATTCACCGCGGAAAAAGTTGACGGAGAATGGCAGTTCCTGCAGCACCATCGCGTAGGAGCTAAAGTTACCAGAAAAATTCTTACCCGCCTCAACTTCCCGCAGGAGGATGTGGATCTCATCTGCGGAATAGTTCGCAACCATATGCGTTTTCATTTCATGCTTACCGATAAGGGTATCAGGAAATTTAAAGCTATAGCTGAATACCCACGCCTTATCGAAATGGTCCGTGCAGACATCAAGGCCCGCGGATCACAGTATAAAGAATTCAACCATAACCTTAAAATGCTCGAACGCGCGGACATTCCGGAAGAAGCACTTGATCCTTTCCTCAACGGAAATGAAATCATGCAGTACACCGGACTCAACCCCGGACCTGTTGTCGGTATCATTCGTGAATCTCTGCTCATCGCACAGATTTCAGGTGATGTTTCCACAATGGAAGAAGCAATCGAGTATGTAAAAAATCAGGCTAGAATGGAAAAACTGATCCAATAGCCGCTGATATCAATTAGTTTTAAAAGCCCATGCCTAAATATTTAGGCATGGGCTTTTTTGTCTTTTGTGAAAATATTTATCTGAAACAAGATATTTAAAACAATCATTATACAAGTACAACGATGAGTTACAAGTTGCCGATATTGGTATAAGTAATAATATAAGAAATATTCCGACATTCAAAATATTAACTTAAGCCAATAGACTTCATATAGAAATGATGCAAAATTTCAATTTTAGATACTTAACAGATGGAAATATCGAACGTTAAAAAACACTACAATATGGTATCAGCTAAAAATATATTGGAGTTAACTTATGGCTAATCCACCTTTATCCCATTACTCCCCCAAGTTTGCCAACAAAGCTTGGGCGGATGATGGGAAGTATATATCATATTATAGGCATTCTTATGCTAATCAAATCAAAAAATGTCCCAAAGGTTGGAAGCAATGGGGTAGAAAGAGAGGGTTATGGTCTTGGGATGTTGAAAATTCATTAAATAAAGATTTGGAGACTACCGCTAATCTTGTATACAAAAAAATCTGTAGCTATAATGAATTAACGGATGATGAACGAATTCTCTGGTCTCAGTTCCTACTATCTCAACTGGTTCGCACACCAGCCTTCATCAGGTATGAAAATACATCTAAGAAGCTATTTGGTATCACTAAAAAACCTAAACGTGATCGTGTCGGATGTACGCAATGTATGGATATCAAGTTCTTAGCGAATAGAGATTGGTGTATGCTATTAGCTCATGAAGATGATTTTTTTGTAAGAAGTGATAATCCCGTTTTTATGACAGGTTTTATTGAGTTGCCAAATACTTGCTTATTTTATCCACTAACTCCTATGTTATGCTTTGTAGCTTGCTCTATGCCAAAAAATTGGAATGCTTTTACAAACAAACCCAATAAAACAACTGATTATCAACTAGAGAAAGATGCTGCTCATTTTTTTAATTATCACTTCGCAAAAGCGTCTGATGAATCATTAATTTTATCCCCTCACCATGACAGAACCACGGCTGAAGAAATGTACAAAGAAGTTCTTGGAGTTTATCCTCAACCACCTTTTCCATTGCACATTCTTGAAGGTCGTAATCCTGAAATGGCGTTTGAATCTATTCGAAAAATAATGAGTAGAACAGATGGCTGCGAATATCCATGCTGGCAACCAATGGAGTTAGAGCCTTTTTATTAAAATACCCATAGTACATAAAAACTTAATAAAAATTAGTAAGATAGTTCTTTGCTAAGTAATTATCACCAATTTTATGATGGAACAAGGAGGTTTACGGGACTATATGAACACCCCTATCAATTTCGACTTTTGGCTTAATCTTAATAATTCAAGAAGCTACCTCTTTGAGAATTAAGACTCTGATTCCGAGTTATCCACCTTCTACGAAAAAATTTATTAATTAGTAAGATTTTTTTAAAACACCCCTTGACGCATTATTAATAATTTTATATTTATAACTCAAGTGCAAGCCGAGTATCCATGTTCAATCCATGGTTACTTAAAGCGTAAACCGAGTATCCATGTTCAATCCATGGTTACTTAAAGCGTAAACCGAGTATCCATGTTCAATCCATGGTTACTTAAAGCGCAAACCGAGTATCCATGTTCAATCCATGGTTACTTAAAGCGCAAGCCGAGTATCCATGTTCAATCCATGGCTACTTAAAGCGTAAACCGAGTATCCATGTTCAATCCATGGCTACTTAAAGCGTAAACCGAGTATCCATGTTCAATCCATGGCTACTTAAAGCGTAAACCGAGTATCCATGTTCAATCCATGGCTACTTAAAGCGTAAACCGAGTATCCATGTTCAATCCATGGCTACTTAAAGCGTAAACCGAGTATCCATGTTCAATCCATGGCTACTTAAAGCGTAAACCGAGTATCCATGTTCAATCCATGGCTACTTAAAGCGTAAACCGAGTATCCATGTTCAATCCATGGCTACTTAAAGCGCAAAAAAGGCCGCGAAGTTAATAACTTCGCGGCCTTTTTTGCTCTTTAATCCCGATCAAAACTAGCTGATATCTTTTTCCATATCATTACGCAGATGCCCCTGCCCTGTGGACTCAAGCACTGCTCTCCAGTAATCAGATTTAACATTCAATTTTTTCCGCTTCAGCGTCACTAAATCAAGCGGCAAATGGACATATCTAGCTTGGAGCCTGCTCACGACCATGCCTGTTTTACCCGCCATTGCCGCATGTACCGCGTGCTGGCCGAGAAAACCGCAATACACACAGTCATTCGCATTGGCTCGAACTGAACGGATTATATAGCTAGGGTCAATAAATTTAAGGGTGACATCTTTCCCGACTTCTTTAAAATGCTCTTTGACCTTGCGGATAAGCAACGTACAGATATCACACAAAATAGGGTTACCTGAAGGGTCCTTTTCTCCGGTATATTCACATTGCTCCTGCCCTGCTCCCTCAGCACATACGATTACGGCATGCTGCCGTTCATCCAGCCGTGTTTCGAGCGATTTGAGCAGGCCGTATTCACCGTCAAATTCAAAAGGATGTTCAGGAACAAGCACAAAATTTACGTCTTTAAGAGCTAAGGTAGCCTGAGCCGCAATAAAGCCCGACTCGCGCCCCATTAATTTTACGAGGCCGATACCATTCACAACCCCTAAAGATTCCACATGAGCCGACTGAATGGCTTCTGTGGCCTTATCTACTGCAGTATCAAACCCGAAAGACTTCGTAACAAACCCGATATCGTTATCAATGGTCTTCGGAATGCCGATTATTGAGATACGGACATTACGCTTGCTAATCTCAGCAACAATCTTCTGTGCAGCACGCATAGTCCCATCACCGCCGATCATAAACAAAACGCTGATGTTCATACGTTCAAGGGCATCGACCACTTCTTCAGGGTCCTGCGGACCGCGGGAAGAACCAAGCATAGTCCCGCCGAATTGATGAATATTCGCGACCTTATCAGGTGTCAGCTCTACAACGTCGTGGCCGTATTTAGGAATGAATCCCTGCAAGCCAAACTTAATGCCAAGCACGGATGAAACTTTATAAAGATAATGAGCTTCAAGTACAATTGAACGGATCACATCGTTAAGCCCCGGGCAAAGACCGCCGCAAGTAACTACAGCACACTTCGTCTTTGACGGGTCAAAATAAGTAAACGCACGCGGGCCTGCTTTTTCGAACTCCTGATAAACAGTATTGTCATCAGTTAAGCCCATGTCTTCTTCAGCCAGATTAACCAAAGTCCTATCGTTATCTTCAATGAAATAGCATCGTTTCAAGGGAGAAGGTATTTTAGCCTGTCCAAGAACAGCTATCTCGGTATTTATCAGCTCTTTCTTTTTAACTGAGTTTTTTACCACTTTCAAACTCCTTCGGACATACTGTCCGACCTCCAGTAATAAGTGAAGTTACCGTATTTCTCCCTGAATCAGGGGTGTCCAAACTGCGGGCTGATCAGCCAGAATACATTCTCTGACGGGTAGTTCCATAGGATGAGGATTCAGATCAGCTACATTTCCTGCCTGCTGCCACCACAGATAAAAACCTTTCCCATCAATATACCGACAATAAAGTCTTTGAATTCCTTTTTGACATACAGAGTCAAAAAACCGAAAAGACTTTTTACCAGCCTTGTATATACCGTTTTTAGGAGAGACAAATTTCCAGTCCGATGTATTAATTTCTGAAAACTCTTTTCCATCTAAGGTGCTATAGTAACGAGTTTTAGAGTCAAGGTCACGAACTCTGATCAATTTTTCTTTTGCAGAGTAGGATACTATGAACATAGGCATCCCGAAATGCTCCGCGACTTTCCAGCGATCTACACCTGTTGAGTAAACAAGTGCCCCGTCCTTTTCATAAACCCAAGAGGGAGATTCTTTTAATGCTTCAGATTTCTTAACCAAACTACGCTTACGCAGATCCCAATAAATTTCTTTGCCGTCATCGCGGCGCAGACAGACAACATAACCGGACATTCTAACCGAGGTAAAAGGTCCATCCGGGACTTCATCTGAGTTGATTGTGGACAAATCATTCATACCCCACAAAACAATTTTACCGGACGCTTCAACCTCTACCAAAATCCCCTGCCCCGGTGTGTAACCGATAAAAAGAGGAGTTCCTTCCAGCACGGATAATTCTTTTAACGGACCGTTTGAAGGACCACACAATAACGTATTAAAACTATCTATCAAGCCCAGCCAGTCGCCGGTGCGGGAAATAGCCATCATTTTTACAGGGCCATGTTCAACCGGAATATCTCCCGGTATTCTGGTACATGTTTTCAAATCATAAATAAATAAATTATCACCATCACTGTCTGTGGCAGCTAAAACAGGGCTTCCCGGTGCATATGCGACAAGACTCGCCCCTTTGCCGGACGGTAATTTCACTTTTTTACAAGGATAAGTGCTCCAGAGACGGATAGACCCGTCATAAAGTGCCGCGGCAAGACCTTCTTCAGTTCCTGCATAAGAGGAGACTCCGCCGGCAATAATAGGAATAGCCTTCTCCTTTGTAACCGAAATATATATTTTATCTTCAAGTCCTTCAAACGGAGCATCATACAATTTTCCAACGCTCACATATTTTTTACTCAACAACTCGGAAACATAATCTTTTAACGATTTAGCTGTACCTTTATTCAGCTCTGCCGGAACGTCTATATAGGTTTGTCCGACTCGCTCTTTACTACTTGAGTTGCTTTGCGCTCTTAATGAAAGCGGAATACTTACCAATATCAGGGCAAAGAAAAGAATAAGAAGTTTAACCTTTGAAAATCTAAGAATCATCCCTATTTATCCTTGAATTTATTGCTGTTCAGGGTCATCCGTTCGACTATTGTCTGATAATATGCATCTTCGCTGTCGATTGAAATTTTCTGTCCGCGCATATGTTTAATTTTTTCAAAAAGTACATTTACCTTCTGCATCTGACAATAACGCTCTTTTTCTTCCTCCATGCTTTCAAGCAGGTCAAGAGCTGAATGAATATCCTTTCGAAGCTGCATTTCCAGTGGAAGATATCCTGCATTTTTTAAAGCTTTATATGCCATCCGCAGTTCGGCTGGAATCATAGAGTCATCTTCAAGTGTCAGCGGCTTCCCTTTGCAGGATAGATTTTTAAAATCTCCTTTTGCCTCTGCTTCTCTAATTTTAGCCTCAGCAATTGCACCAATAAAATACATCACAAAGCCCTCTTCTAGTGATCAATCTCTTTACTGTATCCATCAATCCATGCGGCAGTCTGACTCATAATTGAACCCAAGGCGGCGGATGCAGCCACAGCAATAGCCCGGCCGTTTAATTTTTCAACAGGAATCGACGCTTCCACAAGCTTTCGTCCAAGCAACCGTTTACCACTTCCATCCCATAAAGAATATCTGACTGCGCCCTTAAAAATATTTGCTTCACTTTGTTGAACCTCAAATGATAAAATTTCCCCTGAAAGGAGCAGATCACGATCGGCACCCGGGCGATAAGGCGCAATGACTTCATAATGCTTCATGCAGCCAAGGGCCGGTCCTGTAGCCGCGTCAAATATTTCAGAAGGAGTCCCTTCCCAGCTCCATCTATAATCAGGAGTCAGGACAGGACCGGAAGCAAGAATGACTGTTTCACGGTCCAGAGCAGGAAGACTTGTAAACCTTTTTACCGCCACAGTCGGCAGATCAGATCTAACTTTTTCGCAGGCCGTTTCAAGACCGTGATTTAATCCGACACGCAAATATGACGTTTCGACAGATTTTCCGCCGATACATCCGGCAATAAAGAGAACTCCGATAAGTAACGGTATGCCAAAAATATTTTTCGTCATTTTTCAGCCCCTTCAGGAGGATTAAGGACCTGCCACGGCCGCTCTCGAAGCGATCTGGCCAATCTGTTCATTTCTCTGGAAAGCCTGTTTACATTCAAAAGAATTGCTTCGATTTCTTCCTGATCGTATTCAAGATTTTTGCGCAGATCCAGTGTCAGTCCGTCAACTCCATCAGCGACTCTTGAGATTTCACCATCCATATTCTGCAATGAGTTTTTTACATCCCTGTTCAAAGATTCAAGAACTTTTCCTGCCTTATTTAAAGTAGTCGAAACTTCAAAAGTTAAAGCCTCAAGATTTTTTGTTCCAGATTTTATACCAGTGGATGCTGTTCGAGAAAGCTTAATCCATTCTTTTTGGAAAGAAGCGAGAGTTGCATTGGTTTGCAGAAGTACGTCAGGAGCAATTTTTAAACTTTTTTCAAGGTTTGCCCTATTATCTCCTGTCAGAAGCGTCTGAAGCCCTTCTGCGGCCTTTTCTAGCTTTGGAGCTACCGCCGCTACCGCTTTGCCGATTTCTGCAGCAACATCCCCCATACTTAGAGTCAAAGCAACCGGAATGATAGATCCAGGGACAAGTTTCGGGCCCGGTTCACTTTTAAGTTCTAAAAGAATGTAATTGTCACCGACAAGTCCTTTTTGAGTAATTGTTGCGACAGTCCCCTCATAGAGGTCAAAATCTTTATCAACGTTAATGACTACAGAAATGTGCTCAGGATGTTCTTTATTAACTTCTATGGATTTTACCTTGCCGACGCTTAGCCCTGCGTATTTTACAGGTCGTCCTGAAGTCAGATCTTTTATGTTTAGAAATTGAATTTTATAAGTGGAATAGTCAGAAAAAAAATCGTGTCCGCCCAGAAAAACAATAAATAATCCCAGCACGGTCAGTCCCGCAAGAGCGGCTAACCCTGCCTTAACAATATCAGTCTTCGAGCTGCGCGGATTGAGTACCATTTTATCTCCCGAAAATCATAATCTGCTTCTAAACTTTACGGATCTCGCCATTGAATCATCTATCATAGTAGGCCGTCTTTCTAAAAAATCAATCAGGTATTGATCTTCAGACTCTCGTAACCCGTCCAGATCGCCCTGATACAAACATCTCCCCTGATGCAGCACTACAACATGATCAGCAATATTAAAAAGACTGTCGAGATCATGTGTGACAACGACTATAGTAACATTAAATGTCTCTTTAAGTTTCAAGATCAGCTGATCAAGGTCAGCGGCTGTAATCGGATCAAGACCTGATGAAGGTTCATCGCAAAGCAGAGTCGTCGGGTCCATAACCATTGCGCGCGCAAGCCCTGCCCGCTTTCGCATACCACCTGAAAGCTGGTTTGGGTAATAATGAGTAAACTCACCAAGACCGACCATCCGAAGCTTCATCTGCACAACTTCCTCGATAATTACATCCGGAAGATCTGTATGCTCCTGCAGCGGCAAAGCCACATTTTCACCCAGAGTGAGCGAACCGAGCATGGCTCCGTCCTGAAACAACACCCCCATGCGGGTCCGGATAAGTCTTAATTCCTCTTCATCCTTAAGCTCAGTAAGATTAGTATCCCCAAGGAATATTTCACCAGAAACAGGAATATTCAATCCCAGAATATGCCTTAGCAATGTTGATTTCCCGCACCCTGATCCGCCGAGAATAACACTGATCTTGCCTGACGGAAGCACCGCATTTAAGTTTTCCATAAGAACCTTACCGGGATATCCGAGACTGAGTTCTTTTAATGTTATCTCTTGTGCAAGTCTTGATACTTTCATGATCATTTAGCGGAAAAGAAAATTAAGTGTTGTAAAAAACAAATCTAACAAAATAATCATAAATATTGATATAACAACAGAATTTGTAGTTTTACGGCCGACATCCGCCGCGCCTTCACGCGCAAGAAAACCCTGCCAGCATCCAATCACAGTGATCGCAACGGCGAAGCCGCCGCTCTTTACCAGTCCGGCGAAAACGTCGTTCAACTTTAAAAATTCAACGGTGTTATTGAAATATGTAACTTCGTTAATCCCTAAAGCTACAGATGAAAAAATACCGCCTGAAACTATTCCGACAAAATCAGCCCAGACAGTAAGACAGGGAACCATGATAAGCATGGCGATCATTTTAGGAACGACAAGAAAACGGACAGGTTCGATACCCATAACTTCAAGGGCATCAATCTCTTCAGAGATTTGCATGGTTGCAATTTCGGCAGTAAAAGCTGCTCCTGAGCGTCCGGTGATGATAATCGCGGTTAAAAGAGGACCAAGTTCATTGATAATTGTAAGCCCGACAAGGCTGGCGACATAGCTGACAGCACCGACCTTTTCAAGTTGCTGCGCAGACTGCAAAGCGAGAATTATGCCTGTACAACCGGCGATCACGCTGACGATAGGAATAGAATCAGCGCCGACGCTTGCAAGATCTTTATAAAGTTTTTGACGATAAAAAGTTTTTTCCCGCCCCGTTCTCAGGCGCAGGCTTCCCAAAAGTCGGGAAATCATCCATGCCAGCACCTTCAAATCTTTCATAACAGCGGCTCCGCTTGTTCATACCAGCCTTTCATGAAACAGGCTCACTTTTCTATTCCATACCGAATAAGCTTTTCACCTGTGTAAGATGGAGGAGTCTACCAACCTGTTCTGTGACAGCAATTATCGTAACAGATCTATTTTTCTGTGTAAGGATTCGCCTGAGTTCGATTAAAGCAGCAAGACCGGAACTGTCTAAATATTCAAGCTCAGAGAGATCAACCCTGAGTTCACCAGAGGTAATTTCAATGCACTTATGAAGCTCATCGCGAAGCGCAGGAGTTCCTGTAAAATCAATTTCACCACTGATTTTGATCAGAGCTTCTTGGGCACTAACATCTAGTTTCCAACCAAAACTCATATACAACTCCTTACTTAAAAACAGTCTTCACGATTTGTAAATTTCAATTACAGTTGTATCATCATTCGGCGGGGTTCTTCCTCTCCACTTAGAAACACCCTTAATCAGAGCCTTACCGCGTGGAAGTACTTCTGCATTTTTCAAATTTTCTGCAAGCCGATCTGTTCCGAAAAACTCTTTATCATTGTTACGGGCTTCATCAACACCATCCGTGACAACAACAAAGGACTGCCCTTCTTTAAGATATATATCAGCTATGCCGTATTTCTCTTTACCTACAATACCAACTGGAAGTCCTAACGGCCTTTCAAGTTCCTGAACTTCTCCATCAGTTACAAGCAGCGGAGCAGGATGACCTGCAACACAGTAGCTGCATTTCCCGCTCTCAGGATAAAAACGGACTAGCACCATCGTCGCAAACATTTCACCGCTCATGAATTCAAAAGCGGCCTTATTAACTTCAGCCATCATGTCATCAGGCAGCAGCTCTTTTGCCGCAGCGGCTCTGATTCTAGTCCATAAAGCAGACATAATCAGCGCGGCAGGCAACCCTTTCCCTGAAACATCAGCAACATAAACATACCAGCTTCCGTCTGAATTGGGTATAAAATCATATAAATCACCACCCACAAAATGAGCAGGGACAGAATTCCCCCATATATGATTTCCGCCGGAAAGTTTAGGATTTTTGGGGTTAAACTGTTTTTGAATTCTTGATGCAGCCTCAAGCTGTGTTTCAAATCTCTGCTGATGAAGTCTTTGAATCATCAGTTCAGAACGAACAAGCGCAACTCCGGCCAGATGCCCGAAACTCTCAAGTAGTTCTTGATCTTCATCATCAAAACAATCTTTAGCACTTGAATTTAAAACCTGTACAACACCCAGCAGTTCGTTCTTATGAATTATAGGCACACATAGTATACACCGTGTTTCAAAGCCTGTTTTTTTATCCGCTTCACGAGAAAAACGAATGTCATTTTGAGCGTCTACAACATTTAAAGACTCTTTACGTAAAGCCACCCATCCGGCAATGCCTTTACCAAGCGGTAACTCAATGCGCTCTTTCAAAATGTCCATCCTCGTTTCACTCAGCACATCATTCATGGCCAAAGCAAATTCAAGGATATTTTTATCTTTATTATAGAGCATGATAGAAGACGCTTCAGCGCCGGTAACATCCTGCGCCAACCTTAACAGCTGAGGCAGTAAATCTACCAGCGACTCTATGCTCGCCAGAACTTCATTTGCCTGAATGAGCTTTTTCAATCTACCGGCTTGGTTAGTCAAAACACTTTCCCCGCTTATTTCCACCTTAAACAGCACTCGAATAGATATGTGCAGAAGACGGCCCGATCATGCAAGTTTATACTCTATACTATTTCAAACTAATTTTAAATTACTAATGAACTACTCACTCCAACTATTTACTTCCGGTTCCGGCCAGTTGCGAACGGCTTCCGCAAGTTCATCAACTGTCGCAGTTGCTGCCCCGACCTGTCCGACAACAATTCCTGCCGCATAATTTGCAAGCAGCGCGGAAGTAAGCGAATCAAGCCCTGAAGCAAGTCCAAGTCCCAAAGTGGCGATAACAGTGTCACCTGCTCCGGTTACGTCAAAAACTTTCTGCGCAAAAGTCGGCACATGTTTTACAACATTACGCGATTCGAAAAGCGCCATACCGTCGCCGCCAAGAGTGATGAGCAGATGAGTCGGATCAAGACGATCAAATAACCTTCTACCGGCCTCAAGCACATCTTCCTTGCACTTAACCACCATTCCTGCCCCTTCTCCGGCTTCTTTAGCGTTCGGGGTAAGCAGGTTAACGCCTTTGTAGTGATCATAGTTAACTGTTTTAGGATCAACCAGAACATGCGGGCTATGATTCTTCTTTTTAAGCAACGCCCAGAACCTGTCAAAAAAGGTCTGAGATAAAGTACCTTTTCCGTAGTCAGACAAAATAACTACGCGGTAATCGCAAATTTCACTATTCAAAAAGGCAAAAAGTTTATCCATATGATAGACTGAATATTCATCAGTTTTCTCTCTATCAACTCTGACCATTTGCTGATTCTGCGCCATTACGCGCGTCTTTTTTGTGGTAGGACGATCTGTCGATTCAAACAGGCTGCATGGAATTTCTGAATCTGTGCAAAGTGTGTTGAAGACCTGCCCTTCTACGTCAGCTCCGATAAATCCTGTCAAATGAGGAGTTCCGCCAAGCGCGACAATATTTCTGGCAACGTTACCTGCTCCGCCGAGAAGGTATTTTTCCTCTGTGACCTGAACAACAGGGACAGGAGCTTCAGGCGAAATGCGCTCAACTGATCCGATTACATAATGATCAAGCATAACATCACCGATGATCAGTACTTTCTGCCCCTTAAGCTGAGGCAATGCGCTCAAAATTGATTTAACCATATCTAAAAAACATCCTTCTATATTGATCTGACTGTAGCTTAAAATTACATTTCAAGTAGAGAAATTATACGGGCAAGCTCTTGTTCTGAAGAGTATTTTATCGTAAGATTTCCCTTATTATTAGATCCGCTAAATGACACTTTTACTCCTAAAGAATCTTCCAAACGAACTTTCACATTTTGAAGTTCTTCATCAATCTGCTTCGGTGCTTTCTTTTTACGCTCAGCAGGTTTAACGGGCTCAGTCTCCCCTGACGGCAGCGAACCGTGTTCTTTAAAATACAAAGCAGAACTTTCAGTCTGCCTTACAGATAAACCATCTGAAAGAACCTTTGCAAACAATTCTAAGCGGACACCTTCATCGGTAATAGACATTAAAGCCCGTCCATGACCTGCTGAAATTTCGCCTTTTCCAATAGCACCTTGAATCGGCTCCGCAAGTGATAAAAGCCTCATAGAATTCGATAGAGCAGAGCGACTTTTACCGACCTGCCCTGAAAGCTGTTCCTGACTGAGCCCGAATTTTGTGATCAACTCTTGAAACCCTTTCGCTTCTTCAATCGGGTTCAAATCTTCACGCTGTAAATTCTCAATCAGTGCAATAGCCATGCTCTCAAGGTCAGTCATTTCTTTTACAAGCACAGGCATTTCTTTCAGCCCTGCCAGTTTGGAAGCTCTTAACCTACGTTCTCCGGCTACCAATTCAAAAGAATCTTTCCGTCCTGCAATCGGCCTGACAAGTATTGGTTGCAATACCCCTTTAGCTTTTATGGATTCTGCAAGATCATTTAATGCCTCAGGAGCAAATTCTTTGCGAGGCTGGTTGGGATTTGCAACTATTTTATCTATATCTATCTGCCGGACATCTACCGATGAGGAAGACTCCTGAGCATTAATTTTTGTGCCGCCAAGTAGTGCGTCAAGCCCTCTTCCGAGCCCTCCTGTTACGCCTGCCATGGACTTCTCCTTCTTTTTATGAAATTGCGACCGGCAAAGAAAAACAGCTATCTATTATTTCCTTTGACTTGATCGAAAGCGTGATTAAAGTAGCGTTTAACAATGTTACATCTAAATAAACGTCGGAGGCGACATGTCTAATCACGATAATGATCTTACAGAACTTTTTGACAAAAAAGGCAACCTCATCGGGGCCCTGATCACAGCAGAGCTGTGGACAAAAGTTAAACCCCATGTCACCCAATTCCTTCCAAAAGCTGAACCAGATGAACGTCCTGAACCCATAAGCGCGTGGAGACAACTTAAAGAATATTGGGATTTCCCCTATCCTATTGATCGAGACGTGACCTGTGACCTTTGCGAGAACACAACAGAAAACTGGGAAACTGATGAACCTCGCAAGTTCAGACTTGTCTCCGCTAACCTTGGGGGACTGGTTTCCTTTAAGTGTTCAAAATGTCAGGCCCGCATTACAAAAAGACATTTCAAGGACGAAATAACCACTCAATGTACTGCTTTTGTCGATGAAAAAGACAATAATTACGAAGCAAAATACAAGTTCACTAATAAGCTGTAGAGTCTATCTACTCACTCTCATTTTGCATGAATCAGGCCGACAAATGTCGGCCTTTTTTATTTATTCTGCATCAATTTCCGCGTGTCTTTTAACAACTTCCTGCGCAAGACTTATATAAGCCTGAGCTCCATTTGATTTGGCATCATATGAAATTGCAGGCTTACCGAAACTTGGAGCTTCAGACAGCCGGACATTTCGTGGAACAATTGTTTCAAACAAGCTATCAGGGAAAGCTTTTCTGACTTCGTACTTAACTTGACGGGCAAGCCTGTTACGGCGGTCGTACATAGTTAAAACAACACCTAGGATTGTCATATCTGGATTCAGTCTTTTCTTGACCAATTCGAAAGTCATTAAAAGCTGAGCGACACCTTCAAGAGCGTAATATTCTGTTTGCAGTGGAACTAAAAGTTCTCTTGCAGCGCAAAGCGCATTTACTGTAAGCAGCCCAAGCGAAGGAGGACAGTCGAATACTATGTATTCATAGTCATCTTCAACTTTATCAATCAGCTCACGTATATAATATTCACGTCCCATTTTGTCGATCAACTCAATTTCTGCTCCGGCCAAATCCTGGCTGGCTGGCATTAAAAATAGGAAGGGTATATCAGTTGCAAAGATTGCATCTCTGGCTCTTTCCGGAGTAAATAATACAGAGTATACATTTTCCCTTGAGTCTCCTGGATAAAACCCGAGACCGCTTGAACAGTTTCCCTGCGGATCACAATCCACAAGTAATACCTTTTTTTCCATTACCGCAAGCGAAGCTGCCAAATTGATAGCGGTAGTTGTTTTACCAACCCCACCCTTCTGATTTGCTACAACAATTCTTTTTGACACGGAAACCGCCTTGTTCATGAGATTCCAATTTTCATGTTTCACGTGAAACATCACGCCAAAAACTGATATGAAAACATGTACAGAAAATTAGACTGAAATTTTATTTAAATCAAGAAATCAAAAATAAAAAAGTACCTTATTTCCAGAACAATCACGACATAATCATACACAACTAGCTGTAAAAAGGAGTTAAAAAAAATTATTTCCCCACAAAATTAACTGATCATCATGAACAAAAAAAGGCCGCTGATATCAGCGGCCTTAAAAATCAAATTAAAAAGAAATGTAACTAAACGTTGTAGTACTCTTTATACCATGCAACAAACTTAGCAATTCCTTCTTCAATTGTGGTGCAAGGTTTAAACCCTACATCCTTAACAAGGTCGTCAACATTTGCATATGTGCAAGGGACGTCCCCTGCCTGCAAAGGCATCATATTTTTAATTGCTTTCTTGCCGAGGCATTCTTCAAGCACTTCAATATAACGCATAAGTTCTGTCGGCTGGTTGTTGCCGATATTATAAATTCTAAACGGAGCAGGACTTGTACAAGGGTCAGGAGCATCACCGGACCAGTCTGGGTTTGGCTGAGCGGTGTTCTTAAGAACTCTTACAACACCCTCAACAATGTCATCAATGAAAGTAAAGTCACGGAGCATTTTCCCGTGGTTGAAGACATTGATAGGTTCATTATTCACAATGGCTTTAGTAAACAAGAACAACGCCATATCAGGTCTTCCCCAAGGTCCGTAAACAGTGAAGAACCTAAGCCCTGTAGTAGGAATATTGAAAAGATGGCTGTATGAATGAGCCATCAATTCATTAGATTTTTTAGTTGCGGCGTACATGGAGATCGGGTGATCAACATTATCATGAGTGCTGAAAGGCATGTTGGTGTTGAGCCCGTAGACAGAACTGGAAGAAGCGTAAGCAAGATGTTTAACGCCGTTATGCCTGCATCCTTCAAGAATATTCATAAAACCGACAACATTGGAATCAATGTATGCCTGAGGATTTTCAAGCGAATAGCGAACACCAGCCTGAGCGGCAAGGTTAACAACATGTGTGAACTGATGATCAGCAAACAATTTAGCCATAGCGTCTCTATCAGCCATGTCCAAATACGCAAATGTGAATTTTTCGTGATCTTCTATTTGTTTAAGGCGATTCTTTTTGACCTGAACGTCATAGTAATCATTTAAAATATCAAGACCGACTACTTCATGTCCTTCCGATAGAAGGCGTTTAGAAAGGTGGAAGCCGATAAATCCGGCTGCTCCGGTTACAAGAACTTTCATTCTTCGCTACTCTCTTGGATGTTTTTTTTGATTAACTCCCCACTGCTGGCACCCGGCGCCAACATCCTCATCAAATCAAGGGGAAGCGGGATTATGGTAGAAGATTTACCCTCAGCAGACATCTCACGGAGTGTCTGTAAGTACCTGAGTTGCAAAGCTTCAGGGTGAGCTGAAATAATTTTAGCGGCCTGCGTAAGTTTTTCCGCAGCCTGAAATTCACCCAATGCATTAATGACCTTGGCTCTACGTTCACGTTCTGCCTCAGCCTGCTTGGCCATAGCCCTCTGCATTTCCTGCGGAAGGTCTACATATTTAAGTTCAACCGTACTTACTTTTATTCCCCAAGGGTCAGTATGAATATCCAGAATTTCCTGAATTTCACCATTAATTTTTTCCCTTTGAGAAAGGATATCGTCAAGCTCGACGCCTCCACATACGCTACGCAAGGTGGTTTGGGCAAGCTGAGAAGTGGCAAACATAAAATCCTCAATTTCCAAAATAGCTTTAGTCGGGTCAGTTACTCTAAAATAAATTACCGCATTAACCTTGATACTGACATTATCTTTAGTGATTACGTCCTGACTCGGCACATCAAGTGTCATTATTCTAAGCGATACACGCACCATTTTATCAACGATAGGGATCAGAATTATAAGCCCGGGCCCTTTAGAATCGATAACTCGGCCGAGTCTGAAAATGACCCCGCGCTCATATTCATTTAAAACTTTAAGAGAGGTTATAAGAAAGAAAATCAAAAAAAGAATTGCAGGAATCATATAAGTCATAACAGACCTCCGTTAAATAAAGTTAAAATCAAGATATACGCGTCACTGTCAAAGTTAATCCTTCTGCACTAACTACTTTTACTTTTGATCCGAGTGCTAAACCGGACCCGTCAACATTAACTGCGTTCCAAATTTCGCCGCGAACTCTGACTTTAAATTTTCCACTGAAAGTACGGAAAACTTCACCTTCTAAACCAACCATACCCTGCATACCTACCGCAGGCTTACGAGAATGAGCCTTTGCTACAAGAAACACAACAATTGCGGCGAAAACAGAAAAAGATAAAACTGTACCGATAATTGATCCTAGCGGTATTTGCTGCACTTCTCCTCCTTTAAATAACACCAGCGAGCCGACAAAAAGGCTTATTGCAGCGGCAACGCTGAGCAAACCGTAACTTGTTACAAATAATTCAAGAATAAACAGAATCCCGCCAAAGAGCATTAAAAGCAGCCCTGCTGCATTGGTAGGAAGAATAGACATGGCATAAAAGGCAGTAACAAGGCAAAAACCACCGATAACACCGGGAAGAATGACTCCGGGTGTAACCAGCTCGAAAAAGATTCCCAGAATTCCTGCTATCAGCAAATAGTAAGCAACCTGCGGATCAAGCAGCCACGAAAGCACAGAATAACTGAGGCCGGCTTCGTAATTAACAAGTGTGTATCCGTCCTTAGAAAATTTTAATTCCTGACCATTAATTAAAAGCCCCTTTGCGCCAAGCTGCTCAAGAAAGTCCTCAGGCGAAACCGCTATATAATTGATAACATTCAGTGTGACTGCCTCTTGAGCATTAATACTGACACCTTTACCTACTGAGTCAGCGTACCAATTGATATTCCTGCCTCTTTTAAGTGCAATTCCTTTGATCAGGCTGATTAAGTCATTTGTCACTTTCTTGTTCATGGTCTCCGGCAGATCATCACCGGATGATGACACTGGAGAAGCGGCCCCTACGGTGGTGCTGGGAGCCATAGCTGAAACATTGGCAGCAGCAACTAGAAATGTTCCTGCAGAGGCGGCGTGCGTACCTTCAGGACCGACCCATATGCAAATCGGCACGGGCGGATTCATCATCATTTTAACAATTTCACGCATAGAAGTTGTCAACCCGCCTGGGGTTTCAAGACGCAATAAAATCAGATCATCTTCATCATCAACAGCCTGTTTAATAATACCCTCAATCAGATTAACCTGCGCCAAGCTGATAGTCCCTTCTATCTGACCATACAGAACTTTTACATTTTTCCCGGCACAGACTGAGCCTGACATTAATATGATAATCACAAATGCGATGATCATGGATGAAGACAATGATTTGAAATATTTTAAAAGTAACATGTGAGCTCTCCCTGCTTATTGCTTTTGTAATCCATCATGCCAAACAAATGGCGATAAATAAACAAAACAAATTTAAAATGGAAGAAATAGACAAGAGTGGATAATTAAAAAATCAAAAGATGTGACAAATGAATTTGAAAAAGATTTAACCTAAGTAAGATATCAATATAAAATCAATGCGATCATTTACAGTTAAAAAAGAGGAAGCCGCAAAAGAGCAATAGAAAGCAGCTGCTGCTCATCAGCAGGGAGAACCTTCAGCAGATCAGGATCTTGCAAAACTATAACCTGTATCCCGTTAACATGAGCAGAGGATGCACCGGACGGAGCCTCAGGTGCAATTATTGAAAGACCCTGTGACCCAAAACAAGCGACAAATTTAACACCATAAGCTTCAACTCCTTTCCAGAAAATATCAGGCCTATTTTCAAGAACATTTCCATTCCAAGCTGTGCAAGGCCAGAAAGAAATAGCCCCCTTAGGAAGCCCCATGTACCCGATCAAGGATTGAAAAAGTTTACGCCTTGCGGGGTCGGCGTCACCGGAAAGGTCCTGCCCCAGCTGTGGGTAGGTCCAAAAAATTTGCAAACGATTGGTTATACGCGAGGCAAGCTGACACCATGGATCAGGCCATGAACCCGCATCAGGATGACACATAGGTGGTGTCGGTTCCTTAACAGGTCTAGGAGGAATTCGTGAAGGCTTTAGAGGTGGAGTTGACTGCTTTAAATGGCTAGGCATAGGCGTAGCAGCAGCTCTGCTGACAGGCGAAGACTGCTGACCATTATTACTGTTTGCCTGAGGTGAACTCTGACGCGGTTGCACCTGAGTTTGCGTCTGAGCGGCTCCCTGGACGGGAACATGAGCATGTAAAGAAGAGGACTGCGGCCCACTACCAGTATTTAGACTCTTCTGCTTAACAGCCTGCTCAATCTGAGCAAGACCTGGCAAGGCATCTTTAAATATAAAACTCAGGCCGTTTTGATACCACGGCCTGAGGCTTTCAAGAACATTTAATTCTGCAGAAGGAGATCCCATATTCGCCACGCTATTTCTGTTTTTGGAAGATTAGGCCATTCTTCGGCCCGGCCGGATTTATCTAAAACATAAACAGAATTTGTGGAAGACTCAAACCCTGCTCCCGGCTTATTTATAGGGTTGGCAATTATCAGATCTAAATTTTTGGCCTTAAGTTTTCCAGCAGCAGCTTTTTCTATATCAGAAGTTTCAGCCGCAAAACCGATCAACTCCTGATCACTCCGTTTCATAGAACCGATAGTTTTTAAAATATCAGGATTAGACTCAAAACTGACAGAAAGAGATTCCTGTCCGGCTTTTTTAAACTTGCTGTCACCATGGGGAACAGGGCGGAAATCAGCAACAGCGGCAGTAAGACATCCGGTTGTACAATCCGGCCAAACATCGGTTGCAGCCTCAAACATCTGCTGAGCACTGTCTACCTTGATCACATTTATATCTTCAGGGAACCACCACTTAACAGGACCGGAAACAACAGTGACTTTTGCTCCTCTGAGCCAAGCAGCCATTGCAATGCAGGCTCCCATAAGTCCCGATGAAGGGTTAGACCAGAATCTGACAGCATCCCACTTTTCACGAGTAGGGCCTAGTGTGATCAGCACATGCTTTCCGCTCATGTCATCAGGTGAAACAGCTCTGAGTGAATGAGTAAAAATTGATTCCATCGTTGCCAAGCGACCGCTACCGTGATCACCGCAAGCAACATCCCCGCAATCAGGACCGATAAATTCTACTCCGCGCTTTGCAAGCAAAGCACAATTATCACGAGTAGCAGGAGCGTTCCACATAGCCGGGTTCATAGCAGGAGCGACAAGCTTAGGACCTGAAAAAGCAAGAGCCTGACAGGAAAGCATATCATCAGCTAAGCCGTTAGCCATGCGCGCAAGGGTTGAAGCCGTAGCCGGAGCTATAACCATAGCGTCTGCAGCCTGCCCTGGCTCAAGATGACCGAAAATATCATCTCCGGCCGGAAACATGGAATCCCATACTTTAAAAGCACCAAGGGCCTCAAAACTGAGGCCCCTTATAAATTCCTGTGCACCTGAAGTTAAAGTTGCGCTGACTTCTATCCCGGCCTTGCGATACATTCGCAAAAGATCCAAAGACTTATAAGCTGCAACGCTTCCGCAAACTCCGAGGTGAATCCGTTTTCCTAGAAAACAGTCAAAACTTAGATGTTCATTCATTATTTTATATTCTGCTCTTGAACCCCGCCACTTTCGCGCATAGATTCAGCTTTAAGTTCTACCGCATAAATTTCAACTTCAGTATTATATGTGCCATCGGTAATACGGATCATACAGCTTTTGTAAGGTTTATGAAAAACTAGAGTAGACATACGTGAAATTATAGAACTTTCTTTTGTCCAATTATCTTTTCCCATCTGATTAACGAAAAAATCAATCAGGGACTGATTTTCAACGCGGCCTTTCATTACAATCATACCTGTCTTGAATTCTTTATTTTCAAAAATAAAGGTCCTTTCTGGTACACGGCTTAACTCGTTAGGAACGGCTATATCGTCAAATTCGGTATAAGGTACAAATTCTTCATAACTCTCACTTGCTCCGACAGCAGCAACAGCCGGTTCTTCTGAGCTTGTTGTTTTAGCACCTACACAAGCAAAAAGTTGCATAACAAATATTGAAATAATTAATAATCTTAGTACATTGCGCATATCTATTCCTCCGGTATTTAAAACAAAGTCATGTTGCAATAATTAAATTTAAATTAATATCTTAAAAGATAAGCATCAAACAACTTACGCTTTAGATAAAGCATAATCAAAATATCTTCTAGACTTTTTCTACATACAATAGAATCATAAATCAATTGTCTTAAACAAGCCTAACCGTTAAGACGTTTTATTTTATCAAGGAAATAATTCTCCATCTCTCTACGATCGCGGCGAAGTCTGACAAGCTCAGCCTCCATAACTTCAACTTTAGTTCGCAAGCTACTGTTTTCTTGAGCTAACTCAGAAGTAACTTCTTCAAGTTCGATATCCTTCTGCTCAAGAGCGGTAGCTCTTTCGTCGTATCCCTCGGTAATCGAACTGATGTCAAGCTGAGGAAGAGCCTTGATTTTTTTTTGACTGCGAGCAAGAAGAACAAATGCTTTTTTGAGTTTGTATATATCTTCGCGCTGTTCATCAATGATGGACTTTTGATTGGCAACAACTTCAAGCGACTTTGCCATATTCGCCATCATTTCTGAAAAAACACCGCTAAGCTCCGCCTGCACATTCATTAAAGGCTGGGCAGCGACTGACCTTTCAGTTGAACTGACCTCGATAGTACGAGGAAATTCTGAGCGAAGCCTTTCCTCTATCTCGGTGGTCACCAGACCTTCATTATAGAGGGAAACTATACGGTTAAAAATTTCAACTGCAGATTCTGGGTATTTTGTTACTCTGCCCATTTTTCTACAGGAAAGGTACTCCTTAAACAGCGAAGCATAACGCCTTGCCGTAGGAGCAGGAATCATAGTAATCTTGGATATTTCCGCAACTGATAACCATTTCATAGTATAATCCGTAAGTTCGTGATCAACGTGAGAATAAAACAACATATTTAAACGTACAATCAAGCATAAGGCGATGTTCTAAAAAGGACCATCCTGCTTGTTCAAAAGATTCTTACCAGATTATCACCAATAATGAAAACTGAAAAAATGAAGACAATCCCAAAAGATTTAAATTTAAAAAGTTACGATTTTGAATTACCGGAAGATCGCATTGCGCAGTGCCCTACCGAAAAAAGACACGGTTCCAAACTGATGGTTTTAGATAAGGTTACAGGTGGGACTGAGCTAAAATCGTTCACTGACGTTCCTGATATTTTACCTGAAGGAGCTTTGCTGGTTGCAAATAATTCAAAAGTTATCCCTGCCAGAATTTTCGGAAAAAAGCCTTCCGGCGGCAGAGTTGAGTTTTTACTTCTAACCCCCGTTCCTTTAATTGAACCTACAGTTACGCCTGAAGGCAATAAAGCTATAGTTAAAGGGTTACTGCGATCATCCAAGCCGACAAAAACAGGTAGCGAAGTAATATTCGACTGCGAAATGAACCTTACTGTTTTAGGTAAAGGACAATTCGGGCTTTCAGAAGTAGAGCTTAAATGGAAAGGTAATTTAAAAGAAATTTTTGAAACTTATGGGAAAATCCCACTCCCCCCATACATCAGACGCGCAGCCGATGAAAATGATACGACCAGATATCAAACACTATACGCCTGTGACGATAAAGCCGGATCGGTAGCAGCTCCGACAGCAGGTCTCCATTTTTCAAAGGAAATTGAAGACAGACTTCGTGAAAAAAATATAGAAAAAGCCGAAGTAACTTTATATGTCGGGTACGGAACCTTCAGTCCCGTGAGGACCACAGACATCCGCGAACATGAAATGCACAACGAGTACATTGAAATTCCGGAAACAACAGCCCGCGCAATCCAAAAAGCTAAAGATGAAGGACGCCCTGTAATTGCAGTCGGCACAACTTCTGCCAGAACTCTTGAAGGAGCTTTTCAGCAAACAGGCAAAATCTGTGAATTTAAGGGAGAAACAAATATTTTTATCTACCCAGGTTATGAATTTAAAGTTGTAGACCGTATGATAACTAATTTTCACTTACCGGAATCTTCACTCGTCATTATGATTTCGGCCCTTGCCGGCAGGGATAATGTCTTGAATGCATACCAGAAAGCTATTGAAAACAAATTCAGATTTTTTTCGTATGGTGATTCGATGTACATCAAGTAATATGAGGTCAGAACACTCCAAAAGTTTGCACCCAATTTGATTTCATTATACGCTGCTAATTAATAGTCGGCCTATACTGTAGGCCTTTCAAAAATTATTAAAGTCCGTAGTGGTCTCCAGCCCGTATAATTGCGGGTTTTTCTATCACGGTAACAGGAGTTCAGGATGTCCCGAGTTGAATTTTTGGAAGAACGGTGTAAGGGGTGCCTTCTTTGCACTGTTGCCTGTCCAAAGCAAATTATAAGGCAATCCGACCGTTTCAATCAGCACGGCTACAAAGTAGCAGAAGTTCCGGCTGAAGACATGGATAAATGTACAGGATGTACCTCCTGCGCACTTATGTGTCCGGACGTGGCCATTCGCGTCTACAGGACCCCGAAAGCCAAAGGAGCAGAATAAAATGTCGAAAAACGGTGAAAAACTTTTTATCAAAGGTAATGAGGCCATTGCCCGCGGAGCTATAGCCGCAGGCCTCAAATGTTACTTTGGCTACCCCATTACCCCGCAAAACGACATCCCTGAATATATGTCGGCAGCATTACCGGCTGTGGGCGGAGAATTTGTTCAGGCTGAAAGTGAAGTTGCGGCTGCAAACATGCTCATCGGAGCTGCTGCATGCGGCGTCAGAAGCATGACGTCATCATCAAGCCCGGGCATATCACTGAAGCAGGAAGCCATTTCCTATCTTGCCGGAAGTCAGTTGCCTACCGTGATAGTCAATATGAACCGCGGTGGACCGGGACTTGGCGATATCGGCCCGAGTCAGGGAGACTATTTTCAATCAGTAAAAGGCGGCGGGCACGGTGACTACAGAGTCTTAG
Organism: Desulfovibrio gilichinskyi; assembly: GCF_900177375.1. Taxonomy (NCBI): domain Bacteria; kingdom Pseudomonadati; phylum Thermodesulfobacteriota; class Desulfovibrionia; order Desulfovibrionales; family Desulfovibrionaceae; genus Maridesulfovibrio; species Maridesulfovibrio gilichinskyi. Next base: position 92,933 of record NZ_FWZU01000004.1, on the reverse strand, counting down.
TACTCGCTCCCGGGACATGTCAGGAAGCATACGATCTGGTAATTAAAGCCTTTGATCTTGCTTTTAAATATCGCAACCCTGTCATGATTTTAGGTGATGCCATTCTTGGACAGATGAAAGAACCTGTCATTACATGGACTCCTGAAGAAGTTGATAAAAATGAAGGTCATGACTGGCGTATCTGCGGAGCCAAAGGACGCGAAGGACGCATTCTCAAATCTTTATTCCTCAGTGAAGGCTCTTTAGCCGCTCACCATGAACACCTGCAGAAAAAGTACGAAGACATGGGAGAATTCACTCAACAGGAAGAATACCAAATTGATGATGCCGAGCTTGTTGTGGTGGCCTATGGTTCAATCGGCAGAATAGTGAAAAGCACCGTCAAAAAACTCAGAAGCAGCGGCCATAAAGTAGGTTTGTTCAGACCTATTACACTTTACCCGTTCCCTTCAAATGACCTTAAGAAACTTGCTGAACAAGGTAAAAAATTCCTGACAATTGAACACAACCTTGGGCAGATGGTTGAAGACGTCCGCCTATCAATCCGCACCATTACGGATTCAGACTTCTTCGGATTTCTGCCTGGCAACCTCCCCACTCCCGATGACTTCGAGGAGCCAATCCTCAAAAGTCTTGGAGGCAAATAGATATGAGTGAACAAGAAATTCTAGCATTCGACAAAGCCGATGCACTTGTAGATATCCCTACCCACTACTGCCCCGGCTGTCAGCACGGCGTAGCGCAAAGACTGGCAGGAGAACTGCTCAGCGAAATGGGACTGACCGAGAACACTCTTCTCATTACCGCCATCGGCTGTTCTGTATTCCTTTACAACTACCTTAATGTTGATAGCGTTGAAGCTCCTCACGGACGCGCTCCGGCTGTCGCAACAGGTGTTAAAAGGGCACGTCCAGACAAGTTTGTCCTTTCCTATCAAGGAGACGGGGACCTTGCATCAATCGGTATGGCTGAAATTATGCACTGCGCAAACCGTGGTGAGAACGTTTCAATCATCTTTGTAAATAACACCGTTTACGGAATGACAGGTGGACAGATGGCACCTACTACAATGGTGGGTCAAAAGACCACAACATCCCCTGCCGGACGTAATGCCAGTAAAGAAGGTATGCCTATCCGCATGGCTGAAATAATCAGTCAGCTTGGTGGAACAGCTTTTTCTGCCCGCGTCGCTTTGAACAATGTTAAAAATATCCGTAAAGCCAAAAAAGCTATGAAAAAAGCTTTTGAAGTTCAGCAGAAAGAACTTGGGTTCGGATTTATAGAGCTTCTGGCAACCTGCCCGACAAACTGGAGAATGACCCCTATCAAAGCGAACGAAAGAATCGAAGAAGAACTGATTCCTTACTTTCCGCTGGGAGTTTTTAAAGATTTAACAGTGGAAACGGAGGATTAACCAGATGAGCAAGTATATTGACAGCATTATTGCCGGATTCGGCGGACAGGGTGTCATGCTTATCGGCAATCTGTTGGCGTATGCGGGTATGAACGCCGGACTTAATGTCACTTATATCCCTGTATACGGACCTGAAATGCGTGGTGGAACAGCCAACTGCACCGTTGTTCTTTCGGAAGAAGAAATCGGATCTCCAATCATCCGCAACCCGCACAGTCTGATTACGATGAACCGCCCTTCGCTCGATAAATTCCAGTCGAGGCTTATGGACGGTGGAATCCAGATCGTAAACTCATCTCTGATTGATAAAGAACTGGTTGAGACAGGACGCATCAGGTCATACCTCGTTCCTGCCAACGATATTGCAGACAAACTGGGCAATACACGCATGGCGAACATGGTAGCCCTTGGGGCATTCATTAAAGCAAGCGGTATTATGGACCTTAAGTCCGTTATTGACAGCCTTCCTAATGTAATCTCAGCTCATTACAGCCACCTTATTCCAAAAAACGCCGAAGCCCTGCAAGCCGGAGCGGACGCGGTTGCGTAATTAACAGATTCACAGTAATCATAACGGCTATCAAGTCCCGGATAGAAAAGCTTTTTTGCATATCTATCCGGGCTTTCTTTTAATCCAAGGAGCCAAGAATGAACGTTTTCAAGCCTGAAAAACTTTTCGGAATAATCGGCTACCCTCTCGGCCACTCAATGAGCCCTCTTCTACATAACTGGGGTTTTGCACAAAAAGACATAAATGCTGTATATATGGCATGGCCTACAGCTCCTGAAAAGATAGCCGACTTTATGAATGCGTTCAAAACTCTTCCAATTTCAGGAGCAAGCGTTACCATTCCGCACAAGATTTCCGTAATGGACTACATTGATGAACTGACCATACGCGCAAAGGGAGTGGGAGCTGTTAACACTCTATACTGGGAACAAGATAAACTGATCGGTGACAATACCGATACAGCAGGTTGCTCAGAGCCGCTCAGGCCGCATTGTGATCATGTTAAAAACGCATTACTTCTCGGCGCAGGCGGGGCCTCCCGCGCGGCTATTGTAGGTCTTAAAAGTCTGCAAATAAAAGAAATTTCAATTACAAACAGAACAAAATCCAAAGCTGACGATCTAGCTGAAGAATTCGGGATATCAAGTCTTGATTGGAAGAAACGTGGTGATGAACATTATGATCTAATCATAAATTCAACCTCACTTGGAATGTCTGGTGACAAGCAAGAACTCAACCCGATGATCATGGATAATGTTGATAAGAAAACAATAGCCTACGATCTAATCTACAACCCTCTTGAAACAATTTTTCTTAAAGAAGCGAAAGCAAAAGGTTGTAAAACCCTCAGCGGAATTGAAATGTTTTTACATCAGGGGTTAGCGCAGTTTAAAATATGGACAGGACTCGATTTAGATGAGTTAAGAGCCAGAGAACTTTTACTAGAGCATTTATAAATTTTATTCAGGAAAAAAAATGCCCGTTGCAGTGACTGCAACGGGCATTTTTTTTAATAAACAACTATTAAAACTTACTGGACATAGACCTTGATGCTGTCACCCGGTCTAATAATGCTTTTGGAATTAAGTCTGTTCCACTCCATTAGTGAAGACACCTTAACACCAAAGCGGCGAGCTATCCCATACAGATTATCACCACGCCTAACTTTATACTGAACCAACTGGTTATTTACATTTTCAGCCTTGGCATTGGAGATCTTTGTACTCTGAGCTGAATTGTCAGGGATAAATATTTTTTGCCCGATTTTAAGCTTAGAAGTACGCAACCCGTTTGAGCGCTTAAGAGTATTTACACTAACACTGTAACGGCTGGCTATATCCCATAGGGTATCCCCGTTTCGGACTTTATAATTTGCCCTGTTCTGCGCTGTACGGCGAGTTTTTGTGACTTCACGAGTATCAAAAAAGTCTGCCCCACCTTTTCCAGGAATCATTACAAACTGGCCGGGTCTAATCAAATTGGATCTAGCGTTATTCACACTTTTAAGAACATCAACTGGAACACGGTTGTTACGGGCGATACGATTCCATGAATCACCACTACGAACTTTGTAACGTTTATATCCGGCAAAAGGCCTTGAACGAGGGCTTTCAAGATAGCTTGAAGCCTTCGCCATTAATCTAAGCGGTAAATATGCATTTGTAACAACATCAGGCGGGCTGACTTGTCTGCGGAAATGAGGATTCAACTTATGAAAATCACTCCACTTCATATCACAGGATTTTGCAAGAGCTAGTAAATCTGTTCCACCAGGAACTTTAATAGACTCTACTTCTAAACCATTTTCCCAATTAATTTTTTCAAATCCAAGTGGTTCAAGATTTTTAAAAATCTTAGAAATAGCAATAAATTTAGGAACGTAATTTTTTGTTTCAGCTCTCAGTCTATACTTTCTGCTAAGTTGGTGATTCTTTTGTGTAAGATCGAAAAAGTCTTCTGCTCCTGTTTTTTCCAGGGCTCTGCCGATTTTACCTTCCCCGGCATTATATGCAGCAAGTGCCAAATACCAATCACCGAACATTTCATGAAGGACTTTCAAATATTCAACTGCAGCAAGTGTTGCTTTATGTGGATCTCTACGTTCATCTACCCACCAGTTTACCCTAAGGCCGTATTTACGCCCTGTATAAGGCATAAACTGCCACATCCCTGCAGCTCCGGCTCTTGAATAAGCCATGGAGTTATACCCGCTTTCAGCGAAAGGAAGCATCGCGAGATCCTGTGGCATATCATTCTGTGAGAGAACTTCGCGGACATAAGGCAAAAACGGTTCGGCCCGTTTAAGCCAGTTTGTAAAAGTTTTACGAGCTTTATGTGTAAAGTAACCAAAATGCTGCTGTACTTCTTTAGTATCATGAACATCAAGGTCAAAATTTATTCCGCAACTACTGGAAAGCAGCGCTTTCTGTTCTTCCGGTGTCAATTCTTGAGGTTCAGCAGGCACTGCTTCAAGCTCAGGATCAAGAGTTTCAACTCCTGCATCAGTATAATCAGCCTCGGCAGTACTATTATCTGTAAAAAGAACTTCAGGTTCTGACTCCGAAGTTACGGTTTTATGCGCACACCCTGAAAAAATAAGGAAAAGGGCCAGCAGCGCAATCAAACGGAATAATTTCGGTCTACTCATAGTCTGCTCCACCTTTGAGTTATATATGCTATTTATATCCATAAATTTTCTAGAAAAACTATAGGTTTTAGTTGGTTAGTTAAGTTAAAAAGCATTTAACCGTTTAAGAATAAAGCTCTTTTATCCATTTCAAGGGTCAATATTAAACATTAGTAGAGCTATACTAAAGTTTGAAGGTTTGCAATAGCAAAACAAAAGGATTAAAGAGCCACAGTCGGCTCAACAGCGGGGGTTTATGCTATTTTTTATGATTTCCGGTTCACATATACTTAGCGAAAATGACATTCATTTATCACTAAATGTTAATTTAGAATTTTTTTGACAATTAATACGGCTGAATAGACAAATACCATTTTTTTGTTCATTTACCTTGCTCAATCGGGTAAAAATCAGTGTAAATGCTCTCAACCATAACTACCGCAAAATAATAATTTCGCAATACAAGGTAATTTTAATGAAAAATAATTCACAAGAAGATGAGAATTCCATCATTGTAGGCCGGAAACCTGTCCAGGAACTGCTTTTAAACGACCCCAAGAGCATTGACATGCTTTATATTCAAAAAGGCCGTCAGGACAAAAATTTCGAAAGAACGATTGAAAGATGTAAAAAGTTCGGCATCAAATATAAAATTGGAGAAAAAGAAGAACTGGCCCGTATTTTTTCTGGGAATCATCAAGGTCTAATCGCGAAAGTGGCAGCACTGTCATTTGTAGACTTCGATGAACTTTTAGCAGGCCTTTCCGAGGCACCACTCCCTCTTCTCGTGGTACTTGATCAGGTTCAAGACCCCGGCAACGTCGGCACTCTCGCCAGAACATTGTATTCTTTAGGCGGAGCAGGACTCGTTGTGGCTCGCCACGGCGCGGCATTTCTCGGACCAGGAGCTGTTAAGGCAAGTGCCGGAGCGTTGACAAAACTGCCTATTGCCAGAGTTTCAAATATTTCTCAGGCATTAGATAAAGCCCTTGATATGGGCATAAACACCTATGGAGCTGGGCTGGCAGACGATTCAAATCCTGTATATGATGTAAAGCTTACGGGGCCGGCAATATTAGTTCTCGGTAACGAGGAAAAAGGAATCAGACTCGGTGTTGAAAAACGATGTCAGGAGCTGATTCACATCCCTTTCAGGCGAGAATTCGACTCGCTTAACGTTGCACAGGCCGGTGCAATACTTATCAGCGAATTTTCCAGAAATTTAGTTTAATCAACTCTGCTTTATAAATTAGAAAGTCCTTGAAACTTAGCAGTTCCAAGGACTTTTTTATGATAAATTAATCAAAAAATTACCGTATGTAATTAGGAAGATTTATAAAAATATTGCGAGTAAAATCAATCATTTTGTCCATTATCCACGGAAAGGCTATAAGCAGAGCAATAAACATAGATACGATTTTCGGAACAAAAGTAAGTGTCATTTCCTGAATCTGCGTGGCGGCCTGAATAACACTTACAAAAATACCTACGACCAAACCGACCCCGAGCATCGGCAACGCCAGCGTAAGGGACAATTCAATTGACTGTCTTGCGAATCCGATAACGAATTCAGGGGTCATAACTATCTCCGTATATTAACAAACCACTTCAAGGTCGCACCACTCCATCAGAACAAATCTACGGCTTCGTCACTGAAAAGTATTAACAAGCGAACCGGTCAGCAAGGACCAGCCGTCGACCATAATAAACAAAAGAATTTTAAACGGTAACGAAACCATTGCAGGCGGCAGCATCATCATACCCATAGCCAGCAGAATACTGGCAATAACCATATCAAGAATCAAGAACGGTACATAAATCAAAAATCCGATGGTAAACCCGGTCTTAAGTTCGCTGATTGTATAAGCTGCAACCAAAAGCATGGTGTTAACGTCTTCTTTAGTTTTGGGTCTTACTTCACCTGTTATGGAATAGAAAATTGAAAGATCTTTCTCTCTGGTATGCTTGAACATAAACTTTCTAGCTGGAATCTGCGCTTTGTTCAGAGCCTCTTTAAAACCGATTTCTTCGTTCAGATATGGCTGTAATGCTGTGTCGTTAATAGCTTTCCCTGTCGGCATCATTATTACTACAGTCATAAAAATTGCAAGACTTGCAAGAATCTGGTTCGGCGGCATCTGCTGGGTACCCATTGCCTGCCTCAAAAAATGAAAGACAATAATAATTCTTGTAAAAGAAGTCATGGTCAGAAGTATGGATGGAGCCATACCCAAAACTGTCAGCAAAAAAAGGATTTCAAGCAGACGTGAAACCTGCTCAGGCTCTTCCTGCCCGGCAGCAAGGTTCAGAGTCAAAGTCGGAATGGTCTGGTCCTGCGCAAAAACAACCGCGGGCAAAACCAGCAGCAAGACTGCGCTAAGAGTCAGCAGAGCCGGAAGTTTCTTTTTTAAGAATCCCGGCAAATTTTTTGTCATCCTTTCCATTAACTTCGTCCCTTGTTTGAAGCAGAGTAATTCTATCCTGAGTAACACCGAGTACAAGATCCTGACCACGATACTTAACAACCGTAATATTTTGACGCGGTCCGAGCGGAAGCCGCTCTACAACCTGCAAATCTCTTGAACGCAACGGGGAGAAAGTTCCACCGAGATTAAGGCGCCGCAGAATATAAAAAGCCAGCAGCAGCATTGCCAGAATAAAAAACAGTGCTCCGGACATTTTAAGCACAGAACTGAATCCAACCTCCGGAGGAGCCATTGCAATCGGCATGGATGCGTTAAGCAAGATGTTTAACCCTTTCAATAGGACTAATAATATCAGTCAGCCTGATACCAAATTTTTCATTAATTACAACAGCTTCGCCTCTGGCAACGAGCTTTCCGTTCACATAAATTTCAAGAGGCTCACCTGCAAGTTTGGTAAGTTCCACAACAGAACCTGCCCCAAGCTGCAACAGCTCATTAATAAGCATTTTGGTGCGGCCCAGTTCAGCGGAAACATCAAGGGGAATATCTAAAATAAAATCTAAATCTCTTCTTGATCCGTCATGGCGCGGATTTTTTGCTTCGCTTGTAAAATCTTTAAAATCAGCATCCCGAGTCTGAGTACGAAGAAATTCCTGCTCTTTCTCCTTACGGATATCGTCTCCGGTATCTTCAGCAAGCGCAGAAGCCCATTCATCAGCGAGCGCGGCATCACCACCGCCGCCGGCAGCACCTTCGTCATCGCCCTGCTCACCTAGAGCTGCCGCCCATTCATCGGCAAGCGCGTCTTCACCGCCGTCTCCGTCACCTTGTTCGGAAAGAGCTGAAGCCCACTCGTCAGCAAGAGCATCATCATTGCCGTTGCCGGGGTCTGACCCTAAAGCATCACCGCTTTTAGAATCTTCGTTTAGTGCGTCAGCCCACTCCTGAGCGAGCTTATCCTGTTCAAGATCGTCAGCCATAATTGCCTCAAACCTCCGGCTTAATCATTTATTGTCTGCCGAGCAATCCGTGTTAAAACGTCATTAATCCGACAGTACAATACAGCATTAGCAAAAAGCGTGCTACTGAATAACCATATCTGTAAAATATACTTGTAAAACTTTAGCTCCGCCCATTATCTGGTTGAGTCGGTCCACAATTTCTTTTTTAAGGAGAATCTTATTCTCCATGCTGGACAGATCTTGAAAAGTCTTACTGGAAAGCAGCAAAATGAGCGAGTCTTTGACCATAGGCTCTTTTTTATTAAGCTCAGCAACGGCCTCTTCGCTTATGACTTCAACATCAATACCCAGCTTCAAATATCTGCGCCCGAGAGGGTCCGCAAGGTTTACTACAAAGGTCGGCAAGGTAACACTGAATCCATTTCCTGGCAGAGGAGCCGCATTAGGATCAGCGGCCTTTTCTTCCGCCTGCGTGGTTTCAGCTGCATCTTTAGGAGCTGCTGCAAAAAACTTTTTGTAAGCAAAAAAACCACCGCCACCAAGAACAGCAAGGAGCAGAATAAGAATAATCCACTTCAGCAAACCGCCCTTTTTCTTCGACTCTTGTTCTACTTCATCGGCCATAATAATCAGCCCTCTTATGTGTTAACTATGCGAAACTACGAATACCCGCCCAAATGGGGAGTTGTCTTAATCAAAATCTCAACACGTCTGTTCTGGCTCCTGCCTTCCGGTGTTTTATTACTGAACATCGGGTAAGTTGGACCATAAGCCGACACTGTAAGTCTGTGATTAGTAATACCCTGCTCAACAAAATAAGTAAGCACAGACATTGCGCGCCGCCCGGAAAGTTCAAAATTGGAAGGATTCATCCCTCCCACATCATCAGTATATCCCGAAATATTAATATCAGCCGTTGCAAGATATTCAAGCACAGGAACCAGTTGATAAAGCAGAACTTTCGCATTGTCATCAAGTTCATACGTGCCGAGAGGAAAGAGCAACTTGTCTGTAAGCACAAGAGCAACCCCTTCTGGTTTTGCAAGAACTTTCAGATTCTCTTCAAGTGTGGACTTATCCATATCCGCTGGAAGGATATCATCAGGGAATAATAAGTCCTTAATCCTGTTCTGCTTTTCAATCACTTCCCAAGGGCGTTCCATCATTTCACTTACCAAAGCGACTTTGGCTGTGACCTTGCCCGAACCTCTTTTGGAAAGAAAGCCAAGCTCCGCCGGAGTAATCGTAACTCTCGTAATAAAACTCTGGTCCATGGAAGCCATACTGAGCAAGAGCACAAAAAAAGTCAAAAGAAGCGTAACAAGATCAGAAAAGGTGACCAGCCAGGCTCCACCCGGATCAGGAAATTTTTTCTGCTTTTTTTTACCCATAATTTAAATAATTGTTACTGCTTACCCTGTTTTGGATTCACAGAATCCTTTATCGGAAAAACAAACCCGTCATAATCAAAATTGCCGTCGCGCTTAACACTTTTTTTAGGCTGATATTCTTTAAGCTCACGCTCAATAGCAGGATTTCTTGTATCAAGCACTATATCAACTCTGCGATTTTTAAGTCGCCCATCAGGAGTGTCATTGGGATAACGGGGATTAAATTTCCCGAAAGCTTCCATCTTAAGCATATCCGGATTCATCCCGCTCTGAACTAGATGTGTATAGACAGCGAGCACTCTGTTCAAAGAAATTTTCCAAGAAATGTCAGGAATAAGATCCTTATCCTCGACTTTGTAATCTTCGCCCAGCTCATCGCGCAAAATTGAAGTATGCCCGGCAAGCAGAATAGGATTTTTCACACGCTTTAAAATCGGCATAATTGTGTCTAAAATCTTAAGTCCTTTATCCGAAAGCTGGGAACTGTCCGGGGCGAACAGAACATCACCGCCGATAGAAATAATCTGAACAAACCTGTTAGACTCAAACCGCAAATCGTCGTCTGCAAACTCCCAGAGCAGAGGCTTTACCAGCTCAAGGTCATTTTTTACTTCAAGCGGTCCCACTTCAACAGTTCTGCGTGTATCAGTTGTGGAAAGAACGTCATAACCCTGAGTTCCGAAGCCGAAAGTACCGATAATCGACCCGAGAACTACCAGCTTTCTCCGCTCATCAACAACAGACATACTTACCAGAAGCACAAAAAAAGTAAGCATCAGCGTCATAAGATCACTGAATGTTATAAGCCAGAGCGGCTGCCCATCAGGCGGTACAGGTTTTTTCTCTCTACCCATTGAGACCCCGGTCAAAGTTCAGAAAAAAAACTAATCTACAACTCTGCGAATTTTAGGAGGAAGAAAACTGTTGAGCTTTTCTTCAATTATTTTAGGATTTTCTCCTTTAGAAATTGAAATAATCCCTTCCATGACCATTTCACGCAAGAGAACTTCCTCTTTACTACGGATTTTAAGCTTACCGGACATAGGAGTAAACACAAGGTTTGCCAGAATCGCTCCGTAGAGCGTGGTGAGCAGAGCTACGGCCATTGCAGGGCCGATGGAACTGGGGTCACTCATAGTTTGGAGCATCTGCACCAGACCGATAACAGTTCCGATCATTCCCATTGCCGGAGCAAAGTCAGCAAAAACCTTCAAGATTTCTGCCCCTGTTTCGTGTCTGTTTTCAAGATACTGAATTTCAGTTTCAAGAATATCCTGAATGACCTGAGGTTCAAGCCCGTCAACAGTCAGTTGCAGCCCTTTGCGTAAAAAATCATCTTCAATACTTTTAAGTGCGGGTTCGAGGGAAAGGATTCCTTCACGACGGGCGCGATTGGCAAAATCCATAAATTTAGCAATGATATCAGAAGGAGATTCGAGGCTTGAAAAAAATGTTTTCTTAATAATTCCGATAACACCGACAATGTGCCCTGCCGGATAATTAACAAGCGAAGCTCCGATTGTCCCCCCGATAACAATAAGTACAGAAGGAACAGAAATAAAAATAGCCAAAGGACTTCCGACTAGAATAGCCGCAAGTACCAGCCCGAATGAAAGAACTATTCCTATTACGGTACCCAGATCCATTTAGTCCGCCTACCCGTGTGTTGTGAGCCGGGAGCTTAACCCGATCTCTGTCCAAAAATTCTTGTCCCGACTCTGACCATTGTAGAGCCTTCCTCAATTGCAACTCTAAAATCCCCGGTCATGCCCATTGATAACTCAGGAAGCTTAATTCCGAACAACTTTTCCATGCCTTCGGAAAGCATGCGTAACCTTGCGAAATATGGACGCGCACCTTCAGGATCTCCAAAAAACGGAGGAAGAGCCATGAGTCCGGTCAGTTTCAAATTATCAAGCGAAGCAATCTGTTCAATTAAGGCAGGGACCTGTTCTTCAGCAACACCGCTTTTCTGCTCTTCTCCGGCAGTATTAACCTGGATAAGAATATTTTGAACAACTCCAAGCGAACACGCTTTTTTGTTCAAAAGTTCTGCCAGCTTAATTGAATCAACACTATGTATAGCGCAAAACCTTCCAGAAACATACTTCGCTTTTTTGGATTGAAGACCGCCTATGTAATGCCAGTCTATATCCAAATGAGCCAGTTCTTCCTGTTTTGCCAGAGATTCCTGCATGTAAGACTCGCCGAAACATCTCTGACCAGCCCGAAATAAGATTTCAATGTCAGAAGCAGGATGGAGCTTGGAAACGGCCATAAGTGTGACAGATCCGGGCTTTCTTCCTGCCTTTTCAACCGCGTCAGCAATATCTTTGTTGACCGCAGCAATATTTTCTAAAAGTTCTTTTTCCCTATTTTCCATTAGCTTACTACCAACCGCATTGAACCGGTATATATTAGATTTCGGTTGTTAATAAATATTTCTTTAATAAAAAGAAAATAAAAGGACAAGAAAGCTCTTAATTTACCTATCGAAAACAGAATCATTAGGCGAATAAAAAACTTTCCCGTCTTGCGACCCAGCTAAACAGGCTGTTTGCTATTCTCCAAGACCGATTGATCTGAGGAATCCGACATCTTCGGTCCAGCCTTCTCTGACCTTTACCCAAAGTTCAAGCATAACCTTCTGTTCAAGCATTTCTTCTATTTCAGTACGGGCTTTGATGCCGATCTGCTTAAGGTTTTGACCGCCTTTACCGATGATCATTCCCTTATGGTTATTCTTGGTCGTGTAGATAATGGCTCCGATATTAACCAGATTCTTCTCAGGATCCTCATTCCAGAACTCAATTTCAACAGCAGTAGAATAAGGCAGCTCCTGCTGAAGACTCATGAAAAGCTTTTCACGAATAACTTCGGCAGCCATAAAGCGCATCGGAACAGTTGAGATCTGATCTTCAGGAAACATGGGTGCGCCTTCAGGAAGTGCGGCTTTAATCTTTTCAAGCAGAACATCCGCCCCGTCACCCTTGCGCGCGGAAATAGGGAAAAATTCAGCATCCGGCCACATTTCCTGCGCCTTTTGCATGACCGGCAAAAGCATAGCTTTATCTTTAACTTTGTCGATTTTATTTACGGCAACGTAAACAGGACGACCAGAGCCGTTAACAGGTTTGAGCAGAGGAGAAAGCTCCTGTTCCATGAGATGAGGTTTCGATGCAAAAAAAGCTGCATCAAACAAAACGACAATTACATCTGAATTTGCAAGAGCATCCCAGGCGGTCTCAAGCAGAAAGCGATTCATCTTGCCGCGCAATTTATGAACACCGGGGGTATCCAAAAATACAACCTGCGAATCATCATCGCTTAAAATACCGCTGATACGGTTACGGGTTGTCTGAGGCTTTGGAGAGACGATCGCCACCTTCTGCCCCAGATAATGGTTCATAAGAGTACTTTTGCCTGCATTCGGCGGACCTAAAAGGGCTACAAACCCAAATTTGAATTCTGACATTGATTAATCCTCATTTATTATTTCAATCCGTGTCTTTGTTAACACTGTGGAAGAAAATTATCTTGTTTGATTTTTTAATTTTTCGCTACTGAAAGCACTACACGAAAAAAGCAGTACACGCCAACTCAGTTATCGTCAGTTATTTATACTGACGATAACCATACTTTTAACAATCAAGCCCTTCCCAAGCATGCTCGGAAAGGGCTTTTAAATACATATATAAATCTAGATTAAATCTGTACTTTTTCTAGACTTATGCAAAAACATTCATAAAACAGTGAGATACACACTACTCTTCTTCTTGAGTATAACCGCATCCTTTTTCAGGGCAGGCAATGTGTGTTCCTTTTGCTTTAGTGGTCTTTTTAACAAGAACAGGGTGTCCGCACTTAGGACAGGGGCCGTCAACAGGCGGGTACCAGACAGCATAATCGCAATCAGGATAGTGATCGCAGGAGAAAAAGATCTTACCGCGGCGGGAACTCTTTTCAACAAGTTCACCCTCGCACCCTTCTTTCGGGCATTTAACCCCTGTAGAGAATGGTTTTGCAAACTTACAATCAGGATAATTACTGCAGGCAATAAAGCGGCTTCCTGTTCTGGCTCTCTTAATAATCAGATCACCCTTACATTCAGGGCATGTGCCTACAACCTGCGACTCTTCTGTTTCAACAACCTTGATTACACCTTCGTCATCCCGCGCAAAGTTCTTAATATTGCGACAGTCAGGGTAACCGGTACAACCGAGGAATTCACCTCTGCTGGAACGCTTGATCGCCATCGGCAAACCGCATTTTTCGCAAGTAACCCCTGTGTCTTCGGCAGGCTGATCTTCAAGGATCATAATCTTGCCTTTTTCGTCACGGGCAAAATTAACAATACTTTTACAGTCTGGATAATTTGAACAGCCTAAAAATTCTCCGGTCTTCCCGAACTTGATAACCATGGAAGACCCGCATTTATCACATACAATGCCGGTATCTTCTCCGCCGCGCTTCATATCTTTCTGCGCAGCCTCAAGGGTTGGGTAAAATCCGTCAGCAAAATTTTTCATTAAGGAAGTCCACTGGACCTTCCCTTCAGCTACATCATCAAGCTGTTTTTCCATGGCTGCGGTAAAACCGACATCCATAAGTTCCTTGAAATGTTCACTAAGCTGATCACTGACAACAAAGCCAAGCTCGGTCGGAACAAACTTCTTATCTTCAATGATTACGTATTCGCGATCCTGAATTGTAGAAATAATTGCAGCGTAAGTGGAAGGACGGCCGATTCCTTTTTCTTCAAGCTCACGCACGAGCGAAGCTTCGGAGTAACGGGCCGGCGGCTGAGTAAATTTCTGTTCTTTGTCTATCTTATTGACCTTAAGATCCTCACCGATTTCCAGTTTTGGAAGCTCAATAAGTTTTTCATCACCGGTTTTACCTGTTACCCGCATGAAACCGGGGAAGAGCAGTCTCTCACCTTTCGAACGCCAGAGAGTGTCTCCGGATTCAACGGTCACAACCGTATCCCAGAAACGGGCCTGCGCCATCTGGGAAGCAATGAATCTATCCCAGATAAGTTTATAAACTTTATACTGATCAGGCGGCAGAAAAGCTTTTACGTCTTCAGGCAGAATAGTAGCATCAACCGGTCTGACAGCTTCATGAGCATCCTGCGCACTGCCCTTTGACTTAAATACTCTGGCTTTGGGAGGATAAAATTCCTTCCCGAATTTCTCAAGAATGAGTTTTTTTGCCGCATCACGGGCTTCATCGGCGATTCTGACGGAGTCAGTACGCATATAAGTAATAAGTGCGGTTGTTCCTTTATCGCCTAATTCAACCCCTTCATAAAGTCTTTGGGCAAGAGTCATTGTCCGCTTGGCGGAATATCCGAGTCTGCGGTTTGCTTCCTGCTGAAGGGTGGAAGTAATAAACGGAGGAAGCGGATCACGCTTGCGCTCTTTTTCAGTAAGATCGGTAATCTTGAAAGGAACATCTTTAATAGATTTTTCAAGAGCTTCGGCTTCATCGGCAGAACCTATTTCAGCCTTTTTACCTTTTATCTTCCAAAGATCTGCGCTGAACGGAGGAGGATTATTCCCTTCCAGTTCAGCTTTAAAGAGCCAGTATTCTTCAGGTATAAAGAGACGTCTTTCTTTTTCGCGCTCTACTACAATCTTAAGCGCAACGGACTGTACCCTTCCGGCAGAGATACCGCGCTTAACTTTTTTCCATAAAATAGGAGAAATTTTATAACCCACAAGGCGGTCAAGAATCCGGCGGGCCTGCTGAGAATCAAAGAGCTGCTCATTGAGCGGAAGCGGGTGCTCAAGAGCTTCTTTAACGGCGCGGGCTGTAATTTCGTTAAACTGAATACGGCTTATGTTTTGATTTACGTCCTTAAGAATGGCCGCAACATGCCATCCGATAGCCTCTCCCTCGCGGTCGGGGTCAGGTGCCAGATAGACGTGGTCAGCTGTGGCTGCCGCTTTCTTCAGTTTATTAACTACATCCTCTTTACCGGGGATGATCTGATACTGGGGTGTAAAATCACCACCCTCATCAACACCAAGCTTGTTTTTCGGCAAATCTCGAACGTGACCGACTGATGCGGCCACTTGATAATTTTTACCAAGAAACTTGCTGATGGTTTTTACCTTTGCTGGGGACTCGACGATAATAAGATCTTTACTCATAGTTTGGTGCCTATAACCATCAAGAGAACACTATGCAACCATAAAAACAGCATAGAAGCCGCCTTCACCCCTTAAATCTGGATGAAAACAGCACCCTCTTGTTATTATTAAACCCTGTAATAATCAGGAAGAAATCAGTTTTTTAAGCTCAGATAATCTGACGAATAAAATTTCTGCATCATCAGACTCACGGGCAGACAATTCAAGTTTCTTTGCGACAACGCTTACATCGGCGAACCCGAAAGTTTTTGCTGAACCGGCAAGGGCATGAGCTCCTTTATACAATTTTTCAAGAGCAATTTTGCTGCCGGATGAAACATATTCAGACAAAAAGCCTTCTAAGCCTTCAACGCGGTCACCAAGATCAGCTCCGTACCGCTTGTTAAGTTCTGCCAGTTTTTGTTCAAGTTCATTCACGCTTTTTGCCACCTAATGTACAGTAAAAGTTGCAGAGAGTTGTAGATTAATTATCAAGCTGGATAGTCTGCTTACGCTCTTTACGCTTTTCTTTCCACTCCATAAATCCCATAAGCAAATCCCACTCAACGGGAATGATAAATAAAGTCAGGAAAGTAGCGGTACACAGCCCCGTCACAAAAGTTGAAGCCATGGCTCCCCATACAAGCGAATATGAAGGAAAACCTATTGCCATGGGCAACAATCCGAGTGTTGTGGTTAAAGTTGTCAACAAAATCGGCCTGAGCCTTATTCTGACCCCTTCGCGCAGAGACTCTTTGCGGCTCATACCGGCCAAATAAAGTTTATTAATAAAATCCAGTAACACCAGAGAATCGTTAACGACAACCCCTGTTACCCCCACAGTTGCGATAAAGCTGTTCACCGTAAAAACTGTTTGAGACAAGAAGGTTCCGAGAATAACCCCGGTAAGTGAAAAGACTACAGCAGAAAGAATGATTACCGGCTGCAAATATGATTTGAACTGGGTAGCCAGTATAAGATAAATTATCGAAATAGCCGTAAAAAACGCATAAAGAAGTGAAGTATAAGACTTTTTTGTTGATTCATATTCGCCAGAGAAGTTGATTGAGGCTCCGGGGTAATCATTACGCACGGATTCATAAAACTTTTTAACTCTGTTTACAGCAATAGCCGGAGAAAGCCTTGATCCGGATTTAATATTAGCTGTAATAGTAACGGCCCTCTGAGTCATAAATCTGTTAAACTGTCCCGGCTCCATATAAATTGAAATCTTGCACAAATCACTTAGACGGATAGGGCTTTCGTTATGCTCAAGCACCGGAATGCCGAGTGCGTCTTCAGGCGAATTTAAAAATTCAGGATCGATCTTTAAACGCAGATCCACATCCTCATCTGCAAGTCTGAATTTACCGACAAAGCGACCGTCTAAAATTGATCCAGACAGACTTGCAACCTGTTTCGGAGTTAAGCCATATTCTGCAATACGCTCATTCATAGGTGAAAATCTGAATATTCTATTAGGGGTCCCCTCATCTTTACTCAGGTTAACAAGCTGTGGTCCAAGTTCTTTATTCTCTTTTATAAAATTAAGAATCTTCGCAGTCAGACCCTGCACAGCCACATGATCAGACCCAAGGATCCTTATATTTAAATCCTTCCCAGTAGGCGGGCCGTCTTTTTCAGGGCGGACACGAATAGTCCAGCCATCCCCTCCGAATTTATCAATAGCCTTGCGTATATATGTCAGATGAGTTCCCGGATCATTATTAGGCGCATCAGCAAAAACCTGCTTATCTTTTGCCGGCAATTCTACAACAATATTTCCTAGATTACTTCCGTACATCATTTCATAGTCTTCGCTAAAGTAGAATCCAGCAAAAGCCGTGGCAGATGTAGACATGCCCGGACCCATTTTTTCAATAAATACCGATATCCTTTTCAATTTATCAGAAGTAACTTCGATGGATGTTGCAACTGGCCCTTCCAGTTCAATATAATACAAACTGTAATCATCAGGATAAAACTTAATTTTAATTAACGGAATCGCGCCGGAAACGGAAACAACAAGAATGGCTATAGCCAGAACAAAAGCACCGAAAACTATCGTTAACGAGGTAAAACGGAAACGCATGACAAGTGAAAGCAGTTTATCCGTCCAGCGTCTAAGAGGTCTCATAAAAACAGGTTCATGAGCTAGTTTATCGCCGGCCTCTGAAAGTTTTTTTGCTCCGGGCCAATCCAGAAA
Organism: Desulfovibrio gilichinskyi; assembly: GCF_900177375.1. Taxonomy (NCBI): domain Bacteria; kingdom Pseudomonadati; phylum Thermodesulfobacteriota; class Desulfovibrionia; order Desulfovibrionales; family Desulfovibrionaceae; genus Maridesulfovibrio; species Maridesulfovibrio gilichinskyi. Next base: position 75,260 of record NZ_FWZU01000004.1, on the reverse strand, counting down.
ATGAGAGGGAAGAATCAGCAAACTTTCAATCAATGAAGCTATAAGCGCGAAAGTTACCGCCTTTGGAACCTGAGCAAAAAATTCACCGGTTGAACCGGTCATAATAAGCATGGGCAAAAAGGCCGCAACCGTAGTTGCAGTTGCCGAAATAACAGGCCAGAAGACCTCGGAAGTTCCGTCAATGACGGCATTACGTAAATTTTTACCTTCCTGCGCATGACGGAAGATATTTTCAACAACAACTATGGCGTCATCGACAATAATCCCGCTCACCAGAACAAAAGAAAAAAGTGTTATCTGATTAAGAGAATTACCGGTCAGATGCATGATCAGCATGGTCACAAGAAATGCGAAAGGAACACCTACTGTAGTCAGCATTGCGTTGCGAAATCCCATAACCAGATAAATAATCACAAAAACCAGCACAATACCTACAAGCAAGTTGAGGCCAAGCGTTTTCATGGCTTCATCGATGTGGATTCGCTGGTCATTGGTCAGTACCAGTTTAACCCCTTCCCTCTCCAGAGCATCTTTGAATGAGGCAACAACAGCTTCAACATCTTCTGCGATGGTAACTGCGTTTCCGTCCTGCGTTTTAACAATCTTAAGGGTCACGGCATTCTGGCCGTTAATGGAAGTTATCACCTGAGGATCGCGGTACGAAACCCTAGCATCACTCATAACATCGCCAATTGTTACAAATGATCCGTCACCGTCCATGCGGATAATTGTTCCCGCTATTTCCTCTCTGGTACGGTACCGCTGGTCAACGACAATTACATACTCTCCGTTATTTGAAACAAAATCTCCGGCAGGAATAGAAATATTAGCATCTTCCAAAGCTCTGGCAGCATCATCAAAAGTGACTTTCGCGCGGATTAATTTTTTGGGGTCAAGGTTAACATGAAATTCACGAACATATTCGCCTTCAATATCAACTTGGTTAACGCCGGGAATTTTGCGAAGCGGGACCTTCATTTCATCAGCCATCATCGAAAGTGCACGGTTAGCCCTGTCACCGACAAGACACACTCTGATAACAGGTAACCACTCGCTTACATTGATTTCTGAGAAATTAGGCGGGTCCATATCTTTGGGCAGGTCATTTTGAATAGAAAGGACTCTGAAGCGAAGTTCATCATAACTTTTCTGGTAATCAGTATCATCAATGAATTTTACAAGAATACTGGCACGTTCACGGAAAGAGCGTGAGCGTATGTACTCGACGTTCTCCAGATCATCAAGCGCATCTTCAATCTTCTTTGTTACAAGAGCCTCAACGTCTGAGGGGGAAGCACCCGGTAAGAATCCCGTGATCACAACCTTACCCATGTGAACATTAGGATAACGTTCAACAGGCAGATCATAGGCACAATAAATCCCGACGACCATCAACACTACAAAAATTATATTGATAAAAACCGTCTGCTTCAAAGTGAAACTTATAAGTCCCTTCATGCAAAGGCTCCTTGACTGATTGCACCCGTCTTGCAATCAACTGAATAAATATAAATCTTCATTGATTACATTCCAAAACTAAGGTTTCAGCAAAAACTTTTGACCGGCTTTTACCGCCCTTGATGAAGCACGAAGTTTTCCATCTTCCATTTTACCCAGAATAAGCACTTTAACCCTCACTCCGTCAGGCCTGACAAGAAAGTAATCGTCATATGTTTTAACAACAGCAGATGCAGGAACAATCACTGCCCCGCCCGGATCAACCATTTCAATCTTAAGCTCTGTACGAAGTCCGCCTCTGAAATTAAAATCACCGGTCGCAATCTTAAAATCAACATCAATTTTACGTGATTCAGGGTCAAAATCAGGGGAGATTCGTTCAAGATTTGCTATAACAGATTTATCAATATCAGGAAGATCAAGGGTGACTTTGCCCCCCATACTGTCAATCTTATCAAGCTCTTTCACTGTAAGAGCATACGGAACTAAAAGAGTCTTAAAATTTCCCAGTTCGGCTACTTTTTCACCTTTAGTAACCCACTCACCCGGCTCTATATAACGTTTGATAACTCTCCAACCGGCAGGAGCACGCAGAGTATAACGGCGTAAATGCTCCTCATTAACGTTAAGCTTAAGCTGAGTTGACCTGAGAAGGCTTTCAGCACTGTTCAAATAACGTATATGCAGGTCAAGTTCTGATTGAGAAGCCGTATTCTTTTTAACCAGCTTAATATAACGGTCAGCCTCTTTATGGTAGTAGCTCATATCTGACTTAAGCCTGTCGATATCAGACTTCAGCTGTGCTATTTCAAGATTGATAAATTTTGGATCAAGATTCACAAACAGCCCGTCTGCGCCGATGGTGTCACCTACATCGGCATGTACAGCAATGCACATGGCAGATTCTTCACTCACCAGAGTCATTTCAACTCTCGGTCTGGTGAATCCAGTCAAAGAGATCACCCGCGGCGCGGCCACCGCTTCAAAAATATCAGACGACGCAGCCATGACCGTTGCAGGATATACAAGATTGATCAACGTAAGCAGTATAAAAGAAAGCAAAAAATCAACACAGCTACTTTTTATCTTCATCTGACTTCGCCTTTCTCATTTTCTCCCGCTCAATTTGGGGAATTGTTATAAAACTAAGAACATTTTCAAAAACACTATCAACATCAATATCAGGCAGCGAACTTTTAAGCCTTCCGGTCATCGCCAGTGACGACAACCCGTGAACACAAGCCCACAAAGCAGCCACAGTAGTATCAACTGAAACATCGCCAAGCACTCCTGTTTCAATGCACTCGCGAACAGTTTCTTTGAAATTAAGAAAAGACTGACTAGATTTTCCTGCCCATTTTTCAGGATTACAAAAAGAAGGCGCAACTTTATTAAAAAGGAGATCATAATATTCAGGTTCATTACAGGCATAAGCTAAGTAAATCCGCCCACACTCTTTAACCCTTTCAAATGGGTCTTCGATATCTGCCAGATACTTTTGAGCATCTCCGAACTTTTGCATACCTTCCTGCTTAAGGCAGAGAATAATATCTTCTTTGCTGCTAAAATATCGATAAAGAGCGGCAGGACTGTAATTAATACGTGACGCTATTTTGCGTATTGAAACATTATCAAATCCGTCCTTGGCAAAGAGCTCTTTCGCTGCATCTAAAATCATACGTTTCATGCGATCATGATCAATTTTCTTTTTTGCTGCTATTGTCATAAAGCCCGAAATATCAAGCCTCACCAAAATTGTAAACACTGTTCACGTTTTTTGCTGTGAATTATTTAAAAAGAATAAATAACGAAAATAATCAAGATGAGCCTTGCATTTTTGATCATGAATAATGTGCAGAAAAAAAGCAGAAGGACGGCAGAAAAATATAAAATATGAGCGTTAAGGATTTATAGCTTTACTGCCGTTGAAAATAACCTGCCATAATCGTTCAAAAGCATGCCCTGTATTATGCTCATCACATGGATCAGCCTCAATAATTGAAAGTGCCGTTTTGTAAAATTCCAAGGAACGGGTAAGAATTCTATCCTTGCGAACCATAAAAAGTCCTGTCGCCGCGCTCGCAATAAATTGCTCAGGAGGGGTTCTATTGAATAATTTTTCATAAACCTCGCCTACAGGAATATCTTTGCCCCAGCCGGACCATTTTCCCTTACTTGCAGGGTCAGACATTTGGTGTGGCCTTCCCAGACGATCACACCTGAGCCGGAACCACGCAAAACCTTTAAAAGGAACTTTTTTAGTAAGAGATTCATTAATAATATCCGCAAGTTTTGCGCAATCAGCTCCTTCTTTCATATGGAAAAAAGGAGAACCCTGCAAAAAGACTGTATATTCCGGGAGGTCATAATAATTTCTAACAATATGTGTCAGATATGTATGTCCTTCTCTACCGATATTCGGCAGGACAACGGCCCCGTCAACAATAGTTTCACCTTTGTTGTAAACAATTGCGAAACGATTAAACGCTTTTAACCATTCAATATTTTCACTGTAGCGAGCTATCACTATCTGTAATTGATCTTTACTGAACTCTAATAACATAACTACGGCTATGCCTCACACTTTGCTGCAAGGCGGCAACTACGCAAAACCAGAAATCCTAAAAGACCTGCAACAACGGATGCGGCGAGAATACTGAACTTTGCATCCACAATAAACGTTGCACTGTCCTTCCATGCCAGATTTGTAATGAAGATAGACATAGTAAATCCGATACCTGCCAGCAAAGCAGCGCCCACAAAATGTCCAGACTGCATATTGTCAGGTTTATCTGCAATTCCGATAGTAATAGCCAGCCAACTGGCAAGGCAAATTCCGATAGTTTTACCAACAATAAGACCCAAAAAAATCCCGATGCTTACCGGATGAAAAATATCCAGCCCGCTTCCCCCGCCACCAGTTGAAAAATTTATACCTGCATTTGCAAGAGCAAATATAGGCATAATAGCAAAAGCCACATAGTAATGAAGATTATGCTCAATTCTTTTTGATGGGGGTGAAGCCATCATTATATCTTCATGCATCTCCGAAAGTGAAGAAAGCATCTGTTTATTTGAAAGAGTAACCGGACTGTTGCCGCCCGCAGCTTCATATTCCGATAAACTTTTACGGACTGAAAAAGCAAAATCCTTACAGCAAATAGTTGTGGAAGCAGGAATTGTCATTGCAGCAAGCACTCCGGCAACAGTTGCATGGACGCCGCTTTTTAAGAACGCCAGCCACATAAATATACCAAGAATTAAATAAGGAAGCGGAGCCCGAACACCCATTTTGTTCAGCATGATCATCAGCAAAAAGAAAAACAGGCCGACACCTATAATCCACAGAGACACTCCGGTTGAATAAAAAACAGCAATAACCAGAATTGCCCCGATGTCATCAACAATTGCGATTGCTGTAAGGAAAATTTTCAAGCTCATAGGCACCCTGTCCCCTAAAAGCGACAGTACGCCGAGGCTGAACGCAATGTCCGTAGCCATGGGGATGCCCCATCCGCCTTCAGAAGGTGTACCCTGATTAAAGAAAGCATAAATAAGAGCAGGAACAACCATTCCGCCGAAGGCTGCGCAAATAGGCAGGGAAGCCTGCCTCAGAGAGTTCAGTTCGCCTACCAAAACCTCACGTTTAATTTCAAGCCCTACAAGAAAGAAAAACACAGCCATAAGGCCGTCGTTGATCCAAAGAATCGCAGGTTTTGAAAGAACAAATTCACCGACCCCGACAGTAAGAGGAATATTTTTAAAAGTTTCATAAAAATGAGCAAACGGGGAGTTAGCCCATATCAAAGCAACAATAGTGCAAAGTATAAGAACGACTCCTCCGGATGATTCAATTTTTACAAATTGATTAAACGGAAGCAGCATTTTTTCAATAACAGGCCGATCACCCTGAATGCTAACTCTTTGCTTACTCATGTTTACTCCGTTTTTTTTCAGCAACAATAAACCTAAGGAGTCTATGAGATATCAGGAAAAAGCTCAATAATTCAATCAAAAACTAAAAAGATCTCTATCAATCACCAGCCGGGGTTGTTGCGGGGGTTTTTCTTTTAAATCTATATTTGAATCCGGCAGAACCGACACCGGAGATTAAAAAAATACCACTCAGTACAAAAAAACACCCAGCATAATGAAACCATTGCAGCTTTTCTCCAAGAATCAAAGCGGAAAGAGCAACAGCCGAGAGAGGCATAACTCCTGCAAACACACTTGCTACAGATGCAGGCACTAAAACAATTCCGGCAAACCAGAAAAGATAAGCTAAGACGGTGACAACCACTCCGTAATATACGACTGCCAGCCAGGCTATCGTTCCGGCAGTCGTCAGATCAACAGTTAGCAGATCATAGACTCCGGCGGGTAAAAACCATGCAAACCCGAATACTGAAATTATTGTGGTAGCAGCCAGCGGCGATAATGATTCAGGTATCCACTTGAGTCACATAATGAGCGCGCAAAACTTCCACACCGCTGCCCATGAAAGGCAGAAGCCTGCAAGATACGGTTTCAGTATTTTTTCTGGTAGTCATAGCCTAGAGTATCTCCGCTGAAACAACCATAAGACACAATACAGCTGTGCGCAAAGCACAGAAAGAAATCAACCGGCAACCACCTTAAATGTTTACCGGTTGATTTTTAAAATATGTAACTTTAATAAAACATTATTAAACAGAATTACTGATTGGCGTGAGCTTCTTTAATTCTGGCGACAAGGTAGTCGGTCATATCAGAATCATCAGCGTCAAAACAGTGCCCGTCTTGACCGAGAAGTCCACCGGGAACGAGATCTCCGAGTTCATCGGGGTCGGTTATTGTATCGCCGAAAAAGCAGACTGAAAGCCAACGTTCTGACGGGTCGTCATCAATTACATCAACCATTACATAGAGAGGCCACTTGCTCTGAGTATTTTTTACTCCGCGAAGTGAATAGGTGATGCCCGGTCTGGCTTTAAACTCCAGATCAGTTGCTTCAAGTGACTCAAGCAGATTTTTCAGTGTAACAAAAATTTCCTTGGCTCCGGTAGAGTCTTCATCCCATTCGGCTATAAATTGTTCAACTTCCATTTCTAAGCTCCTTGTCAAATTCTTATCAATATCGACATAAAATTGCCTTTAAGTTGCGACATTCATACTATTATGTGCGGCTATGAGCAATGATGATTTGACATTTACCTTTATTACATTGTAGGGGGTTTTTAGTCCTAACGGCAATAATCAGTTAATCGAGTACAGTTAATGAAATCAGCGAAAGACATTTTTTCAGAATATCTGTCCAAACAGAGACTAAAAATGACCCCTCAGAGAAGAGCCATCCTTGACGCTTTTCTGAATGAAGAAGGTCATGTTTCGTCTGAAGAACTGTACAATATTATCCGTCAGGAAGACTCTTCCATCGGACAGGCAACTGTTTACCGTACTTTAAAACTCCTCGACGAATCCGGCATTGCTAAAGCTGTTGATTTTAATGATGGTGTGCTCCGTTACGAGCATAAATATGGTCATGCACATCACGACCATCTAGTTTGCGAACATTGCGGCAAGACTATAGAAGCCGTAGATCCTGAAATTGAACATCTTCAGGAAGAACTAGCTAAAAAGCACGGATTTGTGCTTTCCCATCATGAAATGTACCTCTTCGGCGTTTGCAAGGAGTGTCAGGACAAAAGCGAATAAATCGCATTTTTTCCTACAAGCAATCTTAAAAGCGCCGCCTGACCTCAGGTTGGCGCTTTTTTTTTAACTTACAGGATTAATTAATATTGGTGAGTACCTGGAAAAATATTCCATTTTAAAAATTTAAAATTACGCGGCTACAAAGCCTATCAAAGCAGAGGATTGTATGATTAAGCCTGATTTTGAAAAAATGAACGGACTAGTGCCTGCCATTGCACAGGATGCTGAAACAGGAGAAGTCCTGATGATGGCATACATGAATGAAGAATCGTGGAATAAAACCATTGAGACAGGTGAAGCACATTACTGGAGCAGAAGCCGTCAAACTCTCTGGCATAAAGGCGGCACATCCGGTCATGTACAGAAAATAAGGTCCATCAGAATTGATTGCGATGATGATACTTTGGTACTGCTGATCGAACAGATCGGCGGAGCTGCGTGCCACAAAGGTTACAGAAGCTGCTTTTTCCGTGAACTGAAGGATGGCGAAGTTACAGAATGTTCACCCTTTATCTTTGACCCCAAGGAGGTTTATAAATAATGTCCAATATGCTAAAAATCGGTCTGCCGAAAGGCTCCCTGCAAGATGCAACAATCAATCTTTTCGAAAAATCCGGCTGGAAAATAAATCTGCACCCCCGCAATTATTTCCCTGATGTAAACGATGATGAACTGACATGTGCCATGTGCCGTGCGCAGGAAATTTCTCAGTACGTTGAAAACGGAACTCTCGATGTAGGTTTGACCGGAAAAGACTGGATCCTTGAGAATCAGTCGGATGTTGTTGAAGTTTCCAACCTTATTTACTCAAAGGTAAGTAATCGCCAAGCACACTGGGTTTTAGCCGTTGCAGGGGATTCTCCTTACAAAACTGCTCAGGATCTTGCCGGAAAAAGAATCTCCACAGAACTTATGGGATTCACCAAAAGATACTTTGAATCGATCAACGTTCCGGTTGAAGTTTCATACTCATGGGGAGCAACTGAAGCCAAGGTTGTAGAAGGTCTTTGCGATGCTATTGTTGAAGTTACCGAAACAGGTACAACCATCAAAGCAAACGGACTTCGCATCATATCCGAACTGATGGCCACAAACACAATGCTCATCGCCAACAAAAAGGCATGGGCTGACCCTTGGAAGCGTAAAAAGATTGAAAACATCAACTTGCTTTTACAGGGCGCGCTTAAAGCTCAGAAGATGGTCGGCCTTAAGATGAATATGCCGAAAGCTGTTCTTCCTGAAGCAATGAAAGTTATGCCTAGCCTCAATTCACCGACGGTTGCAGAGCTATCCGATGCATCATGGGTTTCAGTTGAAATCATGATTGAAGAAATCGCCGTTCGCGAACTCATCCCCGAACTTATCTCAATGGGAGCAGAAGGCATCATTGAGTATCCGCTTAACAAAGTAATCTAGCAGAATGTATACCGCGGGGAAGCAATGCTTCCCCGCTAATTAACCCATCAATTTGCGGCTCAACTCATTATTTTCAGCAAATATAACTCTGGCGATCTCAACCTAAATCAGGCAAAGTGATCAGATTGCGTTAACGATGAATTTTTAAATAATTTTAAACGGCTTTCACCACTATATGTTCAAGCTGCTGATATTCATAGCCATCCTTTTTCTGATCTTCGGATACCGCAGAAAACAAAAGATTAAAGGCGGCATCAACATCAATACGATTTTGTTGGCCGCGCTGGTTGTACTTTTCATTATCTCGCTGCTTACACGCTTTCAGAACTGATTATCCGAATTGATCCACTAAATATTACTCTCGCTCCTTGCCCTGACATTCACCATCTTTCCGTATATCCAACCATAAAACCATTCACCTATTGACCTATATGACTATTACAGTTATCGATAACTAACAGGCAAATATATTACTGATAATTTTAGAGCCGACGATATAGCGTTCCACGAACAGCCCGCATTAACATAACTCAAAAAACAGGATATTTCAGACCAATGACTGCAGACACATTTACTCATAAAGACCTTTCAGCAGTAACAGGTGTGTCTGTCACCACCATTAAAAGTTACCGCAAAAAATTTCCTGAATTTTTCATGATTGCAGGACACGGTAAACCCCTGCGCTTTAAAAAAGGTGCGGATAAACTTTGCCTGCGTATAAAAGAACTCTTTGCTAATAATTTATCGTCAAAGCAGATACGTGATAAACTTCTCATTGAATTTGAATCTGTTAAAGACAATAAGCCCTTATCGGTAAGCACGAAAAAAAGTGATGAATCCAGTTTAGAACTGGAAAAACTTACGCGCGTGACAATGCAGATGATGAACGGCTTGGCCGGTCTTGTAACTTCACAGGCAAGAGCTGAACAGCGGCTTGCAAAAGTTGAAAAAAAACTGACTGAACTTATTGAAAAGCAGGAAGCTAACAGCTCCGGCCAGGATCATTTACTTTCTGAGATAAAAGAAATTATCTCTGCAGCGAGCGGATTGCCGCAATCTGAAAAGGTTACTGCCAAAAAAGTTATTACTATTAAAAAAGAACATGGTGATTCCAGTTCATACACCATTGAATCCGACTCCAGCCCAGTTTATCCGGAAAACGACTTTCTTGAGCTTCCGGTAGTCATTCATTCTGATAAAGGTGATTTTCTCGGTATGCCCGGAAAACCCGGCCACCCCTTTACGCTGAAAGAACTTGTTGATCTCGTTACAACTAAAAAAGATATTAATTCCATTAAAATATGGCGCAAACAAGGAGTAGAATGGATTCTTTCATTCAAAACTCCGGCTGGCCCGCTCCACGAACTTTATTTTCAGCGCACAAGAACCCCTAAAGGAAACATTGTTTCATTCTTTACAAGGCTGGATATCAATTCAGAACCTAAAGACCAGCCGTTTCTTTTTTCTTTCTTCCGTGAAGTTCGTGACCGGATTGATGAGATCTGATTTTCAGTTTAGAAATTCTACTAATACTGTTTGCAATAATACCGTTGACTCAGCTATAATCTAATGATTAGTTGAGCCCGTGTGTTTTTTTCATAAATGACAACACGTTAAACAGATATTGCCAATCTTAAAACATATTAAATAATAACTTCTTCAATCAGGAGGAAAGCAACTATGGATGCGCCTGTCTTTAATTGCAAAAATGCGGATGATGTTCTTAAAGCTGTACGGGACTACAATATCAGCTTTGTTCAATTCTGGTTTGTTGATATTCTCGGTACGCTGAAAAGCTTTCAGATTACTCCTAAAGAACTGGAATCAGCTTTTGAGGAAGGAATGGGATTTGACGGATCATCAATTCTCGGTTTCACCAGAATCGAAGAATCAGACATGATAGCTTTACCTGATCCGACAACTTTTCAAATGTGCTCATGGCGACCGACCGACCGACCTGTGGCCCGTATGTTCTGCGATATTCAAAATCCTGACGGCACTCCTTACGAAGGGGACAGCAGGTGGGTTCTTAAAAAGACACTCGATAAAGCCGCGGACAGAGGTTTCACTTTCTATGTAGGACCGGAACTCGAATTCTTCCTGTTTGAAAATGAAAAGGGAACTAAGATCATTGATAAAGGCGGTTACTTCGATGCGCCTCCACTTGACCTCGGCAACGACATCCGTCGCGACATCATTTTCTCTCTCGAACAGATGGGATATGACGTCGAATACAGCCACCACGAAGTAGCCCCGAGCCAGCATGAAATTGATCTTCGCTATTCCGAAGGTATGAGAATGGCCGATACGGCTATGACCTACCGCGTAATAGTTAAAGAAGTTGCCCGTAAACACGGCATCTACGCTACTTTCATGCCTAAACCGATGTATGGCGTTAACGGTTCTGGCATGCACGTTCACCAGTCTTTATTTAAGAACGGAAGAAACGTATTTTTCGATGCCAATGATGAATACCACCTCAGCCCTGAAGGCAAAAGCTACATCGCCGGTATTTTGAAACATTGCCCAGAATTCACCTGCGTAACCAACCAGTGGGTAAACTCCTACAAACGGCTTGTTCCGGGATACGAAGCTCCTGTTTACGTAGCATGGGCCAGAAAAAACCGTTCTACTCTGGTACGTGTTCCCATGTATAAACCGGGTAAAGAAGGCGCAACCAGAATGGAACTGCGCTCTCCTGATCCGGCAGCAAATCCGTATCTATGCTTTGCTGTTATGCTTGAAGCTGGCCTTAAGGGAATTGATGAAGGGTACAAACTTCCTTCACCTATCGAAGAAAACGTTTTTGCAATGGATCCTCCGACTCTCGCAGAACACGGAATCACAGCTCTTCCCGGCAATTTATATGAAGCTGCAGTGGCAATGAAGAAAAGTGAACTGGTCAAAGAATGTCTCGGCGATCACATTCACAGCAATCTATACAAAAATAAAATCAAAGAATGGGATGCTTACAGAACTCAGGTTACTGAGTATGAATTAAATACATACCTTCCGGTTCTTTAAATATCGCAGTTACAAACGACTACATATCAAAATCCCTTCCGCTACCGGCGGAAGGGATTTTGAATTTATGAACAACGGAGAAAATTTCCATGATCAAAATATCTGATCTCAAGACCGATCAAAGGCTGGAATCACTTACATTGATGCCGGATTATTATCTTCAGGAAGTATTCACCCGTGACATAAGTAATGAAACCACAGCAAAAATACTTGCTGCCTTTTCTGACCAATCACGGGAAATTATTCTTTCAAATTTAAACAAAATCCGCCGGGAAAAAGTTTCTTCTTTACTACATGCGTACGCCGCAGAAAAATTACCGCTTTCTTTAACTGATGTTGAACAAGCCTGTGAAGCATTGCTTGACAGAGTAGAAGATCTGGTAAACTCAGGATTCATCAGGCAGGGCCAAGCAGGAGATATTGAAGCTTCCTTTTTTGATATGTCAGCAGAAATGATAAATTTTTCTGATTCACTCCCAATATTTAATTTCAATCAAAATGACTTACACGACCTTATTTCATGGTGGAATCTGGCGGCAAAGAACAACAAAAGTCTTTTCGGAAAGAAACCTGAAGTTCAAAATCTCATTTTAGAACGGCTGGATGACGTATTCAGCTCATCAATTTTCAGACTATCGATCGATGACAACAGCGACGCACAGGTTCTTGAAGAATCAAAAAAATTACGCTCTCAAATTTTAGCTGATTATAAAAAACGGACAGATTTAATTGAAACTTTTCTTCTCTCGCTAAGCAGCAATCAAAAATCAAATGAGCTATCTTCAAAATTCGCACTATTCTTTTCGGACAGTGAAACGATAAAGGAACGTTTAATAAAACACGCTCCTCTTCTGCTTTATCCGTCAGTAACGGAGCACCTTCCACCGGAAGATATTGCAATGAGTCTTTTTAAACTGAAGCTTCTGGTGGAAGAAAAAGGACATGCGGAAATGGAAAAATTCACCCAGAAAGTTGATGATCAATTTCTGCGTAAAGGGTTATCACTGATTTTCGCAAAAATTGATGATGAATATCTGCAAAAGATACTAAGCGAGCGCAAAAAAGCGTATACACTGGAACTTGAAATCAAGCTTAAAATGATAACTGACGCTGTTATATGCATAAGAAACAACGTCAGCCCGTATATATTGCTGGAACTTATGAGCAGCTATACTGTCTATGATTTTCAGGAGTAAGCGGAAAGCTTACTTCCCGCTTATATTGTATTTTTTAAGCTTGTACTGAAGCAGACTTTTAGAAAGGCCCAGCATTTCTGCGGCGTCTACTTTAACAAAATTACTTTGCACCAAAGCTCTGCGGACAAGCGTTGCTTCAATTTTATCTAAAGCCTGAGCCAGATTTATTTTGGTCGGCAACAAATCGACAGCACTTTTAAACTGTGTTTCTTCGTCTTTAATTTCAGCAGGAAGATCGTCAGTTTTAATCACTGTACCTGAAGTAAGAACAACGCACCGTTCAATAACATTTTGAAGTTGGCGAACGTTTCCCGGCCATTCATAGGCAGACATATAATCCATCGCAGCTGGTGAAAAACCTTCAAATGTTTTATTATTATCAGCAGAATACTTAGCCAGAAAATGATCAATCATAAAAGGAATGTCTTCCCTGCGCTCACGAAGAGGAGGCAGTTCAATACTTACAACATTTAACCTGTAGTAAAGATCTTCGCGGAAAGTACCGTTTTCAACAGCCTGCTTTAAATTTTTATTAGTCGCTGCAACAATGCGGATATCAATTTTAATCGAATCAACTCCGCCGACACGTTCAATTGTTTTTTCCTGCAAGACTCTTAAAAGTTTAACCTGCATATCATGAGAAAGTTCACCTATCTCATCCAGAAACAATGTGCCCTTATCAGCCATTTCAAAGCGTCCGCGCCTTAGAGCCACTGCCCCGGTGAAAGACCCCTTCTCATGACCAAAGAGTTCGCTTTCAAGAACTCCTGCGCTCAAAGCCATGCAGTTTACCGAAACAAAAGGATTATCACAGCGCGGGGAAGATTGATGTAAAGCCTGCGCAACCAACTCCTTACCGGTACCGGATTCTCCGGTAATAAGAACTGTGGAATTACCGGGGGCAGCCTTATGAATCATTTCAAAAACATGAAGCATCGGTTTTGAACGGCCGATGATATTGTTCGGAGAATAGCGATCTTTAATCTGTTCACGCAGCATTCTATTTTCCTGCTGCGTTTTTGCAAATTGAGCCGCTTTAGTGACTGAAAGCAGCAACTCTTCATTGGCGAACGGCTTGGTAATATAGTCAAAAGCCCCTATTTTCATGGCTTCAACAGCTGATTCAATAGACCCGAACGCAGTCATAATTATCACAGGGATGTATGGAAAATTCTTTTTAACATGTGCCAGCACATCGCTTCCGGTAAGCTTGGGCATCTTCATATCGGTTATAACCAGATCAACTTCTGATTCATCAAGAAAAGCCAACCCTGTTTCGGGGTCTGAAAGCGCAGTAATCTTATACCCTTCATCTGAAAGCATTGCTTCCAAAATGAGAAGGTAGTTCAGTTCATCATCAAGTATCAAAATATTAGTAGCCATAATTTTACACTCTATTCAAAATTTTTAAATCAGCACCCAATTAAATGCTAACACTCATGTTTTGTGGATAAAAATACTTCTAACCGCGCCCCGCCTTCTGGATTATTTCCTAAAGTAAACCGTCCATCATGGCTTTTCACAATATTATTAACAATGGCAAGCCCCAGCCCTGTGCCACTGTCTTTGGTTGTAAAAAAAGGATCTTTAACTTTGTCGACTATTTCAGATTTAAAACCAGGCCCTGTATCAGAAAAAACAACTGATATCCCGTCTGCAACTTCTTTTATGGAAATATGTATACAGCCGTTTTTCTCAACAGCCTGCACAGCGTTTCCTACAAGATTATAAAAAGCCCGGTATAGCAAATCTTCATCAGCGCATACTATGTGTCCATGCACATACTCACGTTTAATTTCAATGCCGCTTTCATGACAATTCGCATCCATAAATACAGCTATTTTATCTAGTAACTCAGCCGGATCAATTGAAACTAAAGTGAGTTTACGCGGTCTTGCATAATCCAGAAAATCACTGACAGTTCTACTCAGTCTTTTGCATTCCTCATGAATAGCCGAAAGTATTTTGATATTTATCGGATCAGCCTCTTTCATTCTTTTAAGAAGCAATTCTGAACTCGAACTTATTATTCCAAGAGGATTACGTATTTCATGTGCAACGCCGGAAACCATTCGCCCGATACTTGCAAGCTTTTCACTCTGGTTAAGTTCTTTCTCAAAAAGCTGGCGATCTTTAATACGTTGTTGGTTAATTATATCAGCGCGTTTGATGATTGCCATGATAGTTGCAAACAAAATAAGTGCCGAGCAACAAGAGGTAAAAAGAATCAATCTTTCAAAATTTATAACAGACTGATAATCCTCTGTAATGTCCTGAGTAAAGACCAAAGCACCTATAATTATATTCTCATCAATTTTCAAACTCTGTTCGGAACGCAGCGGATAAACAATCTTTAAAAGCATCGTTCCCGGGCGCATGTTAAAATCAAAAATTGCTTCGACTGTAGATTCTTTACTTATAAATTCATATTTAGGCTTACCGCTGTCGATAACATTTTTAATAAGCTCGCCGCCTAAATTTGTCTTACCGATATTTTCCTTATTCAACGAATACGAAACAATAAGATTAGGATCGTAAATTCTTACTTCGCTGACTTTAAAACTGTGAATTGTGGAACGGATAACCTGATCCAGCCGAGTCATCTGTTCTTCATTTTTAAGCCCTATTTTACCATAACCGATAACTGTCGGAAGAATAAATCTTCTATATATTTGATGATTAAGGTTTTCAGCCTGCAACAAAGCAAATTCCTTCTGTTTTTCCAGAAGAGTTTCATCCGCATGTTTTGCAAGAAAAACAGAAAGCCCTAAACTACTAGCTACAATTACGACCAAGAGCGTCCATGATAGCAACTTAACTAATTGAAACGACTGAATCTGTGGATCTTTAGCTTTAGAATCCAAATGTTAAAACTCCTGATTTAAAAACAATAGGCTCTGGCGATTTAATATCCTTTTAAAAAAAAGGCTCTTAAAAATCTCCAAAAACTTTTAGTTTAGACTGATCTTTTGAAATATTCTTTATTAGTCTTATGCAACAAAATCAAATCGGTCATCCATTAATATGAACGACCGATTTTTTAAAAAACTATAAAATGAATGACCGATTTTTTTTAATTGCAAAACTCTTCTTTAATAAAAAGTTTTAGGATTCTTAAACCCTTTTCCCAAAAGGGTTTAAGCCGCCGGAGGCAGAAAATATCTCATTATCCACTAAAAAACTTGTTCTTCACGTTTTACGCTCAAAAAAGCTTCGAGATCATTTTTCTCATCCTGCAATCCGTCAGCTCCGAGGCGCGCTTTGGCTAATCGCTTACCAAGTTCAACAGCAGGCTGGTCTACAGGATTGATGCCCATCAACCAACCTGTGAAAATAGTGGCCGCCATAAGAAGTCCCATCATGCGGCCGGCGCATTCTTCAGACGACTCAGCCATTTTTATTTCTACAAGAGGAACTTTGTTGGCCGATAAAGCCATTTTAGTTCCTAATCCTTCAGCATGAATCAAATCACCGAAATTTTTCCCTTTGATATATGAAAACTTATCAGGGATATCCTCGACAAATTTTTCGCCGTCAGCAAGAGAATCACAGGTTAAAAACAGGCATCCCTTATTGCGCGGCCCGTCCAAAAACATCTGATTAACAGAATGCTGATCAGTTGCCCCGACTGCCGGAATAGGCTGGCTGCCCTTGCCTTCTTTGCCCAAACTTTCTGCCCATAGCTGCGCAAACCACTGACCGAAACAGGCCCATTGCGGAATATAAGAGAAAAATATCAGCTCATTGTAACCTTTTTCCATAAGCGCAGCGTTCCAACAGGCTAACTTGTACGAGGGATGTTTCAGTAAGGCTTCACTGCTAAGCTCCGGTGAAGCAAGCGGAGCGAGGATGGCGGATGCACCTTCCACAAGCAAGCGGTAATCAATACCCATAAACATGGCCGGCAGCAGTCCTACAGCTGACAAAACGGAATATCTTCCGCCCAGGTTGTCAGGAACTTCTAAAGTTTTGATGGATAATTCATCAGCCTGTTCACGAAGGAAACCGTTTTTTTTGTCGGTAACAAAAAGAAAATTACGATTCCACTTATCACCCATTTTCTGCTTCATTTTTTTGCGAATGAGAAAATATTGGCTGATAGTTTCAATTGTTCCGCCTGATTTGGAAACAACTGCAATAAGTGTTTTTTCAAGAGGGAGTTTTTCGAGATAAGATTCAAGAGTTTTTGCGCAAACGTTGTCTCCTATCCAAAACCATGGACCTTCATGACAAGGTTCGTCCTGCGCTGAGAAAAAAGCTTTCTGTAACGCTCTGGCTCCGAGTGCGGAACCGCCGATTCCGAGCAGCAGCATGTGCTCGAATCCTTTAACGTAGCTCTCTAAGCCTTCAAGATCATATAAAAGTTCCGCCATGTACGGCATGGAACAAAAAGGGAGTTTACCTTCGGCAACTTCTTTGCTGAATCTGCCGGAAATAGCTTCAGCAGATGCATACTTTGATTTTATATCAAGCTTATCCTGCCAACTGTCAGTCCAGTCAATAATGTTCGATGCCATACTCGATCTCCGCTATTAAGGGTTCGTAATCCTCTCCCGGAAATATTCTCCGGGAGAGGCAAGAGCCTATACTAATCAAATATGACTATCTTTACGAACATTTTATTTTTTCATCAATACTTTACCGACTTTTTCCAGCGCATTCTTAAGAATTTCATCATCAAGAGCGTAAGAAAAGCGGATACAACGGTCATCACCGAAAGCGGAACCGGGGACGAGGGCAATACCGGCTTCTTCCAGTATTTTTGTACACATGGAAGCTGAGTCAGGAGTTTCCTCGTCATAAAAACCATTTAAAACAGGGAACATATAAAAAGCCCCGTCCGGCTTGGGACAGACAACGCCGGGCCATGAAGAAATTATTGCATGAGCAAAATCCCTGCGTCTCTGGAAAGCTGTTGTCATTTTCTCAATTAAATCCCATGGACCTTCAAACGCAGCTATAGCGGCTTTCTGAGCCATGGAGTTTACGTTTGATGTGGACTGTCCTTGAATTTTAACCATTGCTTTTACTAAATCAGGATGTGCAAGAGCAGAACCGATGCGCCAGCCAGTCATACTGAAACTTTTAGATAATGCGCCTACAATTGCAACATCTTCTGGGTATTTTTCCCAAAAATTAGAAAGAGTTGAATATGAAGCAGGTTTGTAAACAAGTCTGTCATAAACTTCGTCTGAAACGATGAATATACCTTTTTTTCTTGCCCACTCAGCAATTTCAGTCAGTTGATCCTGAGGATAATGAGCACCGGTCGGGTTTGAAGGAGTGTTTAAAACAAGAAGTTTTGTTCTGGAAGTACAAGCTGCTTCCAAATCTTCGATACTGGCAAGAAATCCGGCCTTTGCGCGTGTCGGGACTATTACCGGCTTACCTTCTGCAAGCTCAACCATTGGAGGATAGCTTACCCAGTAAGGAGCAGGAATGAGAACTTCATCGCCCGGATCAATCAAGGCCATGAACAGATTATACAGGGCATGCTTTCCGCCGTTTGTAATAATCGTGTTTTCTGCTTTAGCGGTAACATTATAAAATTTCTGGTAATAATCGGCAACAGCTGTGCGCAACTGCGGCATACCCGGAACCGGAGTATAACGGGTAAACCCTTCATCGACAGCTTTCTTCATAGCATCACAAACATGCTGCGGAGTCGGGAAATCAGGTTCGCCGACTGCCAGGCTGACAATTTCCTTGCCCTGTGCGCGCAGTTCCTGTGCTTTTGCATTGACCGCCAATGTTGCGGACGGCTTTGCTCTCATAAGTCTTTCAGAAATTTTCATATCGCTTTCCTGCTGCTTCAGTTATATGTTATTCCCCGATCGAAACTAAGCAATTTTCCTCCCCTCACATCTGGGATAAATTGCAAAATAATGACCGATGACCGCTTACCACTCTTTTTTATAAAAGAAATTTAGGTTATAATTCTCAAATTTACATTGCGCTTATCAAGCATGAAATCTAATTCAAAATATGATAAACGTAAATCTCTCTGTGGCATATTTCAAAATTTCTACATCGATTTTATACTAATTGACTGAAACAAACCTTTTTGCAAATCATGTTCACCCCTGCTACAATCACAAATCAGGAGCTTAAAATGAAATACAGAATAATATTTTTAATCACACTACTTATGGGCCTTGCTGCATGTTCCGCTGTGCCGATGAAAGGAGATGTTACCCTTAAGGGCAATGATCTCGGGCCTACTGAAATGTCAGCAACAAGAAATGTCGGTATTAAATCACATGCAACCTACTCCATCGTTTCTGAACTTCCAGACGGCTCAATATTCAGAGGCGATCTGCAAAGCGACCAGAAATCTGTCACCATGTTCAGCAATGACGGAAGAAGCATGAAATGCAACTTTGAAATTAATAATACAAAAAAAGGATTTGAATCAGGGGGAACAGGATTTTGCACAACATCCGAAGGACAGGAATTAAACGTAAAATTCTAGCCTTTCATTAAACAAGGCAAAACTCAACATGATCCTACTTAATCACCTGTCGTACAGCTTCGGCTCCAACTGGGCACTCAAAGATATTTCTTTGCACGTTGAAAAGGGAGAATTCATATTCCTTACCGGACATTCCGGTGCAGGAAAGACTACTCTTATGCGACTGCTTTATGGAGCCCTTCCTGTAAAAAGAGGACAGGCAACCGTAGCCGGATATGAACTGCACAACATTAAACGCAAACATATTCCGAACCTGCGGCGTGAACTTGGAGTCGTTTTTCAGGATTTTAAAATTCTGCCGAACCGTTCAGTTTACGAAAATATTGCACTGGCTCTTACAGTCAGAAGTATGCCGAAAGCTACAATTGATAAAAGAGTCAGGGCTATCATCCGAGCTCTGGGGCTTGAAAAGAAAACATACAATAACTGTCATAAGCTGTCCGGCGGCGAACAGCAACGCGTGGCAATAGCAAGATCAATGGTCGTCAACCCCAAACTGATTCTTGCGGATGAACCTACAGGAAACCTCGACTTTGAACTCTCCATGCATTTGATGGATGTTTTCAAACAATTTCACACCCATGGAACAACCATAATCATGGCCACCCACAGCCGCGAAATACTCCGTACAGTACCGGATGCCAAAGTTATTCACCTTGAAGGCGGAATGGTATGCGAGCCTCCGGATTATATTCTTTCGGAGTTAGCCATATGATTTCTCTTCTTTTCAGGCTGATAGGACGTGGAGTCAGAGATTTAGGGCTGCACCCGTGGGCTAACATCTTTACTCTCATTGCTGTTACAATGGTTTCCCTGCTTGCCGGACTTTTCATGTTCACCTTGCACAATGTCAACAAAGAACTGCTCAAAAGCAGAGGGCAAGTCCAGATTCAGATTTTCTGGCAGGCAGACACAACACCTGATGAATACAGCAAACAATGGGAAAAGATCTCTAAAATTGCCGGTTTAAAGGAAATACGGACATTTACTCCGGACGATGCATTAAAACAGCTTTCCGCAGCATTAGGCGGGGCAGATGATTTTTCATGGCTTAAAGAAGGCAACAATCCACTTCAACCGACTGCATTGCTATCATTTTCAGTTGAACCGGGGATTAAAGATCAGATGTGGGCAGCTAACCTTCTTAAGCAGTTAAAAGCTCTTCCTTTTGTTGATAAGGTTCATTACAATCCCTTGCAGATTGATTTAGCACGAGGCTGGATAAGCCTTACACAGTCCATAATATGGCCCATAATAGGATTTCTGGGACTTGTAGTTGCATTGGTAGTTGGTAACACCATCCGTCTTTCCCTCATGACCCGTAAAGATGAAATAGAAATTCTTTATTTAGTCGGAGCAAAACAATGGTTTATCCGTCTGCCCCTTCTTACCGGAGGAGCATTACTCGGATTCCTCGGCAGCTCCATTGCACTGGGAACGCTTTACGGTGCGCAAAGATTTTTTGAGGATGTCTTAAATTTTCCGCCGCTGTTTATGAAACTGACATTCCTGCCTCCTGACCAATGCGTAGCTCTTGTAGGGGCTGTTACGTTAATCGGAATGCTGAGCAGCTTTGTCGCAGTACGCGGCTAATTTTAATAATTTGACTTGAGGATTTTATGAGAAGTAAAAAAATGACAGGCGGGCTGGAAAAAGCCCCTCACCGTTCTTTGTTGTACGCACTCGGTTTTTCAAAAGAAGAAATGGATAGACCGCTTATCGGTGTATGCAACTCTAAAAATGAAATTATTCCCGGTCACATTCATCTGGATACAATTGTCAAAGCTGTTAAAGACGGTGTCCGTCTTGCCGGCGGCGTTCCGATGGAATTCCCATCCATCGGAGTTTGTGACGGTCTGGCTATGAACCATGCAGGAATGCGTTATTCTCTGCCAAGCAGAGAAATGATTGCGGATTCCATTGAAATAATGGCGACTGCTCATCCTTTTGATGCTCTGGTTCTTGTTCCTAACTGTGATAAAATTGTTCCAGGCATGCTCATGGCAGCTCTGAGACTTAATATTCCGACAATTATCGTCAGCGGCGGAGCAATGCTTGCCGGTAAAAAAGACGGTAAAAAAGTTGACCTTATCACTGTTTTCGAAGGAGTCGGTCAGGTTAAAACCGGAAGTATGACCGAAGATGAACTTACAATCCTTGAGCAAAGCGCCTGCCCTACTTGCGGGTCATGTTCAGGAATGTTCACAGCAAACTCCATGAACTGCCTGTCCGAAACAATCGGACTTGCACTGCCGGGTAACGGAACTATTCCGGCTGTAATGTCTGATCGTATCCGCCTTGCCAAACGCGCAGGTACACAGATAATGGATCTGCTGAAAAAAGACATCAAACCTCGCGATATTGTAACTGAAAAGAGTCTAAAAAATGCTGTTACAATGGATATGGCTCTCGGCTGTTCAACCAACACAGTATTGCATCTGCCTGCCATATTTGATGAAGCAGGACTCAAGCTGGACCTGACTATCTTTGATGAAATAAGCCGCAAGACTCCTAATCTGTGCAAACTCGCACCTGCCGGACCTCATCATATTCAGGATCTGCATGAAGCAGGCGGAATTCAAGCAGTGTTTTCCGAACTGGCAAAATCAGGACGCATCGAACTTGATGCGTTGACCTCAACCGGAAAAACTGTCGGTGAAAATCTCAAAGAACTTAATGCTTCCGTTAAAAATTACGAAATAATCCATCCTATTGATAAACCTTACAGCAACGAAGGCGGAATCGCAGTTCTGTTCGGCAACATTGCCAAAGACGGATGTGTTGTTAAACAGTCAGCAGTTGCACCGGAAATGATGAAAAGGACATGCCTCGCCAAAGTTTACAACTCCGAAGAAGAAGCTGTTGAAGCTATTCTCGGCGGTAAAATTGTCAAAGGTGACGCTATTGTTATTTTATACGAAGGTCCTAAAGGCGGACCGGGTATGCGCGAAATGCTCACACCAACATCCGCAATTGCCGGAATGGGACTTGGAGCTGACGTTGCTCTTATCACTGACGGACGTTTCAGCGGCGGAACACGCGGCGCAGCAATCGGCCACGTATCTCCTGAAGCTGCATCAAACGGAACCATAGGTATTGTTCAGACCGGAGATATAATTGAAATTGATATCCCCGCCCGTTCACTGAATGTTGTTCTTACTGACGAAGAAATTGCAGAAAGAATGAAAACATTTAAACCTATTGAAAAAGAAGTACATTCAGCATTCCTTAGAAGATACAGAGAAAATGTTACTTCGGCGTCTACCGGCGCAATCTTTAAGAAATAATACAAGTTCAGAGGGGATCATCATTGGATGATCTCCTCTGGATTATTTTTCGATTTTTTTATTAAGTCCTTCAAACTTATCTAAATTATTAAGCCTAAAGAAGTTTATTTTCCCGCAGCATATCAATCAATTCCTGACAATTAGCTGCGACAAAATCAGGCTTTGCTTCGTTAAGTTCCGATATCGACATTCTACCCGATGCAACTGCTGCTGTCATTGTTCCTGCCCTTTTACCTGTTTCAATATCAAGCGGATGATCCCCGACCATTAAGGCATGCTCAGGACAAATATTTATAAAATCTAAAGCTTTTAAGATATGTTCAGGATGCGGTTTTACGTTTTTTACATCTTCTCTGGACAAAAAGCATCCGCATAATTTTTCAACATCAGGCAGTACAGTTTTTACAGCTGCCGCGGTATTGCGTGTAATAATACCTGTTTTTATGCTGTCTTGTTGCAATCCGCGTAAAATAGAATAGGTAAACGGAAACAGCTTTCCACGTTTTGCAGCTTCTATTTCCATTGAAATTATTAAGAACCTGCATCTGGTATGAAACTCTTTCCCCAGATCAGGATCGTCTGTTTCAAGGCATGCGGCAATATGATCAACCCACTCAAGAGCCGGAAGAGCACCTATTTCAGGCAGAGGTTCTAAAAAAGCTTCACCAAGTGCCTTTAAGCGTCGTTTCATATCATTGAAATCAATGGTTAATTCTGCAAGAGTTCCATCAAAATCAAAAATTATTCCTTCAATTTTATTCATAGTCCAAAATTTTCCAAGTAGTTGCTTGCGAAAGCATGTTTCTAAAGGTTATGACTGCTAAACTTGTTTAAACATATTCAGAATTAATAAATGCTGTTATCAGGAGTTCTCGTGTCAGGTAAATTTGACGTAATTATTGCAGGAGCAGGCCCGGCAGGATCAGCGGCCGCATATATCCTCGCAACAAAAGGTTTTAAAGTCGCTGTTATCGACAAAGCAAAATTCCCCAGAAAAAAACTTTGCGGTGGACTTATTACTGACAAAACAATGAAAACTCTCGAAAAAATTTATGGATACAGTGAAAAAGCAATAATTGAAAATGGACTTATTGAATATGAAGCAGCCGAATATTCCGTTTTCTACCGTGATTACAAAATACAGGACGGCGCATCCCCGATTCCTTTCCGCTTCGTCAACCGGGAAATCTTTGATTACTTTCTTCTTAAAAAAGCTGCAAATGCCGGAGCACAGATATTTACCTCGGAAGAAATAGTCCACTGCAACTATCAAGATGCTGAAATAAAAACCAAAAGTAACAAAATATTTAAAGGTAAATATCTTCTGGGAACTGACGGAGTTAATTCCACAATACGAAAATCTGTTCCGTATGATAAAAAAGCATGGAAAGAGAACATGGCCTCCACCATTGAGATAACTTTTGATGCTAAAGATTATCCTAGAGAAGTAAAGTGGCCTGAATTATACATAGGATGCCTTAAAGCCGGTTATATTTGGGTTTTTCCTGCAAAAGACAAGGTTGTAGTAGGAATCGGCAGTTTAAATCGCTGTACAACAAATTTCAAAGCTACTTTCATAAATTTTCTTACAAGTCAGGGCGTAAAAAATCCTGAAACAATTCCATTGCATGGTTTTCCACTTCCATATGGGAATTACATCAAGAACCCTTGCTACGGCAGAACCATACTCGCAGGAGATGCCGCTGGTCTTGTGGAACCTCTTTTCGGAGAAGGAATATTCTACGCATTACAGACAGGAAGGTACGCTGCGGAAGCTATAGCCAAGGGTATCACAGAAAATAAAAACCCAGCTCAATTTTATCTGCCGCGTTTGCAACAGTACATCTTCCCTGAGATTATTTATTCCAACAGATTGCGCTGGACTCTTTTTTATTCGCAAAGGTTGCTTAAACACGTGTCATTTAAAATAGCTTTTAAATCACTGCCGACAAAACTGGCGGAAATGATTCACGGAATTCGGTCTTACAAGTTTTTGCTGAAAAAGAAGTGGGATTAATCCGGCCTGAGCTGAGATAACAACATCCCGCACAGCATAAGTCCGCAACCGAAAAGCCCCTGTGTGGTTAATGTTTCACCTAAGAGCAACCACCCAGCTAATGCAGCAAAAACTGATTCTAAACTTAAAATTATCGCGGCGTGAGCTGGCTTGGCATCCTGCTGGGCTATTACCTGCAAAGTATACGCAACCCCAACAGACATTAACCCTCCGTAAAGAATCGGAATTGCGCAGGCATAAATACCACTGAAAGACATATCTTCCAGAATGAATGCACCTATAAAACTGAATATTGAACAAACTGCAAACTGGCCGCTGGCAAATTTAACCGGATCAATTTTGGAAGATAAAAGCGAAATTACAATTACATGTCCGGCCCAGAAAACGGCACTTACTAAAACCAGCAGATCTCCAAGCCCTATACTAAATCCTTCGTTTACACTCAAAAGGTACATTCCAACCACGGCCAGAACAGCCCCTACCCACGTAGGCACCCCTGTCTTCTGTTTAAAGAAAAGGCCCATTATCGGAACGAACACAACATATAACCCTGTAATAAATCCGGCATTTCCGGCAGTAGTATAAACAAGTCCCCACTGCTGCAATGTCGCACCTAAAAATAAAGCCGATCCTGCGATAATACCGCCTATAAAAAACTGTTTGATATCAAGTTTTTTATAAGTACCGTCTTTCTTTTTCTCTCTATCCAGCCTGTGGATAAGTGGAAGAAGCGCAACTGCTCCAAGCGCGAAACGGACAGCATTGAATGTGAGCGGGCCGACAAAATCCATCCCCACCCGTTGCGCCACAAATGCAGCTCCCCAGATCATTGCTGTAATCAGTAAGAGCACATCAGCTTTTAAATTTTTAGACTGCATATATTTTTAATTTGGTTAGATTTTTAAACCAACCGGCAGAATGGCTATAATTATTTAATTTCGCAAGGAAAAAAAGTTCCGTAGAAATAATAATTTCTACGGAACTTTTAATAATAAAAACAAATTATATTTTTTAAAAACAGTCTTAAAAACTATTCAGATTCAATCTCTTCAACAGCTTCAGTTAAGAGGAAATCTCCTTTCTGAATCCATGATTTAAGCTTATCAGCAACTTCAAGTGACATCGACAGACTTGTTAACGGAACAGTCGGGATAACCTTGCCGTTTACTGTTATTTCACCTGATTTTAATTCTTCGTAGGTAACATGGGCAAGAACCCTGCTTACGCCGATCGGATAGTCATAACCGTAATCTTTTACAGGCACCTGAATATCCGCGTCACTTACACCGGTGAACCATGCCATTTCTTCGTTAAGCATAGGAATTGGAATACCTATGCCGACCGCAGCGGTACATCCATAACCCGGGAAACTCAAACCGCGGAAATAACGCGGATCCATTCCTTTCATGTCACCCTTAACCATCAGAGTTCCTGAGCCGCCCAGAGGAATACCTCTTTCATTACGACCAGGTTTTTTAACATGCTGAGTTCCGGCACCGATTACATAACCTTTACCGCCTGCAAGAAAGATTCGCGTTCCAAGACCTATGGTTTTTAAATACGGGTCATTGAAAAGCGGAGAAAGCTCTCCGGCTGTGGCATAGTTTGCATTACGCTGATTAGCCTTAAGAGGTCCCATGTAAGTATAAATTGTGCGACTTGTCATATTAACTGCGCAATTGTAATTTTGGTAACAATTACGTGGGTTTAACATAACAGCATCTTTTAAATCCTTGAGCGTGATATCTTTTTCAACTTCACGACGCGGATAACAGTCTGTTCCATAAGCTTTTGCTTTAAGATGAACAGTTTTACCTGCTAGCAAGTCTTCGATGACATGTGCTCCGCCGTAAGCAAATCTACCGGGGTAAACTTTATTAAGCGGATCATCCTCAGCAGGCTCTGTTGCACCGAGATAAGCGTCTACAGCAGCAAGGCCCGCATAACATGGAACATTGTTAAGCCAAACCTGTGAAGTCTTGATTACAGGAGATTCCTGCCCGGTATTGAACAGCATACCTGAAGAACACATCGGAGAAAATGTTCCGGTTGTTACTACATCAATTTCTTTAGCTGCTTCAACTTTACCTTTGGAGCGGACGATTTCGACCATTTCCGCGGCATTAACTACTACAGCTTTACCTTTTTTTATACGTTCGTTTATTTCTTTTATAGTCTTATTGACTTCAAAGGTTTTTGCCATTGAAAAGACTCCAGTGGGATTAAGTTTTTAGAAGAATCAAGATTGTGGCTTAAAAGGCCCTTGAATGCAATTTTAATTTTAAAATGTTATTTATACCTAGGACGGAAGCTAAAAAGTGTTTTAAGGGCATATCCGCCTTGGCTAAAGCTTTCTTTTAATGTATAAGAAACATTGGTTTTCGAGGGGAAAAATATTTTATTTATTACCCTTTAATTTCAACAATTTAGAGTCTTGGTAAAAAAAAATTAATCACTTGAAAAATGCACTTAGAAATCACCTTCTGACCACATGCTCAGATTCAGACTTAATACGCTGGTTTGATCCGATAAATATATCTATTTCTGACGAGAATGGAGATGTAATTGTAACTTTTCCGCATGCTTTTTTCGGTCAATGGTTCAAATCAAGTATACAAGATAAATTTGAAGAACAATTAGGCTTATTCCTTGGCGGAGGTTTTTCAGTTTCATACTGCAACAACGGAACATCAGGCACAAATAAGCCCGGGCAGATTTCCGACACTAAAAAAATAGATTTCCCTTTCGGGCAGAAATTTACTTTTGAAAATTTTCTGGTCAGCAAAAGCAACTATTTCCCTCTGGCTTCCGCAAAAGAAGTAACCCATGCAGACAATATTGCATTTAATCCATTTGTTATCTGCGGTAAAAGCGGTTCAGGTAAAAGCCATTTGTTAAAAGCTATTGCAAACGAGATAAGTAAGAAAATTGACCCGGGTAAGATATTCCTCGGAAATATTGACGATATTCAAAATATTTATTCCGTCCGCTTCGGCGGGGATATGATGCGTGCAAGAAATTATTTTTTTGATTTTGAATATTTCTTTCTCGATGATCTTAAACAAATTCAAAAATACGAAAACCTCCAGCAGGAGTTAATTTCTATTTTTAATAATTTTTATGAAAATGGGAAACAGATGGTTTTCAGTTGCACAGACAAATTAGCCTCCTACAACTTTTTAGACCTGAACCTGAAGTCCAGGCTGGAATGGGGACTGATTGTTAATCTGAAACGCCCTGACCTCGAAATAAGAGCACTCTACATCCAGAAGCAGTGTAAACTTAAAAAGCTGCCGTTAACCAAGGATCAAATCCTGACACTTTCACAAAGATTTCAGGATTTCAGATACCTTCAGGGAATAATAATCAAACTTTCAGCATTCAGGGAACTTGTCCGCAAGAACATGGATGAAAAAGACTTTGAAAACATTTTGAACAACACTGAGGAAAAGACAGATATAACACTTACTCCAGAGTACGTGATTAAATCTGTTTCAACTCACTTTAACCTCAAACCAACTGACCTTACCGGCACTAAACGGCATAAAATGACAGCACATGCCAGACAGGTAGCCATGTACCTTTGCAGAGATCTTTTAGGATTATCATACCCTGCGCTCGGAAGGATATTTGGAGGTAAAGACCATAGTACAGTCTTATATTCAGTAAAAAAAATACAATTATTACAGAAGGATGATGCAGTTTTGAAAAGACTGTTAATAAATTTGAAGAATACTTGTCTGTTACGTGTTTCTAACTGAACAAGTTCATAAACATTGTTTGTTTGTTCACATTGAATGACACTGAATGTATATAAAAAGTTAAATGTTTTTAACAACTTAAGTTAATAAGAAACATAGGAACCAACCTTACTAAATCTACAAGGAGAATATATATGTATTTAAAGGTGAATAGGGACGAAGTCATTGAAGGATTGCATAAGTCTGCCAGCATCATCCCCGCAAAAACCGGAGCTGCATATCTGCGCACGATCTGGTTGAAGAGCGATGAAGGAAATCTGAGGATTATGTCCACTGATTCCAATCTTGAATTTTGCGGAACCTATCCGGCTGAAATCATCGAAGAAGGCCTTGCAGGAGTTCAAGGTCGTGCTTTTTATGATTTGGTACGCAAACTTCCTTCAGGGGAACTTGTCATCAAGAGTGATCCTGACGGATCAAGTATTCTGGTAGAACAGGGTGCTAGAAAATATAAACTTCCAGTTAATGATCCTACATGGTTTCAGAAGTTTTCAACTTTTCCTGCTGAAGGAGCTGTTTACTGGTCAGGAGATCTTCTTCTTGAAATCATCGAACGCATTGCATTCTGCATCAGCGATGAAGACAGCATGGAAGCAATTGCATGTATGAACATAGTTCCTTCTTCTGATGAAAACGGAAAATATGTTGAAGCATGCGGTCTTAATGGTCATCAATTCGCAAGACTTAAATTTATCAATGACGATATTCATGCTCTTCTCCCTGAAGAGGGAATTCTCATTCAGAAAAAATATCTTTCTGAACTTAAAAAATGGCTCACTAACGATGAAATCGAAATGAGCCTTATAGAAAAAAGATTATTCTTTAAGACTGCTGATGGAAAAGAAACATTCAGCTTGCCTTTAAGTTATTATCAGTACCCGAATTACAAGAATTTTCTGGCGAAGCTTAATGACGATGATGTTTCCCGTATGAAAGTACAGAAATCAGAGCTTTCTACTGCTCTGGATCGTATTTCTATTTTTAATACAGATTCAAATCGTTGTGCGTCCTTCATGTTTAACCCCGGTGAACTTATTCTGTTCAGTCAGGGGCAGGAAGTCGGAACGGCTACAGAATCCATAGAAGTTGAGTTTAGCGGCGAGATGGAACGTATTGCATTTCCTACAAAGAATCTGATCGAGATCCTCGGTCATTTTCAATCTGGAAAAATCAGCTTTACTCTGACAGGATCTGAAGCTCCTTGCGGTTTAACCGGAGATGAGGACAACGAATACCTCGTAATTGTTATGCCTATGAAGGTTCAGGAAGAGACTTACTACAGTGAGGAAGATGTTTAATGGCTCAAAATAAAGATACTTATACAGCAGATTCGATTACCGTCCTTGAGGGATTGGCAGCTGTAAGAAAAAGACCTGCTATGTATATCGGTTCTACCGATACAAGAGGTCTTCATCACCTTGTATACGAAGTGGTGGACAACTCTATCGATGAAGCCATGGGTGGCTATTGTTCGAAGATTAAAGTTAAACTGCATATGGATAACAGCGTAACCGTTTCAGATGACGGCCGCGGTATTCCTGTTGATATGCATCCGAAAGAAAAAAAACCGGCTCTTGAAATAGTTATGACCGTTCTTCATGCCGGTGGTAAGTTCGATAACGATGCCTATAAAGTTTCAGGTGGCCTTCACGGGGTCGGAGTATCGTGTGTAAACGCACTTTCAGAACAACTTGAGGCGACGGTAAGGAGAGACGGTAAAATGTATCGTCAGTCGTATGAGAGGGGTGTACCGACAGGACCTGTTGAATGCATCGGTGACGCCGTTACGACAGGAACAACCATACGTTTCAGACCTGATGAGCAGATTTTTGAAACTAATCAATATGATTTCAATACCTTAAGAAAACGCTTTCAAGAACTTGCATATCTTAACAAGGGACTGGAAATTGAATTTCTTGATGAAAGAACCAACGAAAAAGCAAACTTTAAGGCAGAAGGCGGTATTGTTGAGTTTGTCAAAGATCTTAACAAAGGTCAGACAGCTGTAAGTGAAGTTGTTTATGCTTATTCAGATATCGATAACGTTGTTACCGAACTGGCATTGCAGTATAATACAGCCTACAAAGAAAATACTCATACTTTTGCCAATAATATCCGTACTGTTGAAGGCGGAACACATCTGGCAGGTTTTAAAACTGCACTTACTAGAGCGATCAACACTTACATTCAAAATTCTGATCTGCCTAAAAAGCTGAAACAGAAACTTTCCGGTGATGATGTCCGCGAAGGTTTGACAGCTGTCGTGAGTGTTAAGCTTTGTGATCCTCAGTTTGAAGGGCAGACCAAGACTAAACTTGGTAACTCTGAAATGATGGGTATTGTCGCAACAATGGTTTACGACAAACTTTCATCTTATTTTCAGGAAAATCCCAAAGATGCTAAAGCGATTGTCGAAAAAGTTGTTGATGCCGCAAGAGCTAGAGACGCTGCCAGAAAAGCGCGTGAACTTGTGCGCAGAAAAGGTGCTTTATCCGACCATTCACTTCCTGGTAAACTTGCTGACTGCCAGAGTAAAGATCCTTCAGAATGTGAACTTTTCATAGTTGAAGGGGACTCTGCGGGCGGTTCTGCCAAGCAGGGGCGTAATCCTAAGCATCAGGCAATTCTGCCACTTCGAGGTAAAATTTTAAATGTTGAAAAAACCCGTTTTGATAAAATGCTCGGCAATAAAGAAATCCGCGCACTTATCACTGCAATGGGTATCGGCATAGGGCAGGAAGAAGGTGAAAAAGATTTTAACAAGCTAAGATATCACAAAGTCGTAATTATGACTGATGCTGATGTTGACGGTTCTCATATCCGTACACTTTTGCTTACTTTCTTTTTCAGACAGTATGAAGAACTCATCCAGAGAGGTCATTTATATATTGCCCAGCCTCCTCTTTACAGAATTGCCAAAGGCAAATTTGAAAAATTCATTAAAGACGATGTAGAGCTTTACAGTCTGCTTATCGATAGAGTTTCCAAAGAGATTATTATAAAAAGTAGTAATGGCACAGAATATACCAATGAAAGATTGGCAAATTTGCTTGATGATATCCGCTTTATTAAAAATAAAGTTTATGAAGCAATGAATATGGGTATTTCAGATAAACTTTTTGCGGCTTTAATCAGTTACGAAGGCAAAATTTACCCAGCTGATTTTGCGGAAAGTGATCCTGAAGATTTTGTAAATAAAATAGTTAAATCAGGTTTTAAAGTTTTCATTGAACGTGAAGATGATGAAGGCGAAAAACGTGTTTATATAACTTTTGAAAATGAAAACGGTAAACGTACAAGACTGGCCGTTGAATTTTTTAATTCCAAACTGTTCAGATACTCATATGAAAAAAACCGCAGTATTGTAGAAGAATGCGAAGGTAATGAGTTTATTCTTGAACGCGGTGAAGTAGATACGCCTGTTACCGGAATATTCAATCTTCTGGATGCAGTTCTTGAAGAAGCATACAAAGGTATTAATCTCCAGCGTTATAAAGGTCTGGGTGAAATGAACCCTGAACAGCTGTGGGAAACCACCATGGATCCTGATAAACGGTCCATGTTGCAGGTTACAATCAATGATGCTGTAACAGCCAATGAAATCTTCATGGATCTGATGGGAGATAACGTTGAGCCGCGTAGAGAATTTATTGAAAGAAATGCTCTTGCAGTTCAGGAGCTTGATATTTAGTTCCGGCAATTTCCGGATTATTTGCTTAAGCGGATTATTTCCGTTTTCAATCGGAGGAAACAGTGGGTCAGATTACTATCGAAGAAGAAATTCAAAAATCGTACTTAGAATACTCTCTAAGCGTTATTGTAGGGCGAGCTATCCCTGACGTAAGAGATGGTCTAAAGCCGGTTCACAGGCGTATTCTCTACGCCATGCATGAGCTTGGAAACAGCTATAACAGATCCTACAAGAAGTCTGCCCGTATCGTCGGTGATGTAATCGGTAAATATCATCCTCATGGTGATACAGCTGTATACGATGCCTTGGTACGTATGGCTCAGAGTTTTGCTATGCGCGATCCGCTCGTTGACGGTCAGGGTAACTTCGGTTCCATTGACGGCGACGCAGCAGCAGCGATGCGTTATACTGAATCTAGAATGTCAAAACTCAGTTCTGAGTTCTTAGCTGATCTTGAAAAAAATACAGTCGATTTCAGAGACAACTATGATAACTCTCTGCAGGAACCTACTGTACTACCTACAAAAGTTCCTAACCTTCTGCTGAACGGTACTTCAGGTATCGCAGTCGGTATGGCCACTAATATTCCGCCGCACAACTTAGGTGAATTATTAGATGGAACGCTTCATCTTCTGGATTACCCTGACTGTGAAATTGATGATCTGAGGAAGTTTATCAAAGGGCCTGACTTTCCTACCGCAGGCTTATGCTTCGGCGGTAAAGGGCTTGAAGAAGCTTATAAAACAGGTCGCGGAAGTATTAAGATAAGGGGTGTTTTAGGAGTTGAAGAACATAAAAGCGGTAAGCAAAGTATCGTTATAACAGAAATTCCATATGCCCTTAACAAATCAACACTTGTTGAAAAGATAGCTCTTCTTGTCGGTGAAGGCAGAATTGAAGGTGTTTCCGACCTTCGTGATGAATCGGACCGTAAAGGTATCCGCATTGTTATTGACCTAAAAAGAGGATCAATACCTGATATCATCATCAATTCACTTTACAAATTCACTCAGCTTGAAACCAGCTTCGGTA
Source organism: Desulfovibrio gilichinskyi (assembly GCF_900177375.1). NCBI lineage: Bacteria > Pseudomonadati > Thermodesulfobacteriota > Desulfovibrionia > Desulfovibrionales > Desulfovibrionaceae > Maridesulfovibrio > Maridesulfovibrio gilichinskyi. The sequence goes on along the minus strand of NZ_FWZU01000004.1, from coordinate 42,212 downwards.
TAAACATGATGGCTGTTTCAGGTAACAGACCGATGCTTATGAACCTTAAACAGGTTCTCAGCTTCTTTCTGGAACATCGCCGTGAAGTTATTATCAGGCGTACAAGGTTTGATCTCGATAAATGTGAAAAACGCGCCCATATCCTTGAAGGTTTAAAAATTGCGCTTGATAATATTGATGAAGTTGTAAAAATCATCAGAGCATCAAGCACAGGAGATGAAGCCAGACAAGGACTCATGGATCGTTTTGAATTTTCAAAAGTTCAGGCTCAGGCTATTCTCGATATGAGATTGCAGAGACTTACCAACCTTGAACATGAAAAAATTCTTGAAGAATATGCTGAAATTCTGAAAAAAATTGAATATTTTAAAAGTATTTTGGAAAACGAAGAAGTTTTGAAATCAGTAATCAAAGAAGAATTGATTGAAGTTAAAACTTCTTATTCTACTGACCGTAAAACAGTGCTTATGGACCAGAATCCTGACGATATTGATATCGAAGATCTGATTCCTGATGATGACGCTGTTATTACTCTTTCAAGACGCGGTTATATTAAACGTACACCTCTCTCAAATTATCAGCAGCAGAAGAGAGGCGGAAAGGGTATTGCAGGAGTTCAGACTAAAGATGGAGACTTTATCCATACTTTCCTGACAACTTCTAATCATCAATACCTTGTATTGTTTACGACCAAAGGGAAGATGTTCAAAATTAAAGTTCATCAGGTCCCTGAATCAAGCCGCATAGCAAGAGGCGCACATATCGCCAACCTGCTGCCGCTGGAAAAAGATGAAGCTATAGCAACAGCTCTTACCCTGCGCGAATTCGAAGAAGATCGCTTCTTCCTGTTCGTGACTAAGAAGGGAATGATAAAACGTTCCAGCATCGCGCTTTACCGCAATTGCAGACAGTCCGGAATCAGGGCCGTCAGCATGAGAGAAGACGATCAGCTTATAACGGTAAAAGAGGTCTATGCTAATTCTGAAGCAATTCTTGTAACCAAAGACGGTACTTCTATCAGATTCAGCTGTCAGGATGCCCGCGCAATGGGCAGAGTAGCAAGCGGTGTAAAGGGTATTGCCCTCCGCCCTAAAGATGACGTTGTTTCAGGTGTTGTCACCGGTGATGAAGAGCGTACCCAGTTACTCACAATATCTGAAGGCGGTTACGGTAAACGCACAAATATTGAACAGCATCGTCTGCAGACCAGAGGCGGTAAAGGCATAATCAGTATGCGTGTAACTGCTAAAACAGGTAAAGTTTTAGGTTCCATTATGGTTTCACCTGAAGATGAAGTTGTTATTCTTACTTCCGGTAACAAAATTATCCGTCTCGGAGTTAAAGACGTAAGTCTTGTCGGAAGAGCAACACAAGGCGTAAGGCTTGTGAGAATGGATGATAATGATAATGCTGTAGGGTTTGACCTTGTAATGGATGACGGTATTGAAGTTGATGATCTTGGTGAGGAAGAAACCGAATCATGAGACAATGGTTGATATTAATTTTCGTATCCCTGATCCTTTTGGTTCAGGGGTGCGAAAAAACATCAGGTACTGATTCCGGAGTAATTGAAAAAGCACGCAAAAATTTTATAAGCGGATTTTATGTAGAATCCGAAAAAGGTTTTGAAAGATACCTTGAAGATAATCCACAAGGGAAAGATAGACTTGAAGCATGGAATTATCTTGTAAAAATTTATTCAGAAGTTCGTCAGGACAGTGAAAAAGGGGCTTCTCTGCTTGAAGCTATGTATCTTGAATTCGGTCATAGAAGTGACCTTGCGCCGGGGTTGAAGCGTAAACTTGCTGAGATGTATATACGAAACGGGCAATACAAATTAGCCGTTGAAGCTCTTGAAAAAAGTTTAGAATTTCCAGATCAACAACCTAAGCAGATTGATACAACAAGAGCACTGCTCGCAAAAACATTCTGTTCTTTAAGAAATTACGATCTGGCAATTTACACCTACAACGACCTTGCAGAAAATACTTCTGATCCTGATGTAAAAGCTAAGGCTTTGTATGAAATGGCTAATACTTTGACCCTTATACATGCATGGGAAAGGGCTGAATCAGAACTTAAAAAATTGATAGTAATGAAAGATGCTCCGCAAAATATTCATGCAGAAGCCGCTTTTATGCTCGCTGATATTTATGAACAAAAACATGAGTATAAAAAAGCCGTAGAGCTGCTTAAAGAGATTGTTAATACATATCCTAACCCGCAAGCAGCTCAATATAAACTTAACTACCTAGAAAAACTTGAGTTGTCAGGTGGAAAAGAAATAGTAGAGCCTGTGGAGCGTAATATAAAAGTCAAAGATACCGGAAAAGATGACAATGATAACGATGGTGATGATGAATCTGATGGGGCTATTTAGATTTTAACGGGTGGCTGATTTTATTTAGAGTAATAGAATAACCGCTTTTCAAATTAAAATTAATATAGTGAAAAGCGGTTAAATGATTAGTCTAATCTTATTAAATCTTACGAGCATATACCGTAACTTTAGTTCTAGGATTCACATATAATTTTAAATTTCTTAAATGAAAAAAATTAACTAAATGTAAACACGGTCTTCCGATAAGCGGAACCATAGCAGCTATTCTTTCTACAAGATCCCCACAGCTGAAAGTATGCCCTGTGTAATGAATTTTTTCTACAGCAAAACCAGCTTGTTTTAACGATTTTTTGATAGATCTTTTTGTAAAGAAAAATAAGTGTTCGTGTATCTTTCTGATATCTTCAAGACGTTCGCCTAATAGTCTTGATATAAAGCTGTCACATTCCATTGTTGTAAATGTAAGAATACCGCCGTTTCGTAAAACTCTATGGCTTTCATTTATAACATCAAAAGGATCTCGAAGATGTTCAATTACATCCATCATGCATATAGCATCATATGATTGGTCTTCAAAAACGTCTAATTTTTTGCTGGAGACAGGAAAACGATATTTATTAGCAATCCATTTAACAGCATATTTATTAAACTCAGTCCCTTCTACTGCAAATCCTGCGTCTTGCGCTACATCAAGAAAAAAACCTAATCCGCACCCAAGCTCAAGAAGACTAAGTTCTTGATCATTAGCCTGGAGCATTGATTTGATTTGCTTTACGATTTTTTGAAAACCTATCTGCTTGTATAATTTTTCAGAAAGGTAATCAGAATAGCCATATGTTTTTTGAGCATCATCAGAAGCAAGCTCTTTATTTTCATAGTAATTCTTACTGTAAACTTTTTCCAGATCTTCATCAGTCGGCATAGGGTTCAGCCACATTAGTGTACAGTCAGAACATCTTCTAATTTCAGAATTTTCAATTGTATATTTTACAAAACTTTTTTCAGATCCACACAGACGGCACTTACTCTTAATTGAATCAGACACATTTATCTCCTATATTTTCCCCCGGAAAAATCTGCAAAACAGGGCATACTTATGCTAAATCATATAGTCAACTGTCAATAATGTGCATAACTGTTTAATTAAAAGTAAAAAATATAAACAATAAGAAAGTTAAAAAAAATGTTAAATTTGATAAGCTTAATTGCTTTCTACCAATCAACAGGCAACCGAACTTTCTTCTTATCTTTGTTAGTAAAAAGCACATAACCGTGCTCTTTTCCGAACAGATAAACATCTCTGGTAACAGCAACATCCTGCTGGCAGTATTCAGTTATAAGATCAAGTTTTCCTTCTTTCCACCATTCAAGTGCCTGTAATCCATCAGCACTTTTAGCAGTATCTAAAGTTGCCTGAGCAAGGTTATCCAGTTTGAGTCTGTATCCTAACTTTTCATGCACTTTTATAAGCAGATCAAGCGTTGGTAAACCTTTGTAATTAAAGGCATGGATTCCTGAGAGCACTTTGTAATCAAATCTGTCGATATTAAATCCGATGATAAGATCAAGTTTCTTAAGATGTTCTACCATTTCAGGTATCTGGTGCTCTTCATAATTAAAGAATTTATCTTCATTTGAATCGTAAAGGACTGCAATTGAAATCCCCATGCGCTCGGCTTTATTCCAGCCGCCTACTTCCTGAGCTGAGCGTCTGGTTTCAACATCGAGAACTCCGAAGTTTTTAGGTTCTGTCACTTCTTTTTTAATTTCTTCGCCGAAAGGTCTAAGAAGCATATTGATATCCTCTATATTTTTAGGTGTTTCACCATGTATCATATTTTGCAGAACAAAAATTGCGGCACTTTTATCAATAGGCCGGTTGCCTGATCCGCATTTTGGAGAATGTACGCAGGTAGGGCAGCCAAGCTCGCATTCACATTCTAGAACTGTTTGCAAGGTTCTCTCAAGCAATTCTTCCGCCTGTTCAAAAGCTTGCATAGTAAGTCCTGCACCGCCGGGCATTCCGTCATAAATGAATACGGCAGGTCCATCCACCTGCTCATGCATAGGAGTTGAAATGCCGCCTAAATCGTTTCTATCGGTTAAAACCATCAATGGCATGATTCCGATTGCAGCATGCTCCACAGCATGAATTCCGCCCATAAAATGAACAAATTCATCCTCTGCTCTACGTTTTATATCAGAGGAAATTTCCATCCACAAACCTTGAGTTTCAAAAATGACCGGAGGAAGATCTAACGGCACAATTCCAAGTAGCTGCCCGCCGCGTGTAGCTCGCTTTTCATATCCTGTGACTTGTTCAGTTACTTTCAGTTTACCGAAGCGCATAACAATTCCGAATACAGTTTTTTGCGAGTATATCTCAAGTATTTCTGTTGATTTATTCTTGCGCGCGCGGGTGTAATATCCTACCCGCTGTTTTACTGCTGAAATTTTTCTGGAAGCCAGATCAAGTTCTTTAATACAGTATGTATTACCGCGGTGAATATATACTGCCCCTTCGTGCGCTTCAGAGTATGCCCTGACTTCATCAATTGTACCGATAGGTTCTGATGTTTCAGAGTCTTCAATATGAATTGTTCCTCCGGCACCGCGCAGAGAAATTTCACGGTGCGGTCTTTTGCGTTTGGAATAAATTTCATCACCGCGTTTGTTTCGGAGCAGTATTCCATCATGTTCCATCTCAAGAACTTTATTTTTGATTTTTTCATCTTTTAACAAATAGTCATTTTCCCGCAGAGTAAGTTCTGAAACAGCGCAGATGAGATGTTTCTCCATGATGACAGGATTATACGGATTAAGCACTGCGTTTTCAGGCGGTCGTGAGAAAAAATTATCAGGATGGCGCATAAAATATTGATCAAGTGCATCTTCCTGGCCGATGAGAATAACAGCTGATTCCTGATTACTGCGGCCGACGCGACCACCTCGTTGCAACGTAGCCATAACTGATCCGGGATAACCGACCATAATGCAGAGGTCTAAGCCTCCTATATCAATTCCGAGTTCAAGCGCGCTTGTTGATATTACAGCCAGCAGATCACCTGATGACATTCTTGATTCAATTTCTCTTCTTTCCTCTGGTAAAAATCCTGCTCTGTACGCACTTATTTTATCTTTATATTTTCCGGCTTTTTCGCTTACCCACATTGCTATCAGCTCAGTCATTTTGCGAGACTGTGTATAAACAATTGTCCTTAGACCTCTGGCTAGAGCAGCTTTAAGCAGCTGAATAGCTGCGCTTGAAGGGCTGACCAAAGGATTAAAGAAAACAAAATTACGTTTTCCTGATGCAGCTCCGCTTTCAGTAATTGCTGTAACATCAAGACCTGTTAGAGATTTACAAAGCTGAGCAGGATTACCGACTGTTGCTGATGAAAAAATAAAGGAAGGTTCCGCACCGTAAAATTTACAAATTCTCAGTAATCTGCGGAAAACCATAGCCATGTGTGAACCCATTACCCCGCGGTAGGTGTGGACTTCATCCACAACAATATGCGTAAGTCCTGAGATAAATGAGGCCCATCTTTCATGATGCGGCAGAATGGATAAGTGGATCATTTCAGGATTAGTAAGAATTACTGACGGTGGATTATCGCGTATTTTTTTTCGTTTATACGGAGTTGTATCCCCGTCATAAATTTCTGCTTCCGGTCTGATTCCTGAAGGCAGAAGTCCGGTCATTTCGTTGAAAGTTTTAAGCTGATCCTGCGCAAGAGCTTTAAGCGGGAAAAGGTAAAGAGCATGGTTGTCAGGATTACGCAGACACTGCTCAAGTACAGGCAGATTGTAGGTAAGAGTTTTGCCGCTTGCAGTAGGGGTAGCGATTACAACATTTCTTCCGGCACGGGCGTAATCTGTGGCTTTTGCCTGATGTGAGTATAGTTTTTCTATTTCACGAAAGTTTAAGACTGACTTAAGTGAATCCGGCCATTTATGACGCGGCTCACCATACACAGCATTGTTACCGCCAATTATCCTGTGGTGAACGACCTGATCACCCATTACAGGAGAAGCTAGAAGTGAAGCTATATACTCTTTTACTTTGTCTTGCTGGTTCAAATGACTGCCCTGTTTATGATTCAAGATCTGTTAAGAATCATATCGGACGAGCACTTCGTCAAGGGTTATAAATGTGGAATAGAAAAAAGATTGGCGACGCCGAGTTGGTGAGGGTGGAGTCTCGACGCCGCCACAAGGGGGTGTAACAGCAAATCAGAATAAGTAATCTCTTGCTGGTTATTTCTGTTATATAATAAATTTTGCTAAAATCAAGAGAATAATTTTTTTTAAAGCTAAAAAAATAAATTATACTTTTTAACAATAGTAATTTAAATATAAATAATTATTGTTAGTATTGAAGTGATAAAAAATCAGAAGGTATTGGGTTGCACTTCTAAATATTGAATGTATTTTATATTTTAAATCAGGTTATTATACCGTAAAATTCGGAGCAGAATTGAAATGGAAGTATTAGAAGCTATTCATACCAGAAGAAGTGTTAGAAAATATCAGGATAAACCTATATCTGATGAATTGATTAAAGAACTTCTCAGTGCGGCAATGGTTGCACCAAGTGCAGGTAATGCGCAGCCATGGCATTTTATTGTGGTTGATGACCGCGAAAAATTAGCCGGAGTTAAAGAGTATAGTGAGTTTGCAGGAATGGCAGCTCATGCACCTTTAGGAATTATTATTTGCGGTGATTTAAGTCTTGAAAAGTACCCCGGATATTGGATTCAGGACTGCGCTTCCGCTACCCAGACTTTATTATTGGCTGTACGAGGTAAAGGTTTGGGTGCAGTCTGGACTGGAATTTATCCTAAGGAAGACAGAATTAAAGGATTTACTGAGCACTTTAATTTACCGGAGAATGTAATACCGCTTAGCTTTGTCATTATCGGCTGGCCTGATCAGGAACAGAAATACAAAGATCGCTATAAAGAAGAACGTGTTCATAAGAATACTTGGTAGAAAATTTAAGAAATTGATATTGTTTAAAGCCCCGCATATTGCGGGGCTTTTCTTTTTATATCTATTTATTAAGATTCTCTAAAATAATATCCCATGTTTTTTCAGCCAGAACCTGATCAAAAGCTTTGTCGTCAGGACTCATGAATCCATGTTTTGTGTTTTTAAGATATTTAATAGACCAATCAGCTTCCGCATCATTCATTTCTTTTGTGAACATTTCAGCATGGCTTTCCGGCACCACAGGGTCATCTTCTACATGAACAGCAAATATTTTTGCTTTAATTTGTCCGAATGAGGCTGGGTGTGTTGTATCTAAGTATCCATAAACGCTGATTACTTGTTTCAGATCACAGATACGGGCTATCTCAAGTACAGCCCCGCCGCCAAATGAAAATCCTAATGCCGCAAGTTTTGCGGAATCTGTTTCAGGCTGATTGATAAGCGTTTCAAGACAGGATTTAGCGCGGCTCCGCATTAAGACACGGTTATCACGGAAAATTCTATGAACAGTGCGTGCTTCATTAATATTTTTTGGTCTCTTGGCAGGGCCATAAAAATCTGCCGCAAGAACAACATATCCTGCGGTGGCAAGCCGCCGTGCGTGATCCAAAGTTACCTTATTCAGCCCCGTATATTCGTGGATAAGCAAAACTGCAGGGAATGGACCTGAACCGTCAGGTATAACAAGTACACTTTCAAGCTGATCTTCTTGATGAGTGTGTATAATTATTTTTTCTTTTAGCACTGTGGAAAACTTTTACTTCTCATTTGCTTTTAAAACAGATCCGCAAAGCCCGCCTGTTTCTTCGCAATCATAAGAACTTTTATCTTCTTCAGGCTCTACATGAATGGTAACGTGGCAGTTATTAAGCTCATCTTGAATGCATGTTTCAATTTTACTGCATAGTGTATGAGAGCTTTTAATGGTTGATTTGCCGGGTAGAAGCAGATGGAAGTCAATAAATCTCTGAGAACCTGCCTTACGCGTTCTGAGACCATGGTAAAGAACCTCTTCTCCTGCACATAGTCTGATGGATTTATCAATAAGCGAAAGTTCAGGTTCCGGCAGGGTATTATCCATAAGTCCTGAGTATGATTTTTTAATCAGGTAAAATCCTGTGAAGATAATATTTATGGCCATTATTATTGCGATGATCGGGTCAAGAATAGCCCAGGACGGAGGAGTGAAGAGCATAACACCCAGACCGAGCACCAGCCCTACTGAGGTCCACACATCTGTTAACAGATGTTTAGCATCTGCTTCGAGCGTGATTGAATCATGAATCTGTGATCCTTTAAGCATCACTTTGGCGGTAACAAAGTTAACCGCTGAAGATAGCAGAGCTATTAGTAGACCAGCCAGTAAATTACTTGGAACAGACGGAGACATAAACCTTTCAATAGAGGCGTACACAATGCCCACGGCTGCGATTAGAATCAGCATTCCTTCTGCGCCGCTTGAAAAATATTCAGCTTTGCCGTGTCCGTAAGTGTGAGATTGGTCAGCAGGTTTTAGGGCAAGCGTCAAGGCAGCTAATGCAAATAATCCAGCTGTAAGATTAACAAGTGTTTCCATTGCATCTGAAAGCAGACCGACTGAATCGGTAATGTGCCATGCCCAGAATTTAAGGATTAGGGTGATTATTGAAGCGGCAATTGAGTAACGAATATATTTTTGCGGAGAATCTGACATAATTTTAAAGCCCTAGAAAAGGTTAAAATAATATTTTATAACAGCTGATAATCCTGACTACCATTTGAAGTTTGCGCTTAGCAAGCGATTAGAAAGTATATAAATATCTTTCCGAAAATATTAAACACAGATATATTTAAAAAAATTATAACAATTTAAATTAATTAATTATGGGGAAGTATTATGGGTAAATCTTTTTTCCTATTTAAAATTTGTTTCTTAAGTATGACAGCTGTTATTTTAACGGCTTACGCGGCGCAGGCATGCACAGGAATAACAGTAAAAGCTGAAAATAATGATGTTGTCTATGCCCGTACGCTGGAATGGGCTGAGTCACTCCAATCTAAAGTAGTAACTATTCCGCGCGGTATGAAGTTTAAAAGTACTCCGCCTGAAAAAATAAAAGCAATCACTTGGGAAAGCAAATATGGTGTTGTAGGAGTAAGTGTTTTCGGAAAACCTATAATAGGCGATGGAATGAATGAAAAAGGTCTTCACGTAGGGCTTTTTTTTCTTCCTGAATACACTGAGTATCAGAAATCAAAGTCAGGCGTACCTGCAGTCGCTTCATGGGAATTACCCACATGGCTCTTAACATCATATGCAACAGTTGATGAAGCTGTAGCGGCTCTTAAGAAGGTGCAGGTATGGGGCGCACCGCTTGCAGGGTTCAATTCTACACCGACTTATCATATGTCAATTACTGACGCAGCAGGCGGAAATGTTGTTGTTGAGTTTGTAAAAGGTAAAATGAATGTTTATGAAAATTCAATAGGAGTTATTACAAATTCACCTACTTTTGACTGGCAGCAGATTAATCTTTCAAATTACGTAAACCTCTCGGCAACAAGTGTTCACCCTATAAGCATAAATAATAAAGTTATTGCTCCAGCCGGTCAGGGATCGGGGATGCATGGACTGCCAGGTGATATAACACCGCCTTCAAGATTTGTACGCGCAGCGGTTTATACTGCCACCGCTGTTAAAACTGCTAATGGGAAAGAAGCTGCCAAGCAGGCTGCCCGTATCTTAGATGCATTTTATATCGTAGAAGGATTTTCTAAAGACGTGCAAGACGGTAAAACATTATATGATCATACCTTGTGGATGACTATATCTGACCTTGCTAATAAAGTGTTCTATTTTACCGATTACGAAGGATTAACATGGATGTCTGTTGACATGAGCAAAGTTGATTTCAGCGGAGATAAAATAAAATCTATTTCCATGACTGGTCAATTTGCTAAAGATGTGAGTGCAGATCTTAAGTAAGTCAGAGTTAAATTAAAAAGAGCCGCTCCAGCTGGAGCGGCTCTTTTGTTGTATATTGACTGATTTTATTGGTTTTTAAGAGCAATGCGAAGGCATAAAAATGCTCCGCCCCAAGTAATTCCAAGTCCGAAAACCATCATAATTATTGCGCCGGTTGTCATAATCTATCTCCTTCTGAGGAAGCTGTTGTTTTCAGCATATTTCACAAAAGCAAAGTCTTTGTGAGCAATGGTCATTGAGAATATTGTGCATATTAACAGTGTTGCCCATCCGAAAAGGATAATCGCTTTGTTCGAGTAGCCGCCGTAGTTTGCTTCGATATCTCCGATAAAGTTGGAAATAACCATGAAGCCGAGCATTATTGGAACTATGAAGCGCAGGCATGCTTTCCACATAGCTCCGACTTTGAATTCAGAAGTGCTGTTGATATGCTGGCGAAGTCCTTCCAGATCGCAGAACCATGAAATAAATACTATTTCTACCAGTCCACCGATCAATACCCCAAAGTTGTTAACAAAATGGTCAACAATATCAAGGAGTAACAATCCGCTGCCTGTGGTGAATATTGTGCTGACAATAAACCCTATAGCACAGAATATTATAGAGGCTTTCTGGCGCGTAACATGTAGTTTATCAATAATTGATGAAACAACCGCTTCTGTGATGGAAATCATAGAAGAGAGCCCTGCGACAACAAGAGCCAAGAAGAATAATACGCCGAAGAGTACCGGTACAGGCATCAGGTTGATAGCCGTAGGCAGAGTGATAAAAGCCAGACCGACGCCGGAGCTTACCACTTCACTTACAGGAACTCCCTGCTGCAATGCCATGTAACCGAGAACGCTGAAGATCATGATACCTGAAAGCATGCTGAATCCGCAGTTTATAAAAACGGTCATGCATGCGTTATTATTAATGTCTGACTGCTTTGGAAGGTAACTTGAGTAAGCCAGCATAATGGCAAAGCCGATTGAAAGGCTGTAAAAAATCTGTCCGAATGCGTCAGCCCATACTTTACCTTTTAAAAGTGCGGAAAAGTCCGGCTTGAAGAGCCAGTTAAGACCGTCTGCAGCACCGGGAAGCATCAAGCCGCGGGCGATGAAAATGAAAACCAGCAGAAAAAGGAGCGGCATGAATATTTTGTTAGCTCTTTCAATACCTTTTTTAACTCCGGTAAAAACAGCAAGGAAAGTGCAGAGCCATGCCGCAGCAGTTGCTGCAAAAATCGGCCATTGTATGCTTCCGGTTTGTAAAGGAGTTTTACTGAGATGTAAGAAATCAGCGAAGAAGAAATCCTTCGGATTCATCCCCCATCCCTGTGTAAATGAAAGAATTAGATAGTTGATGGCCCATGCAATGACGACAACGTAATATGTGTCGATAATGAAGGATACCATGATCTGCCACCAACCAAGCCATTCCCAACGCTTAGAAATAGATGAGAAAATTTTTGGTGCTGAACCTTTAAATTTCTGACCGAGTCCAAACTCTAGAATCATGAAAGGAATACCGGCAGCGAGCATAGCTACAAAGTAAGGAATAAGGAAAGCGCCGCCACCATTTTCATAAACTATGTATGGAAAACGCCATATGTTACCCAGCCCGATTGCAGACCCTACGGCGGCTAAAATAAAGCCGGAACGTGAACCCCATGTTTCTCTTTTATGCATTTTGTTTGAACTCCTTTCGAGAAAAGACAACGGATTTAGTATAAAATATACGTAATCCGAAAAAAGATGTATATTAATGTGCTGAACGCACAAACGTTGAACCGCATAAAATACATTTTGATAATTGTCTATCTTAGAAGATGCCTGTTTGCAGGTAATCAATGAGACAAAATTGTTAAGTTAATATTTAAGATTGAAGTAACTAATATATTTAAATTTAAGTGTAATACTGTGATCAATTCAAATGAATAAATAAATTTAGGTTATCTTGTTAAAAATAATGTTTTTAGCAAGTTATACAGATATTGAAAAATAATTTAGTGTGGCTATTTTCATTTTGAATGTTCTGGCGATATAAGTTTACTAAGTACTAAATATTTTTTGTTTGAAGTTTGCTCAAATACTGACAAGCTCTAAAGAAATATATTCAGCTTTTTTAATAATAATTGTTGAAAGTCTTAAATATAATATTTTAGTACCTTTGCTGCAGGGGGTTAGTAATGCTTAACATCTTGAGTTGTGGGGATATATTTTTGCTGCTGCGCAGAGCCGTCTTTTTAAGTTTTATTTACGTAATTGTTTTAAGTTCAAATTTGCTGGCAGCCCAACCTGTTTTAATTCTAGACGGTCCTGCTATACAAAATATTCCAAGGAATTTTCGTACTACAGCATTTCCGTTTAAAAATATAACTAACGGCACTTCACGTGTCGGGCTTGATAACCTTGCTATATCAGGCAGCGGTCAATTTTCAGTAGATCAGTTTGATGTGATGCACCGCAATCTTCCAAATCCACTTATTGTGGTGGATTTGCGGCAGGAATACCACGGGTATCTTAATAATGCTGCGGTTTGCTGGTTCAGTTATCGTGACGCAGCAAATAAAGGATTTTCGTCTGCAAAGGTTACAGGCGGTGAAGAAAAAGTTTTAAGCGGTATTCGTAATCAGACGGAAATTAAACTCGCCGTGAGTATTGTTAAAGATAAAGACGGCGGCTTTTATGTTAAGAGAAATTCTACAATTAAGCCTGAAACAGTTTTTTCCGAACAGGAACTGATGGCAAGTCGCGGATGTGGGTATCTGCGTATAGCTTGTACTGATCATTTACGTCCGTCTGATTCTGCTGTTGAGCAGTTTATTTATTTTATGCGTGAATTAAAACCGGATGTATGGGTGCATTTTCATTGCAGGGCCGGGAAAGGGCGGACAACGACTTTTATGCTCATGTACGATATGCTCCGCAACGCAAATCGCCTTGATTTTGAAACCTTGGTAAAAAGGCAGTATCTTATAGGCGGAGCTGATTTGATGGATAAAGGATCACTTGGGAAAGGGTGGAAGGAAGATATGGCCCGCGAAAGGCAGAATTTTTTGCGGAATTTTTATGAATATGCAAAAGAGAATCCTGACGGACGGCCGATGAGCTGGTTTCAGTGGATACAAAGTAAGTAATTTGATTGAGATATTAATTTAATAAGATTTTTTATGGTCATGAAGGTCGACTTGCAGGCCATGATTGGAATATGGTTTTTTCAGTAGTTTTAAGGAGCATTAAGCATGGCAAATATTTTGGTTCTTGATGATGTTATTGACGCTGGAGTTTTACTTAAACGTATTCTTGAGCGGAAAGGACATAATGTCATTGTTTTTTCTGAAGAAGAAGAGGCTCTTAAGTATATTGCAAAGAATAAGATTGATTTGGCTATTCTGGACATAAAACTGAAAAAAATGACCGGGGTTGAAGTCTTAGAATTAATCAAAGAGATATCAACAGATATTAAAGTTATTATGCTTACCGGATATCCTACACTGGAAACAGCCCGGGCATCGGTTAAACATGGCGCTGACGAATACTGCGTAAAACCTATTGATAAGGAAGAGCTTGAATCAAAGGTTGCGGAAGTTCTGGGCAAATAAATATTCTCAAGTAGAATTGGTAAAATTAAAATTTAATTTGCTTTTTAGTTGTTGTTTTGCTGTGCATTTCGAAACAAACGTCTTTTTATATCCAATTTACATATAGCGGTGTGAATGCCGTATAGAAATAATAAACAATAAGGAGAAATAATGTCTGATTTATCAATACTTTTTCCGGGGCAAGGTTCACAGGAACCAGGAATGGGGCGCGAGCTTGCTGAAGAATGGTCCGTTGCAATGGATATGTGGAAGTTTGCCGAAAGCGAAAGCGGACTCCCTTTAAGAGAAATCTTTTGGCAGGGTTCTCCTGCCGATATGTCTAAGACAGATGCCCTTCAGCCTGCGTTGACAGTTGTTAACCTGTCACTGTGGCTGTACCTCAAAGACAGCCTGAAACCGGTTGCAACAGCTGGACACAGTCTCGGTGAATTTGCATCACTCGGAGCATCAGGGATTCTCAGCATTAATGACACTATTAAAGCTGTTTCTTTGCGCGGTAAGTTAATGTCGCAGGTTGGAAATCCGGATCACGGCATGGCAGCTATTCTTAAACTCACGCAAAGCGATGTTGAAGAAGCTGTTGAAATAGCTAGAAGTGAATCCGGTAAAGAACTTAGAGTTGCCAACTACAATTCACCTGCGCAGTATGTAATAAGCGGTGAAAAAGCCGCTCTTGATGCTGCCGGAATCGTTGTAAAAGAAAAAAAAGGGCGTGCTATACCCCTTCCTGTCAGCGGAGCATTTCATAGCCCGCTAATTCAGGAAGCGGCGGATGAGTTTGCAGCATATCTTGTAAAGATGGATTGGAATATTCCTGCTTTTCCTGTGTATTTTAATGCAACTGCATCTCCTGAAAAGAATCCAGCAGAAATTAAAAAAATCATGTGCGCGCAGATGACATCATCAGTTCGCTGGATTGAAATTATAGCTAACCAGTATGAAGCAGGCGTAAAAACTTTCTTTGAACTCGGTCCTAAAGGAGTTCTTACCAAACTTCTCGCAGCGAATCTTAGCGGTAAAGAATACGAAGGTAAGGGAATCGGTAATCTTGAGCAGGCTCAAGAATTTAAATAGTTTTAAAAGTAAAATCGGATAACTGCCAGGCAGTTATCCGATTTTTATTAATCTCTATGATTTGTTAGACGTTACAAGCATCACTTCCGGTACAATATGCGTCAATAAAGCCCATTAACTGGTTCCCGAAATACATACATTTCTCACCTTCAATACACTGTAAAGCTTCTGCATTTTCAATATGAGTCTGGAGTGTTTGTTCTCCTTTGCTCAGAGTTACGATCCATCCATCATCTTCATCATTGAATTTAGCAGTAATTTTAATGTTATATTTATTTATTTCAGGATACAGCTCAATAATTTTTTCAGTTATCTGTGAACCTACATTCATGTCTTCCTCCATTTCGTTACCTGTGAATGCAAGGCGTACGCCTCACACAAAATAATTTTTATATTTTCAATAATATAATATTGAGGCAACAGGTCAAGGTTAATCTAGTTAATCTTTGAATGAAGGGATTTTTACTGTTAGGGTTCGGTTGTGGTCGCGATTGTTTTGGTTTCAGCATCAATATTATTTCCAAATTTTTGGGAGTTTACTATGAAAACTTTGACCGCTGCCCGTATGGAAAGATGTATAGGATGTCACTCCTGCTCCTTTGCATGCGCGCGGCAAGTACATAAACTGTTGTCATGGAATACCGCGGGAATCAGAATTTCCTCTTCCGGCGGGCTGTCTACCGGATTTGTCGCAACAGTCTGCCTTGCCTGTGACCCCGCTCCTTGCGCGGCCGTCTGCCCTACCGAAGCGATGAAGGGACGCAAAAAAGGCGGCGGAGTGTTGCATAAAAAAGATCTGTGCATACGCTGCGGAAAATGCGCTGAAGCCTGTCCTGTCGATGCTATTTATTTAGATCTCAAAGGACGCCCGTTTGTCTGTATTCATTGCGGAAGATGTGTAGATTTTTGTCCTCATGAATGTCTTGAGATGCGTGAATCTGAGAGCACAAAAAGAGCAAAGAAGGAGGACGCATCATGATTCGGGATTATTTCAGAGTTCTCATTGTTGATCTTGCTACCGGAAAGGGCAATGTTGTCAACGTCGAGGGGCGTAACGAATTTGTCGGCGGCAGCGGTTTAGGCGCGCTTTTATTCAGTCTCTACGGATATACACAGCGTCCTTGGGATGATCCTGATCAACCGCTGATTTTTTCAATAGGTGCTTTGACCGGACTTTTTCCGCTAATGAGCAAAACTGTCTGTTCTTTTAAATCTCCGTATCACGATCAGTTTGCTGAAAGTCATGCCGGAGGGCGTTCAGCTCTGGCCTTACGTTTCGCTGATTATGACGCGATTGTCATGAAGGGGCGTGCCCCTCGTTTATCTTGTGTTTCCATCGGGATGAACCACCTTGAAGTTAAAGATGTTCAGTTTCTGGCTGGAAAGGATGTTTTTGCAACTGGTAAAATACTTCGCAGCATGTTTTCCGGTTCGGGGCATCGCTCAATTTTACGCATAGGCCCTGCTGGTGAAAATCTATCAGGTATGGCTTGTATTAATGCTGATTCATACCGTCATTTCGGTAGGCTCGGTTCCGGAAGTGTGATGGGATCTAAAAATCTGAAAGGTATTGTTATACAGGGTGACGGCTCTTTTGCGTTGCCGGATAATAATGAATATCCGAAGGTTTTCAACGAAGTATACAAGAAAATGACAGACACTGATATGATGAGCAAATATCATAATCTAGGAACTGCCGCCAATCTTGACGTCCTGAACGAGCTTAAATCTCTGCCGTGGCGCAACCTTCAGGCCAGTAATGATGAAGGTATCGGAGGAATCAGCGGAGAAAAATTTGCGGATGACACTTTGCTCAGAAACGCGGCCTGCGCCGGTTGTCCTGTAGGCTGTATCCATTTAGGTTTTGTGCGCGAAAAATTTATGGAACAGAATCAGTATCTGTACCGTCAGGTCGCCTACGATTACGAACCTATATTTTCAACCGGTTCCATGCTTGGTGTGACGGATGCATTTCATGTGCTTGCTATAATGGATGAGATTGAAAAAGCCGGGCTGGATGTTATGTCCGGCGGGGTTGCCCTTGCATGGGCTACCGAAGCTTTTGAAAAAGGTCTTATTACTGAAAAGGAAACAATTGTACCGCTCGTTTTCGGGGATGCCGAAGGATATAAAAAAGCAGTTTATTATCTTGGTCAGGCAGAGAATGAATTCTACTCCGCTCTTACCAAAGGGACTCTTGTAGCCGCCAAGAAATATGGCGGAGAGGACTTTGCATGTGTACTTGGACAGGAAATGGCAGGATATGCCACAGGAGAGACTTTCTATGTTGCCGAGAGTCTCGGGTTCAGACATTCACATCTGGACTCAGGAGGATACTCCTGGGACCAGAAAAATGATAAAAAGGATGTTAAAGCCATCTGCGACTTTCTCATCAAGGATGAAACTGGGCGGGCTTTTATTACCTCAATGGTTGCATGTTTGTTCGGGCGCGGTGTTTATAATGATGAACAGCTTTCCGCATGTTTAAAATCTGTCGGGTATGATGAAATTGCGGAAAATATGGATACAATCGGGGAAAGGGTCAGGGCTTTGCGTTGGAAGGTGCGCTTTGATACCGGTTATGATCCTGATGCTATATCCATCCCCAAAAGATATCATGAAGTGACCACTTGGAAAGGTAAAACAGATCCGAAGTTTCTGGCCGAATTGAAACAGGAATATGGCAATAGAATACGTGATTTAGTTTCAAAAGATGCCCTGACTAAGCTCGGATTAGATAAAATTAAGAAAAATTAGAAAAAAATTAAAAAAGTGCTTGCCAAGGCGAGCTTGTTTCGTTAGTTATCTCTCCTCAGCGGCGCCGAGGTAGCTCAGTCGGTAGAGCAGAGGACTGAAAATCCTCGTGTCGGGAGTTCAATTCTCTCCCTCGGCACCATCTGTTAAGAATAGCCCTCATAATTTTAATTATGAGGGCTTTTTCTATTTTAAGCTGTTTAGCCCTTGTTATCCACATGCTCATGCCCAAATTTAAAGCAAATTTTCACAGTTGACATAACTTGGTGTTATGATAGGAATTACCAATCGGCGCCGAGGTAGCTCAGTCGGTAGAGCAGAGGACTGAAAATCCTCGTGTCGGGAGTTCAATTCTCTCCCTCGGCACCACTTGAATATTTAAGGGTTAAGCTAAATCAGCTTAACCCTTTTTTATTTTGATTTTTGGTGTGTTAGAGAGATGAACTAATCAAATTTTTTGTACTTTAGCGTTCTGTCACAGCAAGACGCAGGCCGAGTCCGATAAGCACTCCGCCTAATGTTCTATCCAGCCAGACACGAAGAGAGCGGCTTTGGCGCAGGCGGTCGGTCATTTTATCACCTACAAGTATCAAAGGCGGTTCTACAAGTGCGGCCGCAGCGATGATGAGTGTTCCGTGAAGCATGAGCTGTGCCCAGACGGGGCCTGCTCCTTTTACGACGAATTGCAGCAGAAAAGCCAAAAAGAATGTGGACCAATGGGATAAGTCATAATTGAACATTATGATTTTCCTTACTTGTATTTAGGTTGGAGTTAAAATTTATAAAGAACGCAGTGCAATGATTTCACGCCGAATGTTTTTTTGTCAAGACAGGTGGTTAGGGGGCTGCTACTTTAACGCAAAAATAACCGAGAGGTACACAATGAGCGATAAAACAAATCTTTATATCTTATGGACCAATGCCGACGCTGAAGTCGCAGAAAAAATGGTATTTATGTACGGAATAAATTCTTTGCTGAAAGGGTGGTGGGAGGATGTTACCATTATTCTGTGGGGGCCGACGGTTAAGCTGGCAACTGAGAATGATACTGTAAAAAAGCTTATTTCAACGGCATTAGACGCAGGAGTAAATATGAGCGCGTGCCGTTCCTGCGCCGAAATGTACGGCTTAGTCGGAGACATCGAAGCACAAAATGTTGAGGTTATTTATTGGGGAGTACCGCTTACTGATCTTCTTAAAAATAATGAAAAGATGTTGACTGTCTAATTGTGCCGTAGCAGGTTTATCCTATAGCCGAATCAAGTTGTAAATGGTGTATATTCGGAAGGCATTCATACGCTTGTAACTACCGCTACAAATCAGGTGGCCGAGTTAGCCGATGAACTTTATCGTTTTGTAGAACACATACGTAATACTTAACTGTTTATAATATACTTTTATTTTAAAAGGCCGTCCTGAGGAGAGATCATTAGGACGGTTTTTTATGTCTGTAAGGAGCATCTTAACCAAACAGTATGGATATTCTAAACAGTTTAATGTATGTGTAGTAAGGATCAAATATTACAAGTGTTATTATTTTTATATGTATGTAAATATAAAATGCTAGAAAGGAGTTTGACGGATGAAAATAACAAAGCATTCTTGGCCTGTCTTGATTGTTTCAGGTCAGTTTGAAGCGGCTAATGATGAAGGACTTCGCCTACGTGAGTTAGAAGAAGAACTTATTGAAATTCAGGAATGTTCTGTCATCCCGTCATACAGCTATGAAGATGCTGTTGAAATTTTTATGTCCCGCTCGGACCTTGGGGCAGTTGTTATAGATTGGGATATTGATGAAAAATTTAACGATGGAAAAGGTTCTCCTGAATTTCTTCTTGATGAAATCCGCAAACGCAACAAAAAAATTCCAGTTATCTTGCTGACAGACCGCACTGCCGTGTCAGATTTATCAACCAGTGTTTTGCAAAAAATAAATGAATGCCTGTGGAAAACTGCTGACACCTCAGAGTTTTTGGCAGGTCGTATTGAAACTCTGATAATTAAGTATGTTAAAGGTGTATATCCTGTATTTTTTGGAGAATTGGTCAAGTATTCTGAGGCGTACAAGTACGCGTGGCACACGCCGGGACATATGGGCGGAGAAGGTTTTCTCAAAAGTCCAGCCGGCGTTGCAATGCATAAATTTTACGGTGAAAATGTTTTCCGCTCCGATTTGTCTATTTCGGTCCCTGAGCTAGGCTCTCTGCTGGACCATGAGGGAGTTGTCGGAGATGCTGAAAAGAATTCTGCGCGGGTATTCGGAGCTGATCAGACCTATTACGTCCTTAACGGAACATCTAACGTAAATCAGATTATCTGGCGCAGTCAGCTTGTGCGTGACGACATCGCTTTTGTGGATCGCAACTGCCATAAATCGCTCAACTACGCCATGGTCATAACGGATGCCTATCCTATTTACATGGTTCCCCGCCGCAATAAACGCGGAATTATCGGTCCTTGCCGTCTGTCAGAATTTTCCAAGGAATCTATTCTGAAAAAGGTTAAAGAGAATAAAATGATTCCTGCCGATATTAAAGCGTCAAGCGTTAAGATGTCGGCCCTGACAAATTCTACTTATGACGGCATTTGCTATAACGTTATCAATATTAAAAAGCAGTTGCAGAAAAGCGTTGAGAACCTTCATTTTGATGAAGCCTGGTATGCATACGCCCGTTTCCACCCGATTTACAAAGATCATTTCGGCATGGCGGATGATGACCTCAATGAAAACCATCCTCCGATCTTTTGTTCACAGTCGACTCATAAACTGCTCATGGCATTTTCACAGGCTTCAATGCTGCATGTCAGAAACGGAAGCCATGTAAAGATTGATCCTGACGAGATGAATGAGTCTTACATGATGCATAGTTCTACATCACCGCAGTACAGCATGATTGCTTCGCTCGATGTTGCAACTAAGATGATGGAAGATAGTGGTGAAGTCCTGATGAACGATACTATTTTTGCAGCTGTCAATCTTCGCAAAAAAGTTTCTAAAATTGCTAAAGAAATGAAGGACGATAACGATTGGTTCTTTGAAATGTGGCAACCTGCCAAGGTTGATCAGGACGGAGAGATTAAGAACTTTGAAGATGTAGATACAGAATATCTTTGTGAAAATCAGAAACCATGGGTTTTAAGTTCAAAAGATGACTGGCATGGATTTGATGACATTGAAGATAATTATGCCATGCTCGATCCCATCAAGCTTACTTTCACAACACCCGGTTTGAAAGAAAACGGTGAAATGTTTGAGGAAGGTATACCTGCTGCTATCGTCACTAACTACCTTATCAATCACGGTATTGTTTGCGAGAAAACAGATTACTATTCTTTCCTGCTGCTCAATTCCATGGGAACAACCAAGGCTAAACAGGGTTCGCTTTTAGCCGGGCTGCTTAAGTTTAAAGAAGTTTATGATGCTAATGCTCTTTTGAGCGTAGTGCAGCCGGATCTGGTAAAACGTTTTCCGCAGGCTTACGAGAAAGTGGGTATCAAAGATCATTGTAATGCCATCCACAAGTACTACAAGGAGCACAAGCTGCTTGATAAAATGCAGGCCGCATTTCAGGTGATTCCGGATCAGGCTATGAAGCCGTCTGAAGCTTACCATAATGTTGTCAGAAAAAATGTAGAATACGTAGAACTTAAAGATATGAAAGGCCGTATTCCTGCAGTAATGATTGTTCCTTATCCTCCGGGTATTCCGGTAATTATGGGTGGTGAAATTCTTAATGAAAAGGCTGACGCTATTTATGAATATCTGGAAACACGTCAAAACTTTGAAAATGTGTTCCCGGGCTATGAAAGCGATATTCATGGAGTTGAGCGTATAGAGCGCGGCGGGAAGAAATTCTTTAGAACCATGTGTGTAAAGAAATAATAATCAATAAGATAAGCCCTTTGTAATGAACGGAGGGCTTATCTATTGTGATTGAAATAAGGTCTAATCAGTAAATGTCTGAAATAAACAATCCACAAAAATCAAGCAAACTAAGCGTATTCACCCTGATGATGATCAACGTTGCGGCTATTATGTCGCTGCGTGCTTTGCCGGGACTGGCTGAATACGGCTGGTCACTGATTTTTTATCTTACTTTAGCGTCAGTTTGTTTTTTTATTCCTTCGGCACTGGTCTCAGCGGAACTCGCTTCCGGCTGGCAGGGCGAGGGCGGTGTATACTTGTGGGTGAAAGAAGCTTTCGGTGCAAAGTGGGGGTTTGTAGCGATTTTCATGCAGTGGGTTGAAAATCTGCCGTGGTTTCCAGCAGTGCTTGCTTTTGGCGCGTCTGCCATAGCTTATACTTTTGATCCTGCTCTTGCCGAGAACAAATGGTTTATCGTGGGAGTTATTCAGGTAACGCTTTGGGTTACGACTTTTCTTAATTTCAGGGATATGAAGCTTTCAGCCTTTTTCAGTTCATCCGGTGCGATTGTCGGAACCATTATTCCAGGAATTTTGATTATAGTCTTAGGACTTATCCACGTGTTTTCTGGAAAGCCTTCGGAGATCAGTTTTTCATGGGATGGGCTGATTCCTGATATCGACAGTTTACAACAGCTTATGCTCCTTGCGGCAATGCTTGTTTCCTTTCTTGGAATTGAGATGTCAGCGGTTCACGTTAACGAAGTGGATAATCCTTCTAAAAATTACCCTCGCGCAATTTTTGCGGCTTGTATTATTATCATTTCGCTTTCAACTTTCGGTTCACTTGCAATTGCAATGGTTCTTCCGGCTGACGGAGTAAGTCTCAGTGCAGGAGTCTGTCAGGCTTTTGATAAGCTTTTTCAAATTCACAAAATGCCGTTTATGACCCCGATCATATGTTTTCTTCTGGCATATGGCGCACTGACAATGGTAGTAACGTGGATGGTAGGACCTTCTAAAGGGATTCGGGAAGTTGCAAAAGAAGGTTATCTTCCTAAATCGTGGCAGAAGACTAATCAGTACGGAATTCCTACAAATATTTTGATCATTCAGACTAGTCTTTCAGCAGTTCTTTCCTGTGCGATCCTGTTTATGCCGACAGTGAGCAGTGCCTTTATGCTGATGAGTGCTCTGGCGGCCCAGCTTTATCTGATTATGTATTTGCTGATGTTCGCCGCGGCGATCCGGCTTCGCTACACACACCCTGACGTAAAACGCGGCTACACTATTCCGGGTGGAAAGCCGGGGATATGGATTGTTTCGCTGGTTGCAATGGTAACGTGCATGTTCGTAATTGTGTTCGGTTTTATTCCTCCACATGCAGTCCGTTCAGAAGGAATCTGGTCTTCAATTTATTATGTCGGATTTCTGTTAACCGGGGTTATTGTTTTTACATCAGTACCTTTGATTTTTTACCATCGGTCAGTGCACAGAACTTCACTTGAAGGTGAAATAAAAGTTGGAGTTGCTGCAACGGATAAAGTTAATGCGTAGTTAGATATAGCGATTAATATTTTCAATTTAACTGAGATAAGGAGATGCGACATGGCTGCTGAGCACAAAAAAATGGGCGTGATAGCGTGTACCGCTGTTGTTGCCGGAAATATGATGGGGTCGGGAATTGCTCTTCTTCCGGCTAATCTCGCCGCTATCGGTAGTATTTCTTTGATAGGCTGGGGAGTTGCGCTTCTTGGAGCCTTGGCTCTGGCATATGTATTTGCAAGGCTCGGCATGGAAGACCCGCAAGAGGGGGGACCCATCGCATATTCCGGCGAAGTCGCTCCTATTCTTGGCTATCAAGCCGGCCTGCTCTACTACCACGCCAACTGGATTGGTAACATTGCGATTGCTATAACAGGTGTGGATTATTTATCAATTTTCTTTCCAGTTCTGCAAAACCCGCTTTATGCCGGCATAACATCCATAATAATTATCTGGATATTTACCGGAATTAATATTCTGGGTGCTGACTGGATAGGTCGTCTTGTTTCTGTAGGGGTTGTACTGCTTTTAATTCCTGTTGTGATAACGGGTACAGTGGGCTGGGCTTTCTTTGATGTGGCACAGTTCAACAGTAACTGGCTTGCATCAGGTAAAACTTCTGAGTCAGCAATTCTTGCGGCGATTATTTTATGCATCTGGAGCTTTATCGGGGTTGAAAGTGCCTCTGTTAACACCGCAGTTGTAAGGAATCCTAAACGGACAATCCCAATTTCAACTATGGTAGGAACGGCTATTGCGGGACTTGTTTATATTCTTTCATGTACCGCCATTTCCGGAATGTTTCCAGCAAGTGAGGTTGTAGCCTCCGGCGCACCTTTTTCCATGGTAATGGGGCATATCTGTGCAAGTATGCCGTTTGCTGCTTATGTTCCGAAACTTGTTTCCGCCGTTACTGCTTTTGCCTGTCTGGCCTCACTTGGTTCGTGGATGATGCTTGTTTCACAGGCCGGATGCAGGGCTTCAAATGACGGCACGCTTCCCAAAGCTTTCGGCAAGCGGAGTCAGCATGGTATCCCCGTTGAGGGTCTGATCTTTTCATCAATAATGATGAGTTTGCTGCTTGTTGCCTTGATGATTATGTCTAACGGAGGAAGCACGCAAAGTATGTTCGGAAATATTATAAAGATTGCCGTGTTGCTGACTTTGCCTCCGTATTTCTATTCAGCGCTTAACCTTTTGCGCCGTTATGGATTTAAAGCGAAAGGAGCATGGCTTAAAATCTGTTCAGCGCTTCTGGCTTGCGGATTCTGCATGGTTGCTCTTTCAGGCGCGGCAAAAGGCGCATTGGCCGGATGCATGATTGTAATGCTCTGCATATTTATTTTCTATGTCGGTAAGGACCGCAATGAGTTTGAGAAGAAAATTCGTGAAACTCCGCGCGGTTAGTCATTCTTTATAATTATTAATTAAAATCCGGTCCTGTCAGTTAACTGAACGGGCCGGATTTTAATATGTTTTTATAAGTCATTGCCGAATTGTTTAGCCTGTTGCAAAAGTTCTTTATTTTCTAGGACATCCCCTGCTTTGAATGCTGTTCCGTAAACGGCTCCCAGCCATTTAGCCTGTGCGTATTCACATAGATCCTGTAAGGATTTTATCGCATTAACGCAGCCAGAAGTTAATACGTCAGTATCGCCATAGGAAAAGATCGCTCCAATATTTTTACCCTGAAAAGGATTGTGTTCCCTATCAGGTGCAATTCCTTTCCAGCGATCAATACATTGTTTTAATTGCCCGTTTATATTGCACCAGTAGATTGGTGAAGCAAGAATGATAGTATCAGCTGCAATAAGTTGAGGGTAAATTGAGACCATGTCATCTTTGATAATACAGCCGTTGTATTTTGGAGCTTCACAGCAACCACAATCTCTACAGCCGTTTATTGTCAGCCGTGCAAGATCGATCGTTGTGGTGCTATGTCCTTTTTCAGACGCTCCTTTGTTTACTTCTTGTGCAAGAATATTTGAATTACCATTCTTTCGATGACTACTCGTCAAAATAAGAACTTTCATTTTAACTGCTCCTAAACTGTTGTTTCGTCGATTGCTTTGTTTTGTAGTTTTCTGGAAAGACGCTCAAAAATATTAGTCAGCATGTGCTCTTCTTCCTGTGAAATGTCGGCGAATAGTGTCGCAACCCAATCCGTGTGAATTTGAAACAGCTTTGTGGCCATATCAGCTCCTTTTTGGGTCAGGAATATGCGTATTTTTCTTCTGTCATCTTCATATGCATGTCGTTCGATGATTTGATCACGTTCAAGATTGTCTAGTAGTCCTGTGATCGTCGCTCGTGTTACTCCAGCTTGCTTTGCCAGTTGATGAGGGAAAAGTCCTTCCGTTTCTTCATGAAGCAGCATTAGCAAGACAAATCTACCTTCTGAAAATCCAAGGGCTTGTAGTCTGCTTTCGCAAGCTCCATCCATAGCTGCGCTTGCGCTTAGAAACTGAAAGCATATGGTAATGGCGTTTAGCTGAGGATGTCCTTCCTTCCTGATTTTGTTTAAGACAGATGTGTATTTGGGATGTAAATAGTTGTTCATAAGCCGCCGTATAGTAAGGTGGCTTACTAATGTCAATTAGTTTGCTTTCGAAAGATGAATTATTTTTTTATAAGTTGTTGTATGTGTGGTTAATTAAGCACTACCGCTTACGGTTTTTCTTCTTCTAGTTATGCGTGTTTTAAGTTCCGGCCAGTAGACCCACATGGCTATCAGTATGACAGCAGCAAAATCAGTCGAGTTAATCAAAGAATATTCGAGGTTTTTTCCCGTCAGATTAAGTTTAAAATAATGTTCCTACGTGCACTATCGCACAGACCGATTCCATGAACCGGGGTAAAGCTTGTATCATAAAGGAGTCTTCCCAGCGGTAGAGAGGGGTAAAACATGTTTGAAGTCATTGCGATAGTGCTTCTGGTTCTTTGGGGTCTCGGTCTGATTTCTTCCTATACCATGGGGGGCCTTCCTCAAATTTACAATGTTCCTTAAGCCTCGAATTATGGTGTGTCTGTTAACCGTATCTACCTGTATTTATAACCGTAATAGGAGTTTTATATGAAAAGATCACTGTATCTTCTGAGCCTGATTCTGGCCGTATCGTTTACTGTTTTGAGTACTGCCAACGAGTACGCTGCCGCGATGGATACCCGGGTCGAGTCCGCCGCCAACGAGTCCTATGTCTTCAAGACCTATCTCAAGGACGATAGTATCAAAGTGAATTCCAATGATGATATTGTGACGTTGACCGGAACCGTTGGCGAGCAATCCCACCTGTCTCTGGCCAATGACACCGTTGCGGTACTGCCCGGCGTGAAAAGCGTTAAGAACAAGTTGACCATGAATGACAAAACACCTGCTCCTGGCACTGACGCATGGCTCATCACCGAGGTCGCTGTATTGGGCGACCCACTTGCTCATGGAGCTCCAGATGAGACAATAAAGTCTCCATCAAGCGTTCATGCCACTGAGGTCGGAAAAGACGAGAAGCCCTCTCATCCACCCAAGCGACTCTACGGCACTTGGACGGCTAAAGACGTGGACGCAAAAATGGGCGAGGTCAAGATTCGGCTCACCTTCCGCCGAGAAAAGGATGCAACTTTCTTGGCGTGGTCCGATATTCCGTTTGTCGGCCAGGTCCGAGATCTCAAAGCGGCATTTTCAGTGCATGGCGACACCATTAGCTCAGAGGCGATTCGGGATGGGAAAAAGGCGAAATTTTCCTTTGAAAACGACCAGTTGGTGCTGTGTTTCAAAAGCGGCAAAGTCGTACGCTTCAACCGGGAATAGCGGTCGGATCGCCCCCCGAAAACGAGCTTAGCCACGACGTGCCGGTTTGGGCCATTGGAGTATGATGCAACAGCAACGCTGGGCAGATATTCGCCGAGTGTAAGCAGCACTGCTGCCGGGCCTATGCAGACCGAAGCAATCAGGTAAAATGAAGTGAGCATTTTTATTCGCGCTCCGAAAGCTTTTTCCACCGCTTTGGTCACTCCGCTTTCTCCGGGATGCATTACCGAGAGCCAGCTGAGTACATATGCAAACGCTGCGTTGATGAGAATGATAGCCAGCCATGCAGGGAAAGCCCACTGTCCGGCTTTTTCAATAACCAGCGGTGGAAGTATAAAGATTCCGGAGCCGAGTATAGGACCTATTATGAGTCCGCAAAAAAGAGCGGGACCGAGTTTCCCAGCTTGCATATTATCTCCTTGGGTTTTACGCTTAATGCAGTTTTTATGATTTTAGCCGTAGATAACCAGCGGTTTTTTTTGATCGGACCGTTCACTTAAATCGATTGCATAAGGCTTATCCATGGAATTTTACCAACTCCAATCCTTTTTGACAGTAGCAAGAGAAGGCAACTTGACTAAGGCGGCAGGTCTTCTTCATCTCAGTCAGTCTGCTTTAAGTAACCAGATTAAATCTCTTGAGGGAGAAGTCGGGACAGATTTGTTTCAACGCATGCCCAGAGGGATGGAACTTTCTTTTGCCGGGCGTAAACTGCTTTCACACGCAGAAACAGCCGTTAGAGCTATGGAGGATTTCGGCACAGCAGCTCGCGGTCTTGGTGATAATCTCTCCGGCAGACTCAGCGTGGGACTGAATACGGACCCGTCTTTTTTACGTATTGCAGATCTTGATTCACGCATGGGAGCTAAGTTTCCGCTGGTAGATCTTGAATTTTTACCTTCACAGACCCTTGCAACCACCAGTCTTTTGAACGGAGAGGTGCTTGATGTCGGTTTCAGGTTCGGAAAATCAGGAGATAATGGAATTTGCGAAGAGTGGATTGCCGATTCCCGATTCCCGTTTATGCATTGTTATCCCGTCACGAATCGCGAAAGATGTTTCAAAAATCAATTATTACACATCATATTTAGTTTTTGCTGTAGAAAGTCAGTAGAATTTATTTTTTTACTAAAATAAGCAGTTTGTATTTTATGTTGAAAATGTATTATTTAAAATATGCTGATTAATTTAATAACAGTACATAATTTTTTAAATGTAATTATTTATAAGTTACATTTAATATTAGGTATTTATTTAAATAATATATAATATAACGGAAACATATCCAATTTATTAACCTGTGAATATTGTCACATCTGTTCTAGTTCCATTTTACAACTAATATAATGTTTATTGTTATGCAGAACAACCTTTGTTATGCTTTTTAAAACATAATGTTGTTAAGGCAAGTTTTAGACCATTTGGACAAAAAAGTTGAATAATATTTACAAAAAGTGAGATAAATTTATGAAAAGTAACCGGTTTTTAGGTGTGGTCTGTAGTTTAATTATGGTTTTTTCAGTTTTATTTGCTCTTCCTGCAATGGCGCAGAAGACTATAACTGATCAGCTTGGAAGAACTGTTACAGTTCCCGATGTAAGTCATCGTGCAGTTATCTTACAGCATCAGGCTTTAGACATTGTTATTCAGCTCGGCGCGGTTGATTCCGTTGTCGGTATTCTTGATAAATGGAATGAATATCTGCCGGAAGCTCGTAAAAGCATAAAAAATATCGACAACATGCCTACCCCCGGCGGGCTCAAAAATGTGAATATGGAAAGTCTGTTAGCCCTAAAAGCTGATCTGGTAATTGTTACTCATTACGCCTCGAAGGATATGATCGATCAGATTACAAATGCCGGAATACCAGTTGTGGCCATATCACTTTACAATGCCGGGTATGAACAGGCTTCTGTTTTAAATCCGGAGCTTAAGGATGCGGACAAAGCCTATAATGAAGGTTTGACAGAGGGTATTCAGATTCTTGGAAATCTTTTCGGTAAGCAGAAAAAGGCCGATAAACTTATCTCTGTTATTACAGCAAATCAGAAAATATTAAAAAGTCACCTCGGTAATATTCCGGAAGATAAGCGTGTAAAGTGCTACATGGCTCACTCCAATCTTGGAACATACGGTAGCGGTAAATATACAAGCGTCATTATGGAACGTGCAGGCGGAGTGAACGTTACTGCAAAAGATCTAGTCGGGTTTAAACAAGTAACTATGGAAGATATATTGCGTTGGAATCCTGAAGTTGTGTTCATTCAGTGGCGTCATCGTAAAATAGAAAAAGATTTAATTAATGATCCAATCTGGAAACAGGTTGATGCTGTTAAAAACAATCGTGTTTTCGTTTGTCCAGAGTACGTAAAACCTTGGGGACATCCACTGCCTGAATCCATGGCTTTAGGCGAACTGTGGATGGCTAAGACTCTTTATCCAGAAAAGTTTAAAGATGTAAATCTGTCAGCCCTTGTTAAGTCCTACTACAAAGAATTCTATGGCGCAGAATATAAATAATTACAAAACTAAAGGCGGCAGGAATGTCCGGAGCAGATGGAATATTCTGCTCTGGGTGGCTCCTGCCGCCGCTTTATGTCTTGGACTTGCATGGGGACGCTATCAAGTCAGTTTGTCTGATGTGATATTAATTTTAGGCAATGCGATAGGGCTTCCTGTCGGCGGAGAATGGTCATCCGTTGCGCAGACCGTGGTGCTGAACGTCCGTCTGCCGCGCGTTCTTGCCGCCATGCTTATCGGTGGCGGTTTGTCGGTTTCGGGAGCTGCTTTTCAAGGACTTTTCCGTAACCCGCTGGTATCTCCGTATGTTCTCGGAGTTGCTTCCGGGGCAGGTTTCGGAGCGGCCCTTGGTATTATTATCTGGAATCAACCTGTGATGATTCAAGGCTGTGCATTCATTTTCGGAATGACTGCCGTAATCTGCGCATGGCTGATGAGTCGCCTTTATAAAGCCAGCGGGTCCATGATTATTGTCCTTGCGGGTGTTATCGTCGGCGCATTTTTCCAATCGCTTCTTTCGCTTATTAAGTTTCTCGCTGACCCTGATGATAAACTTCCGATGATTGTTTATTGGCTCATGGGTTCTCTCTCCTCCATTTCAATGGAAGATCTCTATACAATTCTTTTACCTTTGGGAGTTTGCATTATAGGGCTCTTAATGGTGCGTTGGCGGCTTAATGTTCTTTCGTTCGGAGATGAGGAAGCCAGAACTCTCGGAGTGGAAGCCGGACGGCTGCGTTTCGGTATCGTTGTAGCTGTTACTATTATTACAGCCAGTGCTGTTTCCGTCAGCGGTATTATCGGCTGGGTAGGTCTGGTTGTGCCGCATCTTGCCAGAATGATAGTCGGCCCCGATTACAGAAAACTGATTCCGGCCAGCCTTGCATTAGGCGCATGTTATCTTGTTTTGATTGACGGCATTGCCCGAAATATAAGCTCAGCTGAAATTCCCCTTGGAATTCTTACTGCCACAGTGGGAGCTCCATTTTTTGCATGGCTTCTGGGAAGAGGGAGGACAGGTTGGGCGTAGTCTTAACAGTTTCAG
Organism: Desulfovibrio gilichinskyi; assembly: GCF_900177375.1. Taxonomy (NCBI): domain Bacteria; kingdom Pseudomonadati; phylum Thermodesulfobacteriota; class Desulfovibrionia; order Desulfovibrionales; family Desulfovibrionaceae; genus Maridesulfovibrio; species Maridesulfovibrio gilichinskyi. Next base: position 11,718 of record NZ_FWZU01000004.1, on the reverse strand, counting down.
ATCTTGCTTTCGCTTATGACGGCGTAAAATCGGTCTGGACAGATATTTCACTTGAAGTTCATGCCGGAGAAGTGCTCTCTATCCTCGGGCCTAATGGAACAGGCAAGTCTACCTTGCTCAGATGTATGGCCGGACTGCATGTTCCTTCGGCCGGTCAGGTTATGATAGAAGATCGGCAGGTGCAAAAGATGACGCGCAGGGAAGTGGCTCAGGCAATCGCTTTTGTACCGCAGATGCATACTCCTGTGTTTTCGTTTTCGGCTCTTGAGGTTGTTGTGATGGGGCGCACCGCGCATATAGGGGTTTTTGCTTCGCCGTCAGCCAAGGATTACGCCATAGCAGAAGATGCGATGAGAACTCTCGGTATTTTATCGCTTGCGCATAAGTCTTATGATGAAACCAGCGGCGGGGAGCGTCAGTTAATTCTTTTTGCCAGAGCACTTGCGCAGGAAGCCAGAATACTTTTACTAGATGAACCGACTTCGCATCTGGATTTCGGCAATCAGGCCAGAACATTAATGTTAGTCCGCAAGCTGGCAGATCAGGGATTGGCTGTTGTAATGACTACTCATTATCCGGACCATGCTCTCGGCTTTTCAGAAAGGACTGTGTTGATTGCAGACGGTAAAATGCAAGGGTACGGTATGACTGAAAATATTCTCAGCTCTGAAAAGCTCAGCAATTTGTATGGGCTGCCTGTTGATGTCTTTACTCTTGAAGCCGGGGAGAAAGTTTGTATTGCACGGGCAACGTAATCTGGAAAAATACATAAAACGCATAAATTAAAAGGTGGAACGGTGTGAAATGACTGAGACAACACTTGTTTTTGCTGCCGGAAGTTTGCGTAAAGTTTTGCCGGCTATGGCGGAACTGGTTGGTATTTCAATAAATCCTGTCTTTGGTCCTTCCGGGGTTTTAAGAGAGCGGATAGCACAGGGAGAAAGACCTGCGTTGTTTCTTTCTGCTAATTTAAAGCATGGTCAGATTCTTGCGGATATGGGACTTTGCTCTGCACCGAAAATTTTTGCCGAAAATTCACTATGTTTATTCGGGCGTCCGGCTGCTCTGCAAGGCGGTGATGTTTTGCAAAATATGCTTAATCCTGAAAACAGACTTGGAACATCAACGCCCATTGATGACCCGGGAGGGGATTATGCTTTTTCCGTGTTCGACAGGGCAGAGAGTGTTCAGGACGGAAGCCGTGATCTTTTGAGAAGTAAGGCCATGACTTTGGTGGGGGGTAAAAAATCTCCCAAATCGGCTGGGCCTCATTCTCCGGTGTATGGCTTGTTTGCTGAAGATAAAGTTGATCTGTTTCTGGGTTACCGGACAACTGCAATGGATCTTGCAGACAGGATGGAAGATATTCAGATTATGGATTTACCTGATAATCTCAGCGTAAAAGCACAATACTATGGTGTAGTAATAGATAAAAACAGTTCCGGAGATGATCTTTTCAAGGGATTGCAGAGTGATTCTGCTCAGAGATTTCTTGAAAGGTTCGGGTTTAAGAGACCTTAAAAACAACTGAAGCTGCTTTTTTCGCAGCTTCAGTTGAAAGCAAATTTAAATAGCATTCATTTTTTCGAGAACTTTATAAAGGCCCTGCGTTCCAAGCTCTTCATATCCCATTGCCATTGCAGCAATATAGAATTGGTTTACGAGTGCCAGTCCTGGTAGAGCCAGCTTCATACGTTTTGCTTCATCAAGAGCAATGCCCATGTCTTTTACAAAATGTTTGATGAAAAAGCCGGGGTTGAAATCGCTGGAGGCAATTCTGCGGCCTAAGTTGTTTATGGACCATGACCCTGCTGCGCCTGATCCGATAACATCAATTACTTCATCAAGATTCATGTTTGCTTTTTGAGCATAAAGCAGTGATTCCACAACTCCGATCATAGTTCCGGCGATTAGAATCTGATTGCACATTTTGGTATGCTGCCCGGCTCCTGCTTTACCCATGAGCTGAACATTTTGCCCCATTATATCGAAAAGATCTTTGACCTTATTAAAAACTTTTTCTTCCCCGCCGACCATGATTGCAAGCGTTGCATTGCGCGCACCCAGATCGCCACCGGAAACCGGAGCATCAAGCGATCCGACATTTTTATCGGCGGCTGCGGCGTGGATAAGTTCCGCTAATGCAGGCTCGGAAGTTGTCATATCGATTATAATTTTTCCGGCATCGGCATTGGCAAGCACGCCTTCAGATCCGAGAATTGTCTGCTCAACATCGGTTGGGTAGCCAACTATGGTGAAGATAATATCCGCTTTTTTAGCGACTGCTGCCGGGGAGTCGCACCATGTTGCTCCTGCTTCAATAAGATCAGCAGCTTTGGCTTTTGTACGATTGTAGATAAAAGCTTCGTGTCCTGCTTTTACAAGATGCATGCACATTGAGCTTCCCATCACGCCTGTTCCAATCCATCCGATTTTTTTACTCATAATCATGATCCTCATATAAATTAGTATTTCTACTGTACATAAATCTTAGATTCAAACTTCCCTGAAAGGAAGCATTCAGAATTTTATATCTTAATAATGATAAAACTAAAACCTTCTGATGTAGAAGTTCTGTTATGTATTTTAGTTATAGAGAGCGTATAAAGTTGCCCCGACCATAAGCACCACCATTGAAGTGTTAAGGCATAATCTGAGTTTAGGTGCGCGCATTATGCGAAGCAGTGATGATCCGGTCAGCCCCCAAAAGCTGTGAGATAATACACCCATATAGGTAAATGTCAGCACAAATACGCTGATTTCAAAAAAGCGAGGGGCGGTAGGGTCTGCAAACTGACTGAATGCTGAGATGCTCATTGCCCATGCTTTAGGGTTAAGCGGATGGAGCATAAGCCCGTCGTATATCGTGAACGGTTTAACCTGTTCCGGCGGCTGTACGTTCATTCGCATTACTTTTAATGCAAGGTAAAGGATATATGCGATACTTACAATTTTAAAAACCGAGGCAGTACGCGGTGAATTAATATATAGTTCTCCAAGACCCAAAGAAACAAGCAATCCCACGGCTGTGGCGCCTGTAACCATTCCTATCAGGAAAGGTATGGATTTCTTGAAACCTACGGTTTGCCCGAGTGCCAGCATCGCCAGATTGCCCGGTCCGGGTGTTCCGGTCATGACAATGACAAAGAGTAAAAAAGGCCAATAGTGATCATGCATAATATTTTCCTGTATTAATTGTGTGGTGTAATTTTTATGATTGTATAGGTATTCTTGACATTGTATGCAGTCAATGGAATTATTGTATGCATGACAAAATGGAATCCCATATTAGAAGGCGAAGAAGGTCCGAAGTTTCGCGCGTTGGCTGATGCTATTGAGCGTGATATTTTTTCCGGTAAGCTTAAACCGGGTGATAAACTCCCCACGCATCGCGAACTTGCTGATGAGCTTGAGATAAATGTAAGTACGGTTACCCGCGGTTATGTAGAGGCTGAGCGTCGCGGGTTGATATCCGGAACAGTCGGGCGCGGAACATTTGTGGCTTCGGACGCGCGGGTTTCTTCATCCATGGTTTCGTTTGAACCTCATGCTCCCGGTCTAATTGAACTCGGCCCTGCTAACAGCTTTTATGAGCTGGACCCTGATATTCAGGAAGGGATGAAAAGGCTTATCCGCAGGAAAAATTCAAATGTATTTATGCGGTATACAGATCCGCGCGGGTTGCCTGAACATCGAGCGATTGGGGCTGAGTGGTGCAAGCGGTACAGGTTTGAAGTCACTCCTGACGATGTTCTAATTTGTTCAGGGGCGCAGCACGCGCTTACCTGTTGCCTGACGGGATTGTTTCGTGCCGGGGATCGTATTGCTACTGATTCACTTATTTACCCGGGTTTGAAGACTCTGGCAGCGATGCTCGGCATCCGGTTAGTTCCTGTTGCAATGGATAAGGAAGGCATGCTCCCTGATGCGCTGGATGCTGTCTGTCGCAGAGAGAAAATTACCGGGCTTTATCTTATGCCTGAATTCCAGAATCCGACTACGGCGTGTATGTCTGCTTTCCGTCGTGAAACAATTGCTTTAATCGCACGCAAACACGGTCTTATCATTATTGAAGACGATGCCTATGCTTTGACCGTACAGAGTTCGCTGTCGCCTGTTTCTTCCTTGGCACCTGAAAACAGTGTCCACATTGCAGGGCTTTCCAAGTCACTGGCTGTTGGATTACGGGTGGCTTTTATGTCTTCCCCTAAAAGTCTGCGGGACAAACTGTCCCATGCAATTTTAAATACAGTCTGGATGACTCCACCACTTAATGCAGAGCTTGCTACAGAATGGATAAAGGACGGAACCGCAGACAGAGTTATCAAACTTAAGCAGAATGAAGCCGAGAAAAGGTTTTCAGTGATTAAAGATTTACTTTCTGGACTTACTTACTTTGGTAAGCCCACGGGGCTTTTCATCTGGCTTCAATTGCCTGAGCCATGGCGTGGATATACTTTTGAAGCTCGCGCCCGTGAGTCAGGAGTTAATATATTCGGTGCTGAGAAATTTGCAGTGGGTGATAGCGTTGTGCCTGCAATGGCAAGGATTTCACTCAGCGGGACGCGTACGACAGATGAGCTGTTACAAGGACTCAATATTTTACTGGAGATTTTGCGAAAGGGGCTGGTGTGATAGATAATGGAAAGCCCCGACAGAAGTCGAGGCTGTTAATAAATTATACGCAATCTAGTTATAAAAACAATTCTTCGCTATTCTTAAAATAAGAAAAGATAATTTAATTCTATTAAACAATTTCATTTTTACATTTGGGGCACTTCTTTTTATCTTTTTTAAGAAGGTAATAAACTCCAGAAGCGCCAACTATAAAATCTAGTATAGAGAAATTACAGCTGTAATTAAGAATATTATCTAGAGCCATTGCACAAAATAAAAGCACCCACATTATTCCAATATATTTATTTGGTATTACTTTAAACCGTTCACCGCAGTTGTTACAGATAATGTTTTTTTTATAATGCATTAAACCTATAGTTAAAAAACAAGCAAATAGTATAAATATAAAGTCGCTAATCACGTTTTTCCCTTTTAGTAATTATATTCCCCATTGCGTCACGAATTTGTTCTTGTATATCTTCATCTATACCGAAAGTGTCAGATATTACTTTTGAGCCAACTTCATAAAGCATTTCAACTGAAGGTCCTGTAATCGCTCCTGTAATTCCACCTGCAACAACACCTAATGGTCCCAATGGAATACCTGCAGTTGCACCAATAGGAATTCCAGCCATAATCCCTTTGATAGTACTTTTTCTCAGGTTTTTAAGAGTAAATTTTGATTTATTATCTTGCTTAAGTTTTGGCTTTTCTTTTGCTAATGCTTTTTTTGACTCTTCGTAATTCCGTTTATTCTCCTCAGGTTTAACTGGCTTGTTTGCCGTTTCATGATGCTTATCGTCTATTTCAGAACCTACATTTAGATTGCTTTCTTCGTGGTTTTTCCCCTCACTCTTCCCTGCAAGCCCAGTCCGATCATAAAAATTAATAGGATCATCGAGACAGTACCCGTAAACATCTACGTCACCACCCGCAAATCCTAGCGGGTCGGGTGTGATAGATAAGAGAAAGCCCCGACCGAAGTCGGGGCTATTAATTATTCTTTGGTCTCTTCTATTGAGGTATTAATTTCAGCATTTTTTAATTCTGGGTGCCTTTTATAAAAACCATTTAGCGGTTCTAACTTAACTTTACACTGAGGACAAAATTCATGCTGGAAATCCTTCTTAACACCAAGGCCAAGTCCAACACCGAAAGGCGTTTGGCATTTAGGACAGATTGTAGCTTCTTGTAATTCATTATTGGTCTTTTGGGAGAAAATACCATAAATTATGCATAATAATCCTGCAACAATCATTATTATACGGGCTTTCTCGCTGAGCAAAACTCCCCTTGTATAAGTCGGAAAAGACATGGAAAAGGGGTGACTTTCCTCGATTGCAACTATTCCAAATAAAATAGGTCCCCACTTAAATTTTTTAAGATATTTTTTCATATTTATTTTTTTGATTTAAGATATTTAATAAGTTTATTCGTATTTTCGTGCAATTCATCTTTACCGGCAAGGATTCCTCCAATACCTCCTCCCCAACTTGTTACCGATGGTAATTCTCCTGCATTAAAAGCTGAGATAAAATCTTTTACGTTTTCGGTGCCAACGCTTTGTTCTATTTTATCTAATCCATGATACAGTTTTTTATCAGAAGCCTTAAAAACTTTTTTCCCAATTTTTTCTGCATCCCGAAAAATAGTTTTTGATTCTTTAAGAGCTTTTTTCCCTGTTGAATATGCCATTTCCCCAATAGCCGCTCCAGCTTCTGTACTAGCTACAGCCGCCCCTCCTGCTAAAGCAATAGGAACTGCTCCAGCCCCAAGAGCTATTCCGGTATATTTTTGCAATTCCTTATTGTTTTTAAACTCATCGGCAGCCTTTTCAATTGCTTCTTTGGCTACATGACTTCCTTTCACTATAGCCTTGGAAGCCGCTTTTCCATCTTCGATTGTCGCTTTTTTAATACCTTCAGTACTTTTATCAGCAGTTTTCTCAAGTCCTTTAGGTATCGCAATAGCAGCTTTATGTAATCCTGAGGCGATTTTAGAATAAGTTCCTTGCTCTTTCCCCTCACTCTTCCCAGCAAACCCCGTCCGATCATGAAAATTAATAGGATCATCAAGGAAGTATCCATAAACGTCCACATCTCAGCCTGCGAAACCTCTCAGAACGGGAGTGATAGATAAGAGAAAGCCCCGACCGAAGTCGGGGCAGATGTAACTTATTTAAAATCTTTTAGATTTTTAGGTAATTTTTCTTTAACATTTTTTAATTCAGGATAGCGATCGTAAAATCCTTCCAAAGGCTCCAAGAGAACTTTGCAGTCAGGACATATATTTTCTTCTGTCTTTTCACCACGAAGAAAGACTCGTTCACATTTAGGGCAAATGTGATCTTCATAAAGCCCAAGCCCCCTATCTTTTATAGTGGATTTATCCAGTACTGCATATACTATAGCGATGATGCAAAAAACAGTAATTGCCCAGCGTGCGGTTGTGTCAGTTGGATATCCTCCCCGATGATAAAGAATTATTTCTTTATTCCACGGAGCTGCTGCGAATATTCCATATATGCCACCCAGGAAAAGAACTAACCTGATAAAAACAGAAGAGTTCTTTTTTTTAATTGTTTTATTTTTCATTTTTTCTTTTTCCGAATACTAACAAATCAATTACTTAAATTTTAGAAGACTTATTGTGATGTTTAGAGCGATGGTTGCCAACACTAGTTCGAGAAGGTAATATTTTATTTTTATCATAATTAAAATGTTCGTCTGATCTAGTTTTTAAATTTTTATTATACTGATCACCAATTTTATCCCAAACTCCTAACTTATCAAATTCTTTAATTAAATATGGAGCAATGATTCCTGCCGCTTCACTCGGTGTCTTAGGATTTGGAGCTTCTCCACTAAAAGGGTTGAGCCCCTTTGCAAAATTTAACGCTGTTTGCGCTATAGGAACTTCTGCGATCTGTGTTAAAGTAGACGCTGCAGCATCTGAAACTACAGGAGCTATAGCCGCCCCTCCTGCTAAAGCAATAGGAACTGCTCCAGACCCAAGAGCTATTCCGGTATATTTTTGCAATTCTTTATTATTTTTAAACTCATCGGCAGTCTTTCCTACAGCTTCTTTGGCTGCATGACTTCCCTTAACAATAGCCTTGGAAGCAGCTTTTCCACCTTCGGTTGTCGCTTTTTTAATACCTTCAGTACTTTTATCAGCAGCCTTTTCAAGTCCTTTAGGTATTGCAGTCGCAGCTTTATGTAATCCTGAGGCGATTTTAGAATAAGTTCCTTGCTCTTTCCCCTCACTCTTCCCTGCAAGCCTAGTCCGATCATGAAAATTAATAGGATCATCGAGACAGTACCCGTAAACATCTACGTCTCCGCCCGCAAATCCAAGCGGATCGGGTGTGATGAATCTGCCGATAATAGGATAATATTCGTGGACGCTTAAAAAGTTGGGCTGAGATTCTTGTCATGAAATACTGCTGAGAGCTCAAATGTTCACTTGCATCAATCAGTATCTTTAACATTTAATTGTCAGTACTTATTGTGCGAGATCTTGCTCTATATAATTTTCTGAAAAAGAATTCTTACCAACTACATAGCAAAGTACCGTAAGCACTACATAATATAATGAAAAAATAGGAATATATATGTATGAATCGAAAAGTCCGAATGTGGATAAAATAAAGACAGCAAGTGTCATTCCTATAAAAACGAATACCATAATGCCTAATAAAAATTCTTTAGTTGATATTGAGAATATTTTTTTAAATGAAAAGCTCCGACACACCAAGCAATAAATAAAAGGTGAAATTAGCGAGTAGAGAAACGCTTCTGCTATGGCAAAGAAAGGACCATCAAAATAAAATTTATAATCAATTTCAGGTCTGATTTTAAGGATTAAAATCTCTATATAACTTTTAAGACTAATAAGATTATAGTTCATTAAGGTCGTAATTTTGATTGATAATTTTGTAACTAATAAGAGTATAAAATATACCAGTACAACTCTAAACAAGGCATTAAATCTTAAAAATTTAATATCCATTTCTTTCACGCCTATTCTAACCAGTACTAGAGAGATTGCTAGACACGAAAAATAATACTCGCCATATCCAGAGTCTCTATTTAGGTAACTTGCTGCTAAATATAAGCAAAAAATTAATAAGGTAATATAATTTTTTGCAACGATATTTTTAAAATCAGGAAAAATATTTTTTAAATAAATCATAATAGTAGGTTATACCTACAACAGCACAAAAATGCTGCTGCAGGATTTTTTAAATTTATTTACGATCCTTACGCCTAACTTGATCTAATTTATCTAGATACTTAGTGAGTGGCGTGACCCTATCATCAGGAGTGTCTAAATAGGCTTTAGCTATTCCCTTTAAAGATGGACTCACAGCATCCTGAATAGCCTTTGCTCGTTGTTTGCGAAGGGTTGAGTTTTTACTGTATAGATCACTCCATTTGCCTGAGTAAACTTTATGGTTGATTTCATTCTGATGCTTTTCAGCGTCTTTTTCTTTTTCAACCATGCTATTCCAAGCTTCTTTAGTTGATTTGGCTATTTTCGGACCTGATTTAACAAGCTCCTGTCCCAAAGATGTTTCGCCAAGGATTACTTTTTTGGCATACTTCGCAGCTTCATTCTTTGTTTCAGGGTGGGCCAGAGGGCTGATTTTTTTAAAAGCCTCGTAGCCTGCATCCCCTGCTAGTTTCAATCCGGATCTACCAGCAAGACTGCCTATTTCCCATAAGGCTCGCCCAGTTCTTTTGATCACTTTGGCAGGGACTCCTTGCTCTTTCCCCCTCACTCTTCCCAGCAAACCCCGTCCGATCATGAAAATTAATTGATAAGAGAAAGCCCCGACAGAAGTCGGTGCTGTGATTCAATTATTCTTTGGTCTCTTCCATTGAGGTATCAATTTCAGTTTCTTTTAATTCTGGGTGCCTTTTATAAAAACCATTTAGCGGTTCTAGTTTAACTTTACACTGAGGACAAAATTCATGCTGGGAATCCTTCTTAACACCAAGGCCGAGTCCAAGCCCAACACCGAAAGGCGTTTGGCATTTAGGACAGACTGTAGCTTCTTGTAATTCTTTACTGGCATCTTTAGATATAAGGCCATAAAAAATAAAAAATATTCCTGTGATAGTCATTAGCCATCGAGTTATTCCTGTAAGCGGAACACCTCGAAAGAGTGCAATAAAGGAACCATCAAAGGCTCTACTTGCGAACACCATGACTGTCCCTAAAAAAATTGGAAGCCATTGAATATGTTTAATGATTTTTTTTATTTTCATTATTCTTATTATCAATTTTTATTAATTAAATAGTTATGCGTTTTTTTTATATTATCTCGTAGGTCCTTCCAGCCAGCTATTATTCCTCCAGCGCCTCCTCCGTAACTTTGAGCGGGTAGCTCTCCAGCATTGAAAGCGGTTACAAAATCGTAGGTGTTTTTGGCAATTTTTTCACCACTTGCAGTGCTAAGTATTTTAGCGACAGCGTTGCGAGTTATTCCATTCGCAGTACTCCCATACAGGCGATATCATACTTTCAACTACAGGTGCTACAGCCGCCCCTCCTGCTAAAGCAATAGGAACTGCTCCAGCCCAAGAGCTATTCCGGTATATTTTTGCAATTCTTTATTATTTTAAAACTCGTCGGCAGCCTTTTCAATTGTTTCTTTGGCTACATGACTTCCTTTCACTATAGCCTTGGAAGCCGCTTTTCCACCTTCGATTGTCGCTTTTTTAATACCTTCGCTACTTTTATCAGCAGTTTTTTCAAGTCCTTTAGGTATTGCAGTAGCAGCCTCATATAATCCTGAGACTATCTTAGAAAAAGTTCCTTCCTCTTTCTCCTCACTCTTCCCAGCAAGCCCCGTCCGATCATGAAAATTAACCGGATCATCAAGACAATTGCCGTAAACATCCACGTCTCCGCCAGCAAATCCGAGTGGGAATGATTGATACGAGAAAGCCCCGACCGAAGTCGAGGCTGTTAATAAATTATACGCAATCTAGTTATAAAAATAATTCTTCGCTATTCTTAAAATAAGGAAAAATAATTTAATGCTATTAAACAATTTCATTTTTACATTTGGGGCACTTCTTTTTTTCTTTTTTAAGAAGATAATAAATTCCAGAAGAACCAACTAGATAATCAAATACAGAAGGGTAATTCCTCCCATTTACTATACCCGTTACAATCATCACAACTGCTAACAACAAGTACGTAATTCCCATAGCTCTATTGGGAATTCTTTCAAATCTCTCGCCACATCTAGGGCATGAAAAACATTTCTTAGAACGAAATAACCATGTGATTATAAGAGCGCTTAATATTGCTGATATAAAATAACTAATCATTTTTTCCCTTTTTTAGAGGTCATATACCCCATGGCCTTGCGAATAGTTTTTTGAGTATCTTCATCTATTCCGAATGTGTCAGAAATTGCTTTTGATCCTATTGAATAAAGCATGCCAACTGATGCTCCCGTAAAGCCGCCAGTAATAGCTCCTGCTGTTATTCCTAATGGCCCAAGTGCGCTGCCAATAGTCATTCCTGCTGGAATTCCGGATCTTATTCCTTTGAAAGCTCCTTTTCCAAGGTCTTTGAGAGAAAATTTAGATTTATTATCTTGCTCAAGTTTTGTTTTTTCTTTTGGCGATATCTTTTCAGAGCTTTCTAAATCCATACCTGATCCAGCATGTTTAACAGTCTTTTTTGGGGTATCATGTTGTAAATTTTTTATTTTAGAGTCTTCATCTAGAGTATTCTTTTTGTCTTCTTTCCCTTCACTCTTCCCCGCAAGCCCCGTCCGATCATGAAAATTAATCGGGTCATCGAGACAGTACCCGTAAACATCTACGTCACCACCCGCAAATCCTAGCGGGTCGGGTGTGGTGAATCTTCCGATTGCGGGATCGTATTCACGATATCCAAGGTGTACAAGTCCGGTATCTTTATCTGCCAGTCCTGCGGCAAACCCTAAGCATATATCCAAACTGACTCCGCTATCGAGCAATAGATTTCCAAACGAATCATTTATAATTCGCTTTACCTCATTACCCCTTTCATCCGCAACCATGAAAATTGTGCCGACCTGATTTGTAGCAAAGAAAA